>JADZAF010000231.1 GCA_020852755.1 Bryobacterales bacterium
CTCCGGCCCAAAACGGCAGAACCGTGTAGATCGAGCCGCAACCGGAGGAAGCGGCCGCGCTCGGCCCGCTCCGCCGCCTCCAGGGTGCCGGGAGCGGCGGGAGAGAAATTGGACAGCTGAAAACGCGGCCCGGAAATGGCGTTCAGAGACCCAGGGGGCACTCCCGCTCGCCGCCGGGCTCGTGCCGGGTTATGCGGGCCGGTCTCGCTTCAGCCTTCCCGCTTTCGACGGTATAATGTAAGAAACAGTACATTCTTGGGAAGTTTGGATTTACCGTGTTCCTCAGGAAGTCTTTCTTTATCCTGCTTTTGTCCGGCCTTATGGCTTTTCCGCCCCTGCCCGGCGGTTCCCTGGAGCCGGCCGGCCCGGAAACGCGCTTCCGGAGACTGCTCGACGCGGCTCCCCGCGTCCAACCCGCGGCCCTGCGCACGGCGTTGACAGCCTTGGACTCGCTCCGTAACAGCGGCGCGCCGGTCCGCTCCGATCTTCTGGTTCTGATCGACTACAGCCGGCCCTCCACCGAGCCGCGCCTGTGGACCTTCGACCTGGAGCGCAACCGCCTCCTGTTCGAAGAACTGGTGGCTCACGGAAAGAACAGCGGACAGAATCTGGCCGTACGCTTCTCCAACCAGCCGGGAAGCCGGATGTCCAGCCTGGGCCTGTTCGTCACCGCCGGCAGCTACTACGGGCGGAACGGATATTCGCTGCGGCTGGAAGGCCTGGAACCCGGCATCAACGACCGGGCCATGGAGCGGGCCATCGTAGTCCATGGCGCCGGCTACGTCAACAGCCAGCTGGGGCGCCGCATGGGACGGATCGGGCGGAGCTGGGGCTGCCCTGCCGTGCGCACGGCGGCAGCACGCCCGCTCATCGATACCATTCGCGGCGGAGCGCCGGTTTTCGCGTACTATCCGCAGCCGGAGTGGCTGCGCGGTTCGAAGTTCCTCCGGTCCGGGCCCGCCGTGCAGGCGGCCGGGCTTCAATCTCCGGGCCGCGGCGCTTCCGGAAGCTGAATCGACGCCTGCCACCACTCCGGCCGGAGCCAGGGACCCGGCGACTGGAAATCGTAGCTGCCCAGGATCAGGACCGGTGTGCCTGCCCGGCTGCCTCCCTCTTCACCCCAGCGGTAGAGCCAGATGGCGTCGCGATCCAGCAGGCGGATACAGGCATGGCTGGCGGGCCGGCCCGGCAGGGGATGCTGGTGCAGCGCCAGCCCGCGCCGGGGCTCGAAATTGAAGTACCAGCGCATCAGCCAGTCCTGGTTGATGCTGCTGCGCCGCTCGGGCGAGCGCCAGCTCAGGTGGAACAGCCCTTCGGGGGTGGGACTTTCCTCGCTTCCGGAGCTCACCGGACCCCAGCGCACCAGCTGCCCGCATTCGTAGCCGCCGAAGACCTGGGCGGCCAGATCGACGACCAGCGCTTTTTCATGTCCGGCCGCCCACGAGGAGAACTCCGGCAGGGGGGAGTAAGCCAGTTCGTCGAGATCCCACCGGTCGGGCACGATCAGGGCGGGCAGGCGCCGCAGGTGCCGGCGGTCGGCACGGTTCAGCTTCTCGAGAAGCGCGATCTGCCTCCGAGTGAAGCCTTTGAGCGAAACCGGCTGGATCTGAAAGTAGCGTACCTCCCGGCCGCGGGCGGCGGCCTCTTCGAGCGGCGGAGCCTGCGCCCACAAACGCGCGCCCAGGCTGATTAGAGCCGCGATTAATCTCAGATACGGGTCCTGGCTCCCTCGGCGCATTCCGAACCCTCCCAGCCCGGCGGCTGCCGGCAAATGCCCGCTCCGACTGACGCCTGGCTTACTCTTCTCCAGAGCAAGACGCAGGCCGCTGTACGGTCCTTCACCGGCCGGGCGGGCGGAGGTTATGCTACACTCGTCACCCGGGCGTGGGTGGTCACGCAGGAGGAAACTGGATATGCCGTGTGCCGCGCCGGAGCCTTCCCTTCTCGCCGCGCTCGAGCAGCTCGGCGCGCACGATCACTTGTGCTCGATCTACGAGACCGAGGACGAGCAGTACGCGGTCGCAATCCCCTTCATCCGGATAGGCCTGGAGCGCAGGGAAAAGTGCGTCTATATCGCCGACGACCACCATGTGTCCGGCCTTCACGGGCGCTTGCGCCAGGCCGGCGTGGACGTAGAGGCTGCCTTGCGCTCGGGCGCCCTGGTGGTCCTGACCAAGAAAGACGCCTACCTTCGCAACGGCCGCTTCGATCCCGAATGGATGTTCACTTTCTGGCGGGAGGCGGCCGCGGAGGCCAAAGCGCAGGGCTTCGGATCCCTGCGAGGGACCGGCGAAACGGAATGGGTGCTGCGCGGCGCGCCGGGGATGGAACGCTGGATGGAGTACGAGAGCCGGCTCACCCGCGCCATGGCGGAGACCGACTGTTTCGCGCTGTGCCAGTACAACTCGCGGCTCTTCCCCCCGCAGGTGATTCTGGACGTCATCCGCACGCATCCCATCGTGATCTACCGTGGAACGCTGTGCCGCAATTTCTACTACGTCCCCGCCGAGGAGTTCCTGAATGACAACCCGGCCGGGCGCGAAGTGGATCGCTGGCTGACCAACATTCGGGAACGCGAGCTGATCGAAAGCGCCTTGCGGGAGCAGCGGGACGCGCTGCAGCAGGCCCGGGCGGAACTGGAGGCGCGCGTGCGCGAGCGCACCGCGGAACTGACCGACGCCAACCGGCAGCTGCAGGCCGAGATTCTCGAGCGTCGCCAGATGGAGGAAACCCTGCGCGACCGCGAGGAATGGCTGCAGCTCGCGCAGAAGGTCGCCGGCCTGGGTATCGCCGACTGGAATATCCCCGCCAACCGCGCCCGCTTCTCCGAACAGTTCTTCCGGCTCTACGGCCTGGAACCATCCGAGCGCACCTTCAACTTCGAAGAGTGGATCGAACTCGTGCATCCGGACGACCGGGAACGGGTGCGGCGCCAGTTGAGAACCGCCCTGGAGGCCCGGCGCCCGGGGCAGGCCGAGTTCCGTGTCGTCTGGCCGGATGGAAGCGTTCACTGGATCGGCGCCAGGGTCTCGGTGTTCCACGACGGGCAGGGCAATGCCGTGCGCCTGCTCGGCACCAGCATGGACGTGACCGAGCGGCGGGCCAGCGAAGAGGCCCAGTACAACGCGCAGAAGCTCGAAAGCATCGGGCTGCTGGCCGGCGGCGTGGCCCATGACTTCAACAACCTGCTAACCGGGGTCCTGGGCAATGCCAGCCTGCTGCAGGACGAGGTGCCCTGGCCGGCCAGAGACAAGGTGGAGGCTATTATCCACAGCGCCGAAAAGGCGGCCGACCTCACCCGCCAGCTTCTCGCCTATGCCGGCAAGGGGCGTTTCATGGTGCAGCGGATCGACCTGGGCGGCATGCTGCTCCGGATGCAGGACCTGCTCCGCCTGACAGTGCCGAAGTCGATCGCTCTGCAGCTTGAGCCGGCCGGCTCAGCGCCTGAGGTCGAGGCCGACCTGGGCCAGATCCAGCAGATCGTGGTCAACCTGGTGATCAACGCAGCCGAAGCGATCGGGGAAGCCGCCGGCGGCATAATATCCATCAGCGCCTCCTCCCTGACCCTGGATCCGGCGCAGGCCGGCCGCTATCAACCTGGTGTCGAACCGGGCTCCTACGTCGCGCTGCAGGTGGACGACAACGGCTGCGGTATGACGGAGGCCACCAAATCCCGGCTCTTCGAACCTTTTTTCACGACCAAGTTCTTCGGCCGCGGGCTGGGCCTCCCGGCCGTCGCCGGCATCGTGCATTCCTACCGGGGGGCGGTGGAGGTTCACAGCGAGCCGGGGAAAGGGTCCTCGTTCCGGATCCTGCTGCCCGCGCTCGAAACCGGCGTCCCGCCTGCCGTCAGGGGAGCGCGCAGCGCCGCCGGCATCATGGTCGTGGACGACGAGCCTTCGGTGCGCGAGTTCATGCAGAACGTGCTCAAGCGGCGAGGCTACCGGGTGATCACCGCGCCCGGAGGACGGGAGGCGCTCTCCCTGCTCGAACAGCACGCCGATATCGGCCTGGTGGTGCTGGACGTGATCATGCCCGGAATCAACGGCGGCGAGACGCTGCGAACCATCAAGGAGAAGAAGCAGAGCGTGAAGGTGCTGGTAACCAGCGGGCACGACCAGGCTGAAGCCGAGCGTCTCTGCGCCATGGGAAGCGCGGACGGCTTCATCCAGAAGCCCTACACCGCGCGAAAGTTCGCCGAGGCCGTGGCCGAGGTGCTGGGCCGGAAGGCGTCCCCTCCCGCATGAACCGTGGGTTGCGGCCGAGCGGCCCGTGGGCTTGCAGCCCAAGGTGAGCAAATCCGGCGAGCCGTTTCCGAGCCGCGACCGAAAGCTGCTGGATCTCTCCTCGCGTTCCCGGCCGCGGCACGCCCGGTCCCCCGAAGAGAGCGGTCAGTTCACGTTGCGGATCAGGCTGAGGTTGCCCGTCCTGGCCGCTTCCAGCACCGGCCCCATGTAATCGTCGATCATGGCCGCCGTCAGCGGGACCGGCATGTTCTCCAGCTTCATCTTCAACTGGGGATCCTTGGCCGCCGCCAGCGCGCGGGTGATGTGTGCCGGGGTGAAGCCCGGCACGTCCCCCAGGCGGGTGGGCACGCCAACCTTGACCTGGAACGCCAGCAGCGCCTCGGCCACCGCCATCCCCAGGTCGCGCCCGTGCAGGTTCCGGGCGTCGATGCCGCACACCTCGGCCACCAGCTGCAGCGGCTCCTCGATGGCAGGCGCGAAGAACACCGTGTAGTAGGGGTTCAACATCGCGCAGGCCCGTCCGTGGCTCAGGATGTCAATAAGGGAAAAGCTGGTCAGGTGCCCGCCGTTGGTGCCGCCCAGCATGATGGCGTAGCCGCCCAGGTCGGTGGCCAGGCCGAGGCCTTCGCGGCCCTCCAGGTTGGCCGGCTCCTTCAGGACCTCGGGCAGGTACCGCAGCACCAGGCCGATGCCGGTCCGCGCCACCTCCCGCATGCGGCCGTAGTACGGCTTGCCGATCGCGCCATAGAGCACTTCCAGCGAGTGCGCGATACCGTCGAGCCCGCCGTCGATGGTAAGCGAAGCGGGCGCGCCGGTAGTGACCCCGTAGTCGAAGATGGCCCGGGCGGGCACGATGGCTTCGTCCACGATCAGCTTCTTCTGCCCGGTCGCCAGATCGGTGATGTTGGAGTACTTGGTCAGATGGGCGCTGGAACTGGCGGCGGTCTGAATGGCCACGTGCGGGTGGAGTTTCTTCCCGCCGGCGGCCAGCCCCTTGGTCACCAGCCCGGTCCCGAAATAATCGTCGATCGTGCCGCCCAGCGTGCGGAGCACTTCGGCGGCCTTGGCGGCGTCGATGGTGCTGCCCCCTCCGAAGCTCACGATCACATCGGGCTGCGCCGCCTGGATCTCGCCCGCGATGCGCGACAGGTCCTCTCGGGGACAGTTGGGCCGCGCCCCGTCAACCACTTTCAGCACTTCCACGCCGCTCTGAGCCAGGGCTCCCGTGATGCAGGCGCCATGCGGCTCGCCGCCCGGAAACACATCCCGCACCAGCAGGGCCTTCTGTCCCAAGGCGGCCGCGAACGGCCCCACCCTGGAAAGCACCCCGAACCCATGAGCATAGGAATCGCCCTTGAACTCGCGAATCAGCGCGCGCGCTTTGTCGAAATCGGCCATGGGTTAATTATAAGTCGTCAGCCGCCGGCCATCAGCCGCCAGGTCCGGTCCCTTTCCCGACGGCTGACAGCCGGTGACTGAGAGCTGAAGGCGTGCTCTCTACCTCTTCACCGGCAGGTACGCCCCGCTCTGCGTTTCCAGCCCGCCGACGCTCAGCACTACGGGAACGTCGCCGTCCGGGACCGAGTCGGGAAGCCTGAGGTTGAACTGGTAGAAGCCCGGGGCCTCCGCCGAGAGTCCGGCATAGAGTATGTTCTCCCGTGCCAGGGTCGTGCCGCCGATCCGGATCGTGTAGGGATCGCGCAGCGGAGCGAGGTCCCAGGGAAACTCGCCCGGCTGGTAGACCGGCTCGGTGAAGCCGAAGCCCGTCCCGTAGAGCACCACTACGTCACCCGGCTTGGCGGGAACTCCGCTCGGGACCACCGAGGGATTAGCCACGATGGAGTAGTTGCTCGAGGCGTTCCGCGCCGCCAGGGCCCGGCCGTCGAAGGTGAAGAAGGCCGGCGAGTATTGCTGGATGTCGATCCGGAACGGCGCGCTGCGCTTCTCGTTGCGCCCGCCCGGGTCGCGGATCACCCGCACCTCCACGGGACCTCCGCCCAGCAGGAAGGGCGCCTGCGCGTTGATCTGGTTGTTCTGCACGTAGAACACCGGCGCGCGCTTGCCGTCGACCTCCACCGCCACGCAGGCCAGCTGGGTCGGGACCTTGCCCTCCACCAGGTCGGTCTTCCGGGCGCCGTACTTGTCGCTGGAATCCGCGAACGAACTGCCGTACAGGGAAATGATGGTGTTGGAGGAGATCAAGGCCTTGCCGGCGGCCGCGTCGCCCACCCCGCTGACGCTGGGTGTGCCCGAATCCTCGCAGGGCTCGGCCTCGACTCTGCGCATGGCGGTGTAGATGTGGTCTCCGGCGTTGGTGCCGTCATTGTTGGCGGCATTGCCGGCCGCGTAGAAGACCACGTCGCCGACATTGTTGGCCGGGGCCGTCCACTCGACCTCGAACTCCCGGCGGCCCGAAGTGCCCGGAGCCGTGGCCGCGGCCGAGTGGCTGGCGAATTCCGGGGCGCCGCCGCACCCGTTCATGTCCCCAGCCGGCACGAAGCGGTTGTCCGGAGGGCAGCGCACCAGGGTGCCGGCATTGGCGGTGAAGGCTCCGGCCGGCTTGGTTTCATCGCTGGCCAGGCGGGCCGTCAACTGGAAACCCCAGCGCAGCGCGGCCGGATCCTCCACGATGACCCGGATGGTTTGCCGGCGCCCGGGATGATACCCGGAGGCGTTGATGGTCACCTTGCCCGGCCCTTCGTTGACGGCCATGCCGCGGTGGCAGGCGGTGCAGTTGAGCCCGCCGTCAACGGGGGCGCCGGTTCGCATGACGGGCGGGCCGGTGCTGCGGCCCAGCAGGACCGCGGGAATAGCCGCCCAGAGCAGCAACTGGAACGTTGTTCGCATGTGCGTTATCTCCTTACTGTGATCACGATGTTCTCCGGCGACCGCACGCCACCGACCTCGGCCACCACGGGCAGGTCCCCGTCCGGCGCCGACTCCGGAATCCGGATGACGATCTGGTAGAGCCCGGCCGAGCCCTGCGTCAGAGCGCCGCCGAGAAACTCCGCCGTCTGCCCGCCGACCCGGATCACCGGCGCCTCGGCGAGCGTCGTCGCCTGGTCGACCACCTGCCCGGCGGGAATCGCGGGATTCGTCGGCCCGAAACCGGTGCCCCACAGGATGATGACCTCTCCCGGCTTGGCCGGCGTGGTGGTCACGCCCGGGAAGGTGTCGGCCTTGGCGCGCCAGTTGAAGTTCGCGTCGGTCGCCACCGCCTGGTTGCCCGGCCAGGGGAAGAAGCCCGGCGAGAAGCGCTGCAGGTTGCCCATCACGGCGTCGCTCTTCACCCCGTTGACAGTGACTTCCACCGGCACCGGGCCGGTGCTGTCGTCCGAGGGAGCCTGCACGTTGATCTGCCCCGGAGAGATGTAGTACACCGAGGCCGGTTTCCCGTTGATGGTCACGCTGACTCCGTCCAACGAGGTCGGCAGTTTCCCGTTGACGATTTCATCGGCTTGCCACACCCGGGTATTGCTTCCAAAATTGGACCCCTTGATGGTGACCCAGCTTCCGGCCGCGATGCCGGGCTGGAACGTGGCGCCGTTCACCACCCCGCCTTCCGCGGAAATCGAGGGCTTCTGGCTTGCGGCCTGCGGAGCAAGCGTGTAGCTGCGTGTGTAGATGCGGTCGCCGCTGTTGAAATTGTTGCCATTGGCGGCGTTGCCCGCCACGTAGATCACGATGTTTCCCACGTCGGTGGAAGGTGGAGTCCAATCGAACTCGAAGGCGGCCGACTGGCGTGTTCCGCTGCGGGTTCCGGCCTGGGTGTGCTCGATGTACTGAAGCGGAGTGGCGGCCGAGCAGGTTTGCTGATTCAGGCCCGAGTCCGCGCAGATCACCTGGCTGTTCGCATCCGCCGGAGTGAATGACCCGGCCTGCGAGGCGGCGTCCGCCGCCCGGCGGGCGGTAAGTTGAAAGCCCCAGCGCACCTGGTCGGGGTCCGAAACCACCACGCGCAGCCGCTGAGTGGCGCCCGGGGTGTAGTTTTCACCGCCGGGAAACTCCACCCGCACGCTGCCGGGCCCCGAATTCGCCGTGCCGGCATGGCAGGCGGTGCAGGTCCCTTTTTCACCCGGCGCCCCGGTATGGCCCGGCTCGGGCCCGGAGGCAAAGGCGTAAACCAGAAACGGCAGCGCCGCCGCAATGGCGACACTCTTGGCGTAGAAAACGTAAGTTCTTTTCATAGGATTCCGCCCAGAACACCCCAAGTCTACGAAAAGAGGCGGCAGCAGCCGTGTTAATTCTGGCGTTACAAGTTGAAAATTCAGGGGTTGCGGGAGTCTTTCGGGCCCCCGGCGGAGGCTGGATCCGGCGGCGGGACGCGGGACGCGCCGTGCGGGCGCCCGCTACACTAAAGGATTACGCGTCAGACTTTTTTCGATCTGCCCGCGTCTTTCTGCAAGGAGCCGGAATTTGATCTTTCGGGCCGTCGAGGATGCCGACCTCATCCGGAAGGCACGCCGGGGAGATGTGGAGGGCTACAACTTCCTCATCTCCCGTTGGGAAAAACGTGTCTTCAACTATCTGCTGCGCATGGTCGGCAACCGCGAGGACGCCCTCGACCTGACCCAGGACGTGTTCCTGAAAGCCTATCAGAACCTGAGAAAACTCGAGGATCCGGCGCGCTTTCCGGCCTGGCTTTTCCGGATTGCGCACAATGAGGCCTATTCTATGTTTCGCAAAAACCGGCCGGAAACCGAGGAGCTGCCCCTGAACCGGGCGGCCGAGGTCTTTCCCCTCGAATTGTCCCTCGCCGTCAACGGAGCGCTCGGGCGCCTTTCCCCCGAACAGCGCGAGGCGGTGGTTCTGAAGATCTACCAGGGCTTCAAGTTCGAGGAGATGGCCGAGATCCTCTCCTGCCCGGTGTCCACCGTGAAGTCCCGGGTGTACACCGCGCTGGACGTGATGAAAGCCGAACTGGCTCCGGTGAAAGAGCGGGGTGAGAAATGACGTGTTCACCGCATGACCTGCGGGATTACCTTCTGAATGAGCTGAAGGCCGGCGAGCGCGAGGAGGTGGAACGCCACCTGAAGACGTGCCTGAGCTGCGGGGTGGAACTGGAACGGTTGCAGGCCACCCGGTCGGCCTTGCTGGCGTTTCCCGAGGAAGAGATCCCGCGCCGTATCGCCTTCGTCTCCGACAAGATCTTCGAACCGCCGGTGTGGCGCGGCTGGCTGCGCTTTGCGTGGCTGCAGGTGGCGATCGCCGCCGGCATGGTGCTGGCCATCCTGTACCGGCCGCTGCCGCCCCCGGCGCCCGTTACCGTTCAGAACGCGTTCGACCCGGCCCAACTGCGGGCCGAGATCGTCCAGGAGGTCGCCCGGGCGGTGGCGGCCAGCGAGGAGCGCCAGGCCAAACGCACGGCGCAGCTGCTGGCCGCGGCCGAAAAGCGCTACGCCTTCCAGCGCCAGGCCGACCGCCTGGCGGTCGAGGAGTACGTCGACGTCCTCAAGAAGCGGCTGAACGTCACCTATATGGCCCTGGCCGGACGCGAGGTGCGGCAATGAGACGGCTGCTGCCGGCCGTGGCCGCGATGGCGGCCCTGCTGCACGCCGGCGCCATCAAGCGCAGCGTCTTCATCGACCTGGAGCACAAATTCGACGACCGCATCGAGAGCGTCACCCGCGACGACCCCTTCTGGCTCATGGTGAACACCAGCGGCGTATACCTGGAAGGCTACGGCGCCGTCTTCACGGCCCAGGTCAACCTGGTTTCCACCCCTACCGTCAGCCCCTTCCGCCAGACCATCCCCAAGGAAGACGTCGTCAAAGTGCATGCCAGGAAGCTCCAACGCCTGCCGGTGCTCAAGCAGCACATGCGGGAAAGCCTGGTGGGCATGGCGGCGACGCTGGACGATGTGCCGGCCAACGAGCAGATCGCCCTGGCCGTCTCGCTCTTCTATTTCGGCTGGGAGGATACCTCGGGGCTGCCCAGCCAGGTGCTGATGCAGGGCGAGCGCCGCAAGCTGATCGATCTGCAGGCGGGCCGCGCCACCCCGGAGGCCGTCCTGAAGGTGCGGGAGTTCTGATGCGCCTGGGCGAAATGTTGATCGAGCGCCGGCAGATCCAGCCGGAGGATCTCGATCGCGCCCTGGAGCTGCAGAAGGAGCGCGGCGATAAGATCGGCAAAATCCTGGTGGACCTGGGGTTCATCGCCATGCGCGACGTGCTGGCCGCGCTGTCCCAGCAGCTCTCCATCCCGCTCCTGGCCCTGGATTCCCCGCCGCCCGCGGCCCCGGAGATCGACGGCCTTGCGCCCGCCTTCATGCGCCAGTGCCGCTTCATTCCGGCCGCCCTGGAGGACTCCACCCTCATTGTGGCCATGGCCGACCCGCTGGACTTCGAGACCATCTCGGCGCTGCGCGGCTTTACCGGCCTGAAGATCAAGACCGCACTGGCCGCCGACCAGGAGATCCTGGACGCACTCAACAAGTACTACGGCGAGGCGCAGCAGGCGGCCGAATCCGATCTGGAGGCGGGGGCGGGCGGCGAGGACCTCGAGCAACTGCGGGACATGGCCAGCGAGGCCCCGGTCATCCGCCTGGTCAACACCATGATCGCCCAGGCCGTGGAGAAGCGGGCCAGCGACATCCACATCGAGCCCTTCGAGCGCGAGTTCCGCGTCCGCTACCGGGTGGACGGCGTGCTCTTCAACCAGGAACCGCCGCCCCGGGAAATGAAAGCCGCCATCATCTCGCGGGTCAAGCTCATGGCCAAGCTGAACATCGCCGAGCGGCGCCTGCCGCAGGACGGTCGCATCAAGATCAAGACCCTGGGCCGCGAGGTGGACCTGCGTGTCTCCACGCTGCCCACCCTTTACGGCGAAAGCGTGGTAATGCGCCTGCTGGACCGCTCCCAGGAAGAGTTGTACGACCTGAAGCGGCTGGGCTTCGACGAGCACATGCTGGCCCGCATGGAGCACTTCACCTCGCTGCCCCACGGCATTTTCCTGGTCACCGGACCCACGGGCAGCGGCAAGTCCACTACCCTGTACTCGGCGCTCAAGCGAATCAATATCCCGGACAAGAAGATCATCACCATCGAGGACCCCGTCGAGTACCAGATGGACGGCATCAACCAGATCCACGTCAATCCGCAGATCGGGCTGACCTTCGCTTCCGGCCTGCGCCACATCGTGCGCCAGGATCCGGACGTGATCATGGTGGGCGAGATCCGCGACCGCGAGACCGCCGATATCGCCATCCGGGCCGCGCTTACCGGCCACTTCGTGTACTCGACCCTGCACACCAACGACGCGCCCAGCGCCATCACCCGCCTGGCCGATATGGGGGTGGAAAACTACCTGCTCACTTCCTCGCTGGTGGGCGTTCTGGCGCAGCGGCTGGTGCGCGTCATCTGCCGGCATTGCCGGGCGCCGGCGGGCAGGCGCATGGCGCCGGACGGCGAGCCGGTCGATTGCTACCGCGGGGACGGCTGCGAGCGCTGCTCGGGCACCGGCTATTCCGGCCGGATCGGCATCTTCGAGCTGATGGAGATGAACGAGGAGCAGCGCACCCTGATCATGTCCGGTGCGGACGCCTCGCAAGTCACGCTGGCCGCGCGGCGCTCCGGCATGCGCACGCTGCGCGAAGACGGCTGGATGAAGGTCCGGAAGGGCATCACCACCGCCGAAGAGGTCATGCGGGTCACCCAGGAATTCTGATGGCCACCTACTTCTTCAAAGCCGTGGCCGCGGACGGCAAGCTGCGCAGCGGCAGTTTCACGGCCGACAACGACCGGAGCGTGGCCCGCGAACTGCGCCGCCAGGGACTGACTCCGGTCTACGTCGGCTTGGAGCAGAAGAAGGGGTTTGAGCTGCGCCTGCCCGCTTTTCGCATGGGCAAGCGCCGCGACGTCCTGTTTTTTACCCAGGAACTTTCCACCCTGCTGAACGCCGGCGTGCCGGTGGACCGCGCGCTTTCGATCACCAGCGAGCTGAGCGAGCGGCCGGTCTTCCGCGCGGTGGTGCAGGACGTCTTGCGGATTCTGAAGGCCGGCCGCTCGCTGGCCGACTCCCTGGCCCAGCACCCGCAATACTTCGGCGAGTTGTACGTGAACATGGTGCGGGCGGGGGAAGCCGGGGGCAGCCTAGCCGGCGTTTTCGAGCGGCTGGCGGAATTCGAGCGCTCCCGGGACGAGCTGCGCGGCTACATCATCTCCTCCATGATCTACCCGGCGCTGCTGGTATTGGTGGGCCTGGGCTCGGTGCTGCTGCTGATGAATTTCGTGGTGCCGCGCTTCGCCGCCGTCTTCCAGGAGTCGCGCATGCAGATCCCGCTGCCCACCAAAATCATGCTGGAGACCAGCCGCATCGTGCGCGCCTGGTGGTGGATTGCGGCGCTGGCCGGCGCCGCGGTCTTCGCGGCCTTGCGGTTCTACATCTCCACCCGGGCGGGCCGTTTGTGGTGGGACGGGCTGCGCCTGCGACTGCCCCTGCTGGGAGACGCGCTCCTGAAGGCCGAGACGGCGCGTTTCGCCCGCGCCATGGCGACCCTGGTGGCGAACACCGTGCCGCTGGTGCAGTCCATCGGCATCGCCGGCGCCATCCTGAACAATCGCAAGATCGCCGGGTCGCTCGAAACCGTGGCCCAGGGAGTCAAGCGGGGCGAAGGCATTGCCGCTCCGGTTCGAAAGACCGGCGTCTTCCCGCCCCTGGCGGCGCACCTGTTGACGGTGGGCGAGGAAACCGGGCGGCTGGATCAGATGTTCGCCCAGATGGCCGACATCTACGAGGCCGACACCCGCGCGGCCATCAAGCGCTTCACCTCTTTGTTCGAGCCCCTGATCATTCTCACAATGGGTCTGCTGGTGGGCGCCCTGGTGCTCAGCATGCTCCTGGCCATCACCAGCATCAACGAAGTGACGGTGTAGAGATGAACGAACGCAAACGCAGAAGACAGGCCGGCGTGACCCTGATCGAAATGCTGGTCGTGGTCACCATCATCGCCCTGTTCGCGGCCCTGGTGGGCCCCAGCATGTTCCGGCAGAGCGACAAGGCGCGCGTCACCGCGGCGCGGGTCCAGATCAACAATTTCCGCGGGGCGCTGGGCCAATACAAACTGGACACGGGCGTCTTTCCGACCACCGAGCAGGGACTCGCGGCGCTGCGCGCCCGGCCCGAAAACGTGAACCAGTGGCAGGGACCGTACCTGGGGCAGGACGTGCCCGCCGACCCCTGGGGCCGGCCGTACGTCTACCGCTACCCGGGCGAGCACGGCGACGAGCCCGATATCGTCAGCTACGGGGCCGACGGGCAGGCCGGCGGCGAGGGCATCAACGCCGACATCGTGAGCTGGAAGTCGCAGTGAGCAGGCTCCATCGCCAGCCCGGCCGCCGCGGCGTCACCCTGGTCGAGATGATGGTGGTGGTGGGCATCGTCAGCCTGCTGGCCGGAATCTCCTTTCCGGCCATCTCCTCCGGTATCGACACCCTGCGCCTCTCCTCGGCCTGCGATGCCGTCGCCACCTTCCTGAACGGGGCCTTAAACCGCGCCGAGCGGCGGCAGCAGGCGGTGGAGATCTCAGTCCTGCCTTCCGAGAACCGCATGTGGATCGAGTCCACCGAGCCCGGCTTCCGGCGGCAGCTGGAATTGCCCGAAGGCGTGCGCATCGCGGCCGTGCTTCCCGCGCTGCCCGTGGAAATCCAGGGACCGCGCCGCTTCATCGTGCTGCCGGGAGGGGTGGCGCCGCGCCTGGGCGTGGAGTTGCGGAACCGCCGCGGCGTTCGGCGCACCGTGCAGGTGGACCCCATCACCGGAGTCCCCGAAATCCGCTCGCCGGAGACGGAATGAACCGGCGCGGCTTCACCCTCCTCGAGATCCTGGTGGCCTCCACCATCATGGGGCTGGCCGTGGTCGGCATGCTTTCCGGCATCTCCGGTTCGCTCCGCAATGCCTCGCGGCTGACCGGTTACGACCGGGTCGTGCTGGTGGCCCGGGCGCGCATGGATGCCCTGCTGGTGGACCTCACGCTGCCCAGGTTCAGCGTCCTCCAAGGCGAATTCGAACCCGTGCTGCTGGGCGGCGCGAAGGGCGGCTGGCGCGCGCGGGTGACGCCTTTCGAGACGCCGCCGGCCGGGGCCAGCCGGCCGCAGGCGCTGGAGCGGATCGAGCTGGAAGTGTGGTGGATGTCCGGCGAGGAGCGCCGCACCTTCACCCTGGAGGGCTTTCGGAGGGTGCGGTTTCCATGAGGCGCGGGCGCCAGTCCGGTATCACCCTCATGGAGGTGCTGATCGCCGTCTCTCTGCTCAGCCTGGTGGCCGTGGGAATGCTCACCGCCATGCGCATCGGGCTGAGCGCGCTGGACCGGACCAACCGGAGACTGATATCGAACCGCCGGGTGACCGGCGCGCAGCGGGTGCTGGAACAGCAGATTGCCGGGTTCATGCCGGTCATCGCCCTGATGCAGCCCGGGCCCGGAGCGCCCGGAGACAAAGCACCGTTCTTTCACGGCGAGCCGCAGTCCATGCGCTTTGTTTCGAGTTATTCGCTGCAGGAGGCCTCGCGCGGGTACCCGCGCATCCTGGAGTTCCAGGTGATCCCGCGCGACGACGGCGAGGGCGTGCGGCTGGTGGTGAACGAGCACATCTACACCGGGCCCGCCAGCGCCGGGCGGTTCTGCATGGGCCGGCGTCTCGACCCGCTCTCGAATACGCCGGTGGCCCTGTTTCGGCCCATCGCCGTCGGCCCCGGCTCCTTCGTCCTGGCCGACCGGCTGGCCTTCTGCCGCTTCTACTACCTGACTCCGCCCGCCGGACCTGCGCCCAACACCTGGCAGCCGGCCTGGACCCGGGCCGTGTGGCCGCGGGCCGTGCGGATCGACATGGCCCCGCGGGAGGACGAAAACACCAACCTGCGCCCTGTGGCGGTCACGGCTCCCCTGCGCGTGGACCGCTTCCCGATTTTCGACTATGTCGACTACTGATTGCGGCGCGCGTTCTCAAGGCGCCCTGCCGGCTCCCGTACCCCCGCCGCTTCCGCGCGGGCGCTCCCGGGGCGGAGGCGCCCTCCTGGCCGTGCTGTGGCTGGCGGCCGCGCTCTCGGCGATCGCGCTCTCGCTGGCCACCACCATCCAGGGCGAAACGGAACGCACTTCCACCGCCGTGGACGGCCTGAAAGCCTACTACCTGGCCACCGGCGCCCTGGACCGCGCCATCCTCTACGTTTCCTGGGGTCCGCTGGCGCCCCTGCCGGGCGGCTTCTCCCGTTATTACTCACCCGCCATGCCGGTTCTCTCGATGGAATTCCCGACCGGCATCGCCCAGGTGGAGGTGATTCCGGAAGCCTCCCGCATGGACATCAACAAGACCTCGCCGGAGGACCTGTTCCGCCTGCTGCTGAACCTGGGGGCGCCCCCGGAGCAGGCCCGCGAAGTAGCCCTGGCCATCGCCGACTGGCGCACCCCCTCCGGGGGGCTGACCGGCTTCGATCAGTTTTATCAGACCCTGACTCCGTCTTTCCGCGCCCGCCACGCGTCTTTTGAAGAGATCGAGGAATTACTGCTGGTCAAGGGAATGACGCCGGAACTCTATTACGGGACGTATGAACGCGATGCCGGGGGGCGCCTGGTCCCCCGCGGGGGCCTGCGGGATTGCGTCTCGGTCTTCGGCGCCACCGACCGCTTTGACGTCAACACCGCCCACCCGGCCGTCCTGGCCACCGCCGGCCTGACCCCGCAAGCCGTGCAGGCCATCGTGGAAAGGCGCCGCGCCACCCCCTTCCGCTCGGCGGACGAAGTATCGGCCCTGTTCCGCGCCGGCGGCCCCGGCTTCGACCGGCTGCGCGTGGGCGGCAACTCCATCTTCACGCTGCGCGCCTCGGCCCGCGTCCGGCTGCCCAACGGAAACCTCTCCGATTTGCGGAGGACGGTCTCGGCCATGGTGAAGTTCATGCCCGCCGAGTACGAGATCCCGTACCACATCCTGCGCTGGTACGACCAGGATTGGAGCCGCTGATGTCCGCCGGCCAGCCCGCCGTCGCCGAACCACGGACCGCGGCCCGTGCGCGGAGCGCGTCCGGCCTCCGCAAGTGTCTGGCTTTCGGAACCGGTGTCGGCATCCGGTTGGGGAAAACGGATCTCGAAGCGTTGATCGTACGCGTGCGCCCGGGCGGAGCGAGCATACTTGCCGCGGCCTCGATCGAAGGCTTCCGCGAGCGCCCGGCCGCCGAATGGGGCGCCGAGTATTCCCGGTTTCTGACCCGGAACGGCGCCGGCCACCTGGCGGCCACCGTGCTGCTGCCGCGCCGCGAGGTGATCGTGCGCCAGCTGTCTCTGCCCGGCGTGGCTCCCAAGGACATCCCCGCGGCCATCGGTTTTCAGATCGACACCCTGCATCCCTATGGGGAGGACGACGCGGCCTATGCCTGGACGCGGCTCGGCGACAGTGGCGCGGTGCTGCTCGGCATCGTGCGCCGCGGCCTGCTGGAGCGCTACCTGGAGATGTTCGCCGAAGCGGGCGTGGCCGTGGCCTCCCTCACCTTCTCGGCCGCCGTCCTGCACGCCGCTTCCCGGCTGTTGACGGTCCCGCCCGGGGAAGGCTTCCTGGCGGCCGGCGAGGAGCGCGAAGGGACGGTCGAGATCTACGGCGAAAGCCCGTCCCGCCTGGTGTTCTCGGCCGAGTTCGATGAAACGCCGGAGCGAGCGGCCGCGCTGGCCCGGGCCGAGCTTCGCCTGCCGGAGGACGCGGCGCCCGCCGCTTTCAATGAGTTTCTGCCCGCGCCGGCCGCCCGGCCGGAGGATTGCGATCTTTCCCGCAACGCACTGCCGTATGCAACGGCGTTAGCCGGGGCTTGTCCCCGGCTCGCGCCGGCGGCAAACCTGGTGCCGGAGGAGCGCCGCAGCGCCAGTTCGCGGGCGATGTTCATTCCCACGGCCATCCTGGCCGTGCTCCTGATTTTCACCGCGGCAGCCGCCCTGGGCTATTCGAAGATTCGCGACCGCCGCTACCTGGCCCGGCTGGAAGCCGGGATCGCGCAAATCGGCCCGCAGGCCCAGCGCGCCTCCAGTCTGGACTCGGAGATTGAAAGGACACGGGCCCGCGCGCGCCTGCTGGACGATTTTCGCGCACGGTCCAAGGCCGACCTGGACGCCTTGAACGCCCTCACCCTGCTCCTGGCGCCGCCCATCTGGGCCAATTCCGTGGAACTGAGCCGCGACGGCATGCAGATCGGCGGCGAGGCCGAGCAGGCCGCCGCCCTGCTGCAATTGATCGACAGTTCCCCGTTCTTCCAGAACTCGCAGTTCACGGTCCCGATCGCGCGGGGACAGGGCGGCGAGATCTTCCGCATTCGGGCGGACCGGGAGGGACGCCGGTGACGCTCAACAGCCGCGACCGCCGGGCGCTGATCCTGCTGGGGGCGGCTTTGCCTCTCATCCTCCTCCTGCGGGCTTTCATGGGGCGCGAAACCGCCTCGGCAGCCGCCGCTCCGGTCGAGGATATCCCGCGCGCGGAGAAGCGCCTGGAGCGCTTGCGGCAGCTGGCGGCGGGAGTGCCGGCGAAGGAGGCCGTGCTGAAGGCGGCCGCGGCCGAACTGGCCGGGCGGGAAAAAGGGATTCTCAAGGCGGAAACGGCTGCCCAGGCCCAGGCCGAATTGCTGCAGGTCGTCCGGCGGGTGGCACAGCGCGAGGGCATCGACGTGCGGGGCGGCGAGTTCGGGCCGGTGCGCGCCCTGGGAGACGACTACGGCGAGGTGACGGTGGCGGTCACCTTCGAGTGCCAGATCGAAAGACTGGTCAATCTGCTGGCCTCGCTGACGGCCGAGCCGCAACTTCTGGCCACCCACGAGATCCGCATCGCCTCGGCCAATGCCAAGGACAAGACCGTGGGGATCCGGCTGGCGCTGAGCGGCGTGGTGCCGCGCCAGCTGGTCCCGGCCAGGAAAGGAGTGGCGGCGCTGTTTTGAAACGCAAGCTGCTTTTGCTGAACCTGGTGCTGGTGGCGCTGACGGCGCTGGCCGGCTGGCGGCTGCGCCAGCAGTACCTGGCCGCCCAGGCCAGAGAACAAGCGGTGTTGGGACGCAGGGTGCCGGCGCCGGCGGCGCCCCCGGCCGCGAAATCCGCGCCGGCGCAGCCGCTGACCGCGGCGGGTTACATCGAGATCGCGCAGAAGATGCTGTTCTCCAAGGACCGCAACCCGACCGTCATCGTGGAAGCCGCTCCGCCGCCGCCCAAGCCCATGCCGCCCTTGCCCGGGTTGCACGGGGTGATGAATTTCCCCGACGGGCCGGTGGCCATGCTGAGTGAACAAGGCGCCGCCCGGCACCGCGGAGTGCGCATCGGCGAATCGATTGGAGAGTTCAAGCTGCTGGCCGTCAACGACAGCGAGATCACCTTCGAATGGGACGGCCAGACCATAGTGAAGGACACACGGGAACTGCGGCAGAACAACGAGCCGCCCCCGGAGACCGCCGCTCGCACCCCCGCGCCGGCGTCCGCGCCCGCCCCTACCGCGCCGCCCGCCCCTCGCGGGCAGCCGGTTCCGGGCGTGAGCATTGGAGGCGGCATCAAGGCCTGCCAGCAGGGAGACACTTCGCCCCCGGGGACCGTCGCCCAAGGCATGCGTAAGGTGGTGACCGAGAGCCCCTTCGGCCAGGTCTGCCGTTGGGAGCCCGTGCAATAAAAGTCAGGAGCCGGAATGATGAGAAGCCTGAAGCTGTTACTGCCAGTCCTGCTGTGCGCCGCCTTGCCGGCGAGCGCCGAGAATGCCGCCCGAACCAAGGCGGCCAAGCCGAAACCAGCCCCCGCGGCTCAACTTCAGATCCCGAAGGGCGCCGTGCAGGTGGATGCGGCCACCTACCGCTTCACCGACGAGCAGGGCCGCAACTGGATCTACCGGCGGACCCCCTTTGGCGTTGCCCGCGCCGAGGAGCGCGCGCCCTCCGCCGAAGAAACCGCCCAGAAGGCCAAAATGATCGAGCTGACCAAGGCCGTCGAGCGCGGCGACGAGATTCACTTCGAACGGCCTGGACCGTTCGGCACCTATCGGTGGCAGCGCAAGAAGACTGACCTGAACGACATCGAGAAGGCAGCCTGGGAGCGCGACCGGACGAGCGCCGGGAAGAGCAATGCGAGCAGCTCCGCGGCCCGGGCGAGCCAGGAGTAGAGGGATGCTTTCCATCCGAGCCGGATTGACCAGTCTCTGCGTGGCGGCTCTGCTGGCGGCCCAGCCGCGCCCGCCGGTTCTCGTGCTGCCGCAGTCGCAGCAACCGGCCCCGGAGAAACCGGCGGCGCAGCCGCCCGCCGCGCCGCAACCGTCGCCCCAGCAACCGGGCGCGCCCAAGCTCCCGGCTCCGGTCAGAACCGCGACCGCCGAGCCCGCCCGGCCCGCCGCCACGCCCGAAGGCGGCTTCAACCTGAATAACGCCTCTCTGGTCGAGGTCATCGACATCCTGGCGCGCCGGCTCAAGATCAACTACATCCTCGACCCGCGCGTCAAGGGCGGCGTCACCATCAGCACGTACGGAGAGATCAAGCCTACCGACGAGTGGCAGCTTCTGCAGACCATCCTGCGGATCAACGGCGCGGCCATCGTGGAGGTCGGCAGCCTCTACCGCATCGTGCCGACAGCGGAAGTGGCGCGTCTTCCGATCACGCCCACGGTGAACGCCAAGGAACTCCCCAGAGGCGAAGAGATGATCCTCAACCTCGTCTTCCTGAAGTACGCGACGGTGAGCGACCTCGAGAAACTGCTGGAGCCTTTTCTGGGCGAAGGCGCCAAGATGGTCAGCTACGATCCGGCCAACCTGCTGCTGATCCTCGATAACTCGCGCAACATGCGCCGCACCATGGAGCTGATCGCCATGTTCGACAGCGACACCTTCGCGGGCCAGCGCGTGCGCCTGTTCGAGGTGGAGAACGGCCGGCCCAGCGATATCGCCGACGAGCTGACCACGGTCTTCAAGGCCTTCGCGATGTCCGAAAAATCCGCCTCGGTCAAGTTCATGCCCATCGACCGCATCAACACCATCATCGCGGTGGCCCCCAATCCCGGCGCCTTCGACGAGGTCGAGAAGTGGATCAAGAAGCTGGACGTGGCCGTGAAGGCCCCGGCCGGCGCGGTGAGCAACTACGCCTACCGGCTGAAATACGGGCGGGCGGAAACCCTGGCGATGGCCATTATGCAGCTCTACATGGGATTCATGGGCTATCCCGTCTACGGCATGGGCATGGGCATGATGGGCGGCTACGGCATGGGCGGTTACGGCGGCTATGGCATGGGCGGCGGCTATGGCATGGGCGGCTACGGCATGGGCGGGGGCTACGGGATGGGCGGGGGGTACGGCGTGCCTCCGGTGGGCGCCATGGCCGGCTACGGCATGGGAGGCATGGGAGGCATGGGCGGCTATGGCATGGGCGGCTACGGCATGATGGGCATGAGCCCCTACGGCATGGGCGGTTATTACGGCTATTCGCCGCCCGCCGGACCGCTGGCCAGCTCGGCCTCCTCCACCGCGGCAGCCGCCAAGGCTTCCGGGCAAGGCACGCCCGGCGCCGCCGGCTCAGCGGGGACGGATCTCACAGGCTCGTACCTGGGAGCGGGCGCGGCCGGGGGCGCCCTGCCAAGGATCCCGCACGTGATTCCGAATCCGTTCGACAACACGCTGCTGGTCCAGGCCACTCCGCAGGAATGGGAGCAGATTCGCGACCTGCTGCGACAGCTCGACGTTCCCCCGCGCCAGGTCCTCATCGAGGCCAAGATCTACGAAGTATCCATGACCGGTGCTTTCGCCAGCGGCGTGGCGGCCGCGCTGCAGAAGCAGAACAACAACCTCCAGTCCGGCAGAGGCATTCTGCCCCGCATCGTGGAGGCCAGCGGGTCCGCCAGCGGCGTGGCCCTGACCGGGTCCATCCTGGTCGGGCAGGCGCGCGAACTGCTGGCCACCATCACCGCCTCGGAGGAGTCCCGGAAATCGAGGATCATCTCCGCGCCCAGCGTCATTGCCACCGACAGCATCGCGGCATCCATCAACGTCGGCGTCGAGGTTCCCACCCTGAGTTCCACCGCTGCCAGCAACGTGCAGACGGGCGGCAACACGGCGTTCTACAACACGGTACAGAACCGCAACAGCGGCGTGACGTTGAGCCTGCTGGCGCGGGTCAATTCCAGCGGGGTGGTCACCATGGAGATCGACCAGGAGGTGAGCGCCCCCCAGGCGGCTCCCGCCAACGTTCCCACCATCGAGAACTCCCCGTCGTTCTCCAAGCGCAACGTCAAGACCGTGGTCACGGTTCAGGACGGGGACACCATCGCCATCGGCGGCATCATGCAGGAAACCAATACCCAGAGCTCGGCGGGGATACCCCTGCTGCAGCGCCTGCCGGGCATCGGGGCCGCATTCGGCAACCGCTCCTACAACAAGGAACGCACGGAACTGATCGTATTCCTGACGCCCCGCGTCATCTACGACACCAACCAGATCGCCGACGCCACCGAGGAATTGAAGTCCAAGCTGCTGCGCGTGCAGAAGCTGATCAGGGAATAAATGCAAAGCGGGGCGGATCGTGAAATCCGCCCCGCGCCGCGTCGTAAGGGTTTGACCCTATGACAGTGTCGTAATGGTCCCCTTCGCTTCGGGGTACAAAGGGACTATAGCACCGCCGGAGCGACAGCCGCAACCCGCGCCCGGCTTTCCTCCACGCTTCTGCGGATCCTGCCTACCGCCGCTCTTTTACTGACAGCGTGAACTCGCTGCCGGGGGCGAAGCTGAGGTTGGGCCCCTGAGTGGCCACCTGGATGAAGATGAGAGAGCCGGCCGCGCCCACGCCCGCCCCGATGGCCGCGCCTCTGGCCCCTCCCGCGATGCCGCCGATCAAGGCTCCGATCCCGGTGGCTGCGGCTGCTTTCCCCACGTTGCTCTTCTTCTCGATGATGCGGCCTTCCTCGTCCACGTTCTGGTTCCCCTTGGAGTTCTGGAAGGACACTACCTGGGCTTCGATCGGAATGGCCTTGCCGCCGTGGTTGAGGGTCTGAAAGGAGAAGTTCAACACCGACTTGCCCCGCACCTTCCCTCCGCTCTTGGACTCCTTCACCTCCCCCTCCACGATGTCGCCCTTGAACATGTCCGGGGTGACTGCCTGGGCGGTGATCTTGTCGCCTTTGCGGTTGGTTTCCGTGCTCAGCGGAGACAGCAGCTTCACCCGGAATTCCGTATCGGGGGCGATGGTTTGAGCCCCGGCAACCAGGCCCGACAGCAGCAGCGTGCAGACTACCGCGCATTGAGTCTTCATGAACCCGTACCTCATTTCAATACTACCCATTCAATTGTCACCACGGAACGGCGATTCACCCGGCTGCGCAGGACCAGGCGTTTCCAGCCGCTCTGCGGACCGGGACTTTCGGCCACTCCCACATCGTTGGGCGAGACCGTAACCATCACGGGCACGCCGGGCAGCTCTCCCTGCACGGTCCCCGAGGAAGCCTGCGAACCCTGGATCGTTACGGTCGCTTCCCTGTTGAGCTGGCCGGACCAGATCAGGGTTCCGCTGGCGGGTCCGGAGTAGGCGGGTTTGGCCGGCTGGGCCGCCGGAACGGCTGCAGGGGCGGGCGCGGCCGGCGCCGTGGTGTCCGGACGGAAGATCTCGACGCGGGGACGGGCGGCGGGCGCCGCTGGGACTGACGGCGCCGGCTGGCTCTCCGTACGGAGCGGTTCGGGAACACTCGCCGGAACCGGCGCAGGGGCGCTTGGCGGTATGGCAACCGCTTGTGGCGCGGGCGGCTTCGCCGGAGATGTCGCGGCGGCCGCCGGACGGCGCACGGCGGGCGGCGGCGCCGGAGCGGGCTCCGCCGGTGTCGGGGTGGGCGCAGGGGCTTCCGGAATTACGGGCGGAGCCGGCTGGGGCACGGCCGGCGCTTCCGGCGGTGGAGCGGGAGTTTCAACCGCCGGGCCCTGCCGCGCGAACTTCGAATACGCCAGGTAACCGGCTGCGCCGAGAACCGCACAGCCCAGCGCCAGTCCGAGAATCGGCAGCGGACCGCCGCGCCTCTTCGACGGCGGCGCCGGAGCCGCGACTGCCGGCACGGCTTTCACCGGGGCGGCCGGAGCCGCGATCGCAGACGCTTCGGCTTCCAACGCCGCGCCGCAGGCCCGGCAGAAGCGGGTGCCTTCTGCCGCCGCTGCTCCGCACCGCCGGCACACCGCTCCCGGTCTGGTCCCTTCAACCCCCGGCGTGGCGGCTGAGGGGGCCAGGCTCGCGCCGCAAGTGAAGCAGAACCTGGCCGTCTCCCGGTTTTGCGAACCGCACTTGGCACATGTCATCGCACTTCCTCTCCCGTCACGGCAACTCCGCGGGACAAGAGTGTACGATAGCACCCGGAAGAAAACAGTGGCGGCCCTGCGTCTCCCCGGAGTGGAAGCGCGGCGCGCAGGCGCGCCTCCTACTCTCTCTGATCCCGGACCGGCCCCTTCTCCGAGCCGCCCGCCATGATGCGCACGTTCCTGGCGATGTCCACCAGCACGAGCGTGCCTTCCGCCAGAAAGTAGGAGATCACCAGGAAGGTGAATGAGGAAACGGCCAGGTAAATCAGGAAAAACAGCCCGCCGATAAAGGAGGCTTCCGTCCGCACCGCCGGCAGCAGCGTTCCCAGCCCGCCCAGCATCCGCAGGGGGTTGAACCCCGCCAGCCACACGAAGACGCATCCGCCGATTCCCACTGCCAGCCCCAAAGTCGCGTAAATCTCGCCCGCCGCGCGAAACAGGATGGAGATGATCGGCAGCACCGTGTAGGCGGAGTGCCGCAGCGAGGCGATCCCGGCCGCGCGGTAGAAGTGGATCTGGGTGATGGCGATCACCGCCACCAGCAGGATGACCGCCAGCAGCAGCCCCCCCGCCACCGTGGCCATTCCCTCCGGCCCCTCCCCCGCGAACGGGAGCGCGAAGCGCAGCACCGCGAAGACGGCGATCAGTCCGCCGGCCAGCACCAGCAGGCCCAGGATCCGCAGCGCCCAGGCCACCAGGTCGCGGATGATGTTGCCGTCCGTGAGCGCATTCAGGACGGGGTGAAAGAAGTTGGTGATCGACGTATGGTTCTCCTTTCCGCGCACTCTTCAGGAGGGCGGTTGAAGGCCGGAAACCCGGTTCGTGAACAGGAACTTTCCTCCGCTGGCGGCCACCGCGTGCAGGCTGCCCTTGCCCACCAGTTCCTCCAGCCGGGGTACCCGCGGACCGTTGGCCACGAGGTAACAACGTTCCGGCCCCAGCCAGAGACGCCGGAAGCCGGCATCGTCCAGAAAGACGTCCGGAGCGCCCGGGGCATAGGAACCATATTCCAGGTTATTGACCCGCCCGTTCAACAGCAGCGCTCTCCGGTTGGCGTAAAAAAAGATGGACGAGAAGGCATAGTACTGATCGTCCACGATCAGCCGGCCCGCCGGAGCGCGCTCCAGGGCCTGGGCCAGGGGCCGCGATCCCATGTAGGGATCGAATACGACCAGGGCCATCCGCGCCGCCACGAAGAAGAGCGTCATCATGACCGCCAGGCTGGACCAGGCCCGCTCGCCGCGCCACAGGAAGCCGCCCAGCACGCCGGCCAGCAGGGCCGCTCCCGCTACGGCGAGCGGCGCCTTCAGGTAAGCGAAAGCCGTCAGCGTCAGGTCGCGCATGTGGCCCAGCGAAAGGGTGTACACCTCGGGGTTCTGGGTAAGCGCCGCCGCGATGTCCCCGGGGGCCGGAACGTCCCACACAAGCCAAAGCAGCGTGACGACCGCCAGCAGGGCGGCGGAGGCTACAGCCGCCGCCAACCGGGTTCCCCATTCCACCCAGCGGCCCCCCGCAGCCAAAGCCGAACCGATCAACAGGGCCAGCGCCGGGTAGGCCGGCATCGAGTAATACTCCTGGGTGGTGGAGAAGGTGAAGAACAGCAGGATGAAGCCCGTCCAGCACAGCGCCATGAATCGCGTCCGGGAGGCCCGGTCGCGCGGCCGGTAACCGAGTTTCGCCGCCGCCGGCAGATAGACGCTCCAGGGGAACAGCCACAGGAGGTGAAACAGCCAGAACTGCAGGCGCGGCACGGTATTGTAGTCGCGCGGATATCGCAGGTTCAGGAAGCGGAGCACCTGCTCATTGATGAAATAGAACCAGAAGAACCCGCGATACCGCCCCGGCTCGCTGCGCAGGGTGAAATCGAGATACGGGGGATTACGCAGCGCGGCCAGCACATGCCAGGGCGCTGCAATAGCCAGCAGCAGCGCCACGCCGGAGAACGGCCGGAGAATCCTCCAGGTCTCGCGCCGCAACAGCCGGCCGGTGAGCAGCAGGTAGAGTCCGGCGGCGCCGGCGGGGAAGACCAGCGCGATCAGGCCCTTCAACAGGAGCCCCACCCCGGCGCAGGCCCAGAACAGGTAAATCCAACGCGGCCGCTCCTCGAGCGCCCGGAGAAAAGCCCACATGCCGGTGGTGACCGCCAGGGTCAGAATCACGTCCGGAAACAGCACCCGCGTGAAGAGAAACAGCCCGACGCAGGTGGCCAGGGCGATGCCCGACCAGGTACCGGCCCGGGCGCCGAATGCCCAGGTCCCGAAACAGGCCGTCACCCAGCAAAGCAGCGCGGCCGAGAGCGCGATGGGAAGGCGGGCCGCCCAGTCGTGCACGCCGAAGACCATGTAGGAAACGGCGATCATCCAGTACTTGAGCGGAGGTTTTTCCAGATAAGCGACGCCGTTCAGCCTGGCCGTGACCCAGTCGCCCGACTCCAGCATGTTCCGGGAGATCTGTGCCTGCACGGCGTCCACATCGTCCATAAGGCCCGGGGGGCTGGCGATGCCTGCCAGGAACACGGCGGCCGCGAAAAGGATCACGGCGAAATGGCCACGCCGGCTCGCTTCAGCCTTAGCGGGCTGGCCTGCCCGCACTGCTCCCTGGGTCTGCTCCATGGCTCAAACGTTCATGATCCTATATCGGAACCGGCTGCCGAAACCCGCGCCACCGGCGTCAACCGGCCCGCCTGCGCGGACCTTTATCCGGCCGTTTCGAGCACCACCACGGTATCGGCGTCGTCGCGGCCTTCGCGGGGCAGGTGCACCACAATCCCGCCCTTCACCGGAGTGATTCCCACCCGCGCTCCGTTCGACAGGAGTCTGGCCGATTTCACCTTCGGGAGGCCCGAGAGGGCCAGCAGGTCGCCGCTCCAGTCCAGCACGTGCAGGAAGATTTTGCCGGGCTTCTGCGTCATGGCGCCCCAGGAAGCCGGCGGCTGGGGCCCGCCGCGGGTCCCGTGAATCGACTCGGCGTTCCTGGCCAGCCATGAGCCCACGGCGCGGATGCGTTCCTGGAACTCCGGCTGGATCCGGCCGCTGGGCATCGGCCCGATGTTCAACAGGAAGTTGGCGTTGTGCCCGGCCGCGCGGGCCAGGTAGTGGATCAGCTGTTTCGCGCTCTTGTAGCGGTTGTCCTTGGCGTTATACCCCCAGCTCTGGTTGATGGTGTCGCAGGTCTCCAGGGGCAGGCTGCCGATCTGCGATTCGGCATTGAAGCCCGCCGTGTTCTGCCCCGGAAGGTCCTTCTCGAACATCTGGAAGTCCTCGCCTTCGAACGGCTTGCGGTGGTGGTTGCTGCCCACCAGGGCGGCGGGCTGGAGGCTGTGGATCAGGCTGTAGGTCTGGCGCAGCCGCCATTCGGCGTCCGGCTTGTCCCACCATCCGTCGAACCAGATGCCGCCGACCTCGCCGTATCCGGTCAGCAGTTCCTTGAGCTGGGCGTCCATGAAGTCCAGGTAGCGGTTGAAGTCCCCGCTTTCCGGACGACCGCTGGCCTGCCCGGTACGGCCGCGGGGGTAGTAGTCGGGATGATGCCAGTCCAGTTGCGAGTGGTAGAAGAAAAGCCTGATGCCCTGCTTGCGGCACTCCTCGGCCAGCATCTTCAGCGGGTCCTGTTTCCACGGCGTGGCGTCCACGATGTTCCAGGGACTCTGCCTGGTGCCCCACATGGCGAATCCATCGTGATGCTTGCTGGTGATGGTGATGTACTTCATCCCGCCGGCCTTGGCCAGGCCCACCCATTCGGCCGCATCGAATTCGACCGGATTGAAGCGCGGCGCCAGCTTCTCATACTCGGCGATGGAGATCCCGCGGTTGTTCATGACCCACTCGCCGTCGCCCAGGACGCTGTATACGCCCCAGTGGATGAACATGCCGTAGCGGGCATCCTGAAACCACTGCCGGGCCTTCAGGTTCTCATCCGAAGGCTGGTACCACTGAGCGGACAGGGAAGCAACGAGAAAGGGAATCAGAACGAAGCGCATAGCTTTCCAGGTATAGCATGCCGTCCCAGGCCGTAGACCGGCCGGGGCCAAAGGGAGCGGCTCCGGCGATTCCATCGCCCGGTCCGGCGCCGCGGCCGGAGTCACTCGCCCGTGATCCGGATCGACCCCAGACGGTACCAGCCGTCCGGCTCGCGCCCCTCGATAGCCAGTTTCACGGCCGGCCGGCCCGACAGCGGATCGAGAAGGGCGATCGAGAGCGTGTATTCGCCGGGCTTCACCTCCGCTGGCACGAACACCGCGCCGTCATACAGGCTGTCTCCCGGAAGCCAGGAGCGCACGTCCGCTCCGGTGGTAAGCACCGCCTCACCCCCGCCGTTCTTGAGCCGCAGCGCCAGCGGGAACCTCCGGTAGCAGGGCGCCACGCCCTTGTTTTCCCACCAGGATGTGAAGTCCAGTTTTCGGTTCCTGCCCGCCACGACGGGATACGTGAACTTCCTCAGCACGAAGCGGTAGCCCATCTTCTTGAGCCAGCGGTTCACCTGCGGCTGCCACTCGCGGGGCACCGCCGAGGACTTGGCGTTGAACGACGAGATGTGCCACTTCAGCGACTGCTCGATGATGTAGTCGATGTCCCAGCCCTTGTCCTTCCAGGTCTGCATCACCCAACAGGCTTCCATGGTGACGGGCGAGCGCTGCCAGGCATCCCGCAGGCCGAAGTTGATGATGGCCTGCGGGTAGTAGTCGAACATGTGGTTCCAGTTGGGGTTGAAACCGCCCATGTCGCCCAGGCAATCGACCCGCCAGCCGACCTTCCCCTTCTCATTCGCGTATCCGTTGGTCTTGCTGTCGGTGGGTTGAATGGCCAGAGGAGTCTCCATGAAGGACTCCAGGTAGGCGTCCAGGAGCGCCTCGCGGACCGGCTGCGACAGCCGCGCCGAGCCGGACCCTTCACCCCAGGCGCCGACGATCGAAATGTCTACCAGTTCGAGTCCGGGGTGGCCGTCGTAGCGCTTGCCCACGGCCCGCACCATGCGGCCGAAATAGCGTGCGTAGTTCGGGTTCTCCGGGTCCACCCGCCACTTCCTGTCCGGCAGTTCCCGCTTCGGGTCCTCGCCGGTCAGCGCGCGGTACCAGTCGGGAACGTCGTTGTCCTTGCCGGTGCCGTAAGGCGCGATGCGCAGCATGAGGGTCTGGCCCCGCGAGCGGGCCGTGTCCAGCGCGTTGTCCAGGAGATCCCACCGGTACTTGCCGTTCTCCGGTTCGACGAACTTCCAGTAGACGCGGAAGTAGGCGATCGACGTCAGGGGGTGGTCCTTGTTTTCCAGGCTTCCCTTGAACTCCTGGTACTGAATCGGATAGCCCTCGGTCCAGCGCGTGCCGGCGTTCAGATCGTCGCCGTTGAAACGCTGGAAGGTCATGAAGCCGATGCCGGGATTGATCAGAACGTCGTCGATCTCCCGGGGCCGCACGGTCGCGATGTCCTGGGCCGGAGCGGCCAGGCAAGCCGAGAGGAAAGCCAGCAGCGCACGGTACCGCATACGGAGCAGTCTACTGCTTTCCTGCCGCCGGCAATGGGACACGCTTCCGGGGTCCGGGTTTGAACCGGGATCCCCACGGGCCGGTGGCCCACCCAAGCCGAGGAACTCGGGGAGCGCCGTTTCCGGGCCGCGACCGTACGGAGGGGTCGAATGTTCCCTCGCGTTGTTGGGCCGCGGGCCTGCGAGGATCCCGGTTAGAAACCCGCTGCACCGCTACGCCGGCTCAATGGTATAGGGCGGATCGAACTCCGGCACATTCGCGTGCCGCCCGGCGATCCACCGCAGCGCGTAGACCATGGCCGGATCGGTCTTCCCGCCGCTCAGGTTGTTGGGCAGCACCTCGAGCAGGGCGTGCGCCAGCGGGTCCCGGTAGTAGTCGATGTCGGGCTCCACCTTGACGCAGTCCACGCCGCCGGTGGTGGTCCTGTCGTTTTCGTGGAAGGTGATCTGCACGTTGGCCTCTCCGAACTGCACCTGCTTGAAGCTGCAGGTGGCGCCGGGGTGGAAGAAGCCGGAGCCAACCTCGGGAGCGAAAGAGCCCTGGTCGGCGGCCAGCTTCACCTGGTCCACCAGTTGCGCGTCGGCCCAGGCGAAGAAGCGGTCCTGATCCAGCGTCTCGTCCCAGATCAGCTGCTTGAAGTAGTTCACAGGATTGCCCACCGGCAGGGCTACGGCCTCCAGAGCCGCGAAGATGTTCAACAGTCCCGCCAGGGTGGCCGGGCGCTGTTCCATCAATTGCTCATATCGATCCCGGGCGGCGGCGGCCGATGCCGCCCCGCCGGAAAGCAGTGCGAACAGCCCGGGGTGGCTGGACTTGAGCTGCGTCCAGCGCGCCTTGCTGAAATTGTAGACGCTCTCCCTGGGCAGCAGGATCAGGTTCACCGATTGCAGCACCCGGGTCGAGATCCTCACCGGGGTGAAACCCGCCTGGCGATAACCGTCGGCCGAAGCGATCACCGTGTAGTTGTCCGCCAGGTTGCCGGAGACCGGCAACTCGCGGAACAGCACCGTGGACTTCTTGTGAAAATCGGCGTGAACCTGGACCTGGTTGCCATCCAGTATGCGTATCAGCAGGTCTTTGCCCGCGGGGAACGCTTTGCGAGTCCCGTCAACGACGTTGACCAGGATGCTGGCGGTAGCAGAAACAGCTCGAGCGGCAGTAGACATAGCCCCTTCTCTCCAAGGCAACTATATCATGGGCCGCAAGCGTCCCCCTCCGGCCAGCGCAGCACAAGCGCCGGCGCGTATACTAAGGCCGTGCCTGAAAGAAACAGTGGTGTCTGGCTGCCGGCCGCGCTCCTGCTGGCCTTGGGACTGGTCGCGGGCGGGTTCGCCATCCGGTCCGGCATCCGGAACTTCCGCACTGGCGACCGCTACGTGACCGTGAAAGGCATCGCCGAGAAGGAAGTCAAGGCGGACCTCGCGCTGTGGCCCCTGCGGGTGACCGCTACCTCCAACTCGCTCCAGGAAGCCCAGGCCCGCATGGCCAAAGACACGGCCACCGTCCGGAAGTTCTTCGAATCGGGCGGCCTCCCCGCCGGCGCCATTCAGATTCAGGGCGTGGAAGCTACCGACCTTCTGACTCAGACGTACCGCCAGGGGGTTCCGACCAGCCGTTTCATCGTCGGACAGACCCTGATGGTCCGAACCGGGGATGTGGACCGTATCGCGGCGCTCGCCGAGCGCGTGGGGGAAATCGTCGCGGCCGGAGTGGTGATGTCGGCCGAGGGCGCCCCGCAGGGCCCCTTCTACCTGTTCACCAGGCTCAACGACATCAAGCCGGCCATGATCGCCGAGGCGACCAGGAACGCTCGGGCGGCGGCCCAGCAATTCGCCGCCGATTCGGGCTCCTCGCTGGGACCCATACGGCAGGCCTCGCAGGGGCTCTTTCAGATCCTGCCCAGAGATGCCGCGCCCGGCCAGACCGAGGAGAAACAGATCCTGAAAACGGTGCGGGTGGTTTCGACCGTGGACTACCTGCTCAGCCGCTGACCGCCGTCCGGCGCGTTATGCTACTATTCTCCGGCAGCGGCCGTGGTGAACTGGGTCTGCGGCAAAAGGACTGTCCGGCGGGACAAGTGCACCGCGCCTGGCTCAATCGCGCATGGAAGAAGGCGGCGCGCCGTGTCACCCCGCTCCCCACGGGCACGGTTTGACGGCGTACTGCCGAACCACGACCGCGGGAAGCGGTACAGCAGGTTATGTGGAGATCGGGAGGCGCAATGATTTCGCGGCGTGAATTTGGATTGGGCGGCGCACTGGCTGCGGCCGCTCCGGCGGTCCGGGCGGCGAAAGCCGGCGAGCTGCCCTTGAAGCAGCTGCGGGAGCGGTTCCGTTCCTATCTGTTCGACGATTACCTGCCCTTCCTGGACCGTCACGTCATCGACCGCCAGTACGGCGGCTTCATCTGGAACGTCACGCCCCAGGGCAAGGTGGTCAGCACCGGCAAGCGCATCTGGTACGAGGGCCGTGGCATCTGGGTTTACTCGTTTCTCTATAACGAGTTCGGGCGCGAGGCGAAGCACCTGGAAGTGGCCCGCAAGTCCATCGAACTGCTCATGAAAACCAGGCCCGGGGGCGACGCCTTGTGGCCCGTTTCCATCGACCGCGAAGGACGTCCGGCCGCTCCGCCCGACCGCGAGATCTACGGAGACCTGTTCATCGCCGAAGGACTGGCCCAATACTACCGGGCCACCAGGGAAGAGCGCTGGTGGAAAATGGCCACCGATATCGTGCGCAAGTGCGTGCGCATTTACGACCGGCCGGACTACAACCCGCAGATCGGCCAGACCTACCTGGGCAAGGGCGCCCGGCTGTTCCCCGGCGCCCGTATCAACGGGGTCTGGATGGTGCTGGTCCGCTGTGCCACCCAGATGCTGCGCGTGCGGCAGGATCCCGAAGTGGAGGCCCTGGCCACGCGCTGCCTGGACGCCGTCCTCCGGCATCACTACAACCCGCGCTTCCGGCTGATCAACGAACTGATCAACCACGACATGTCCCGGCCGGACAACGAGTACGAACAGTTCGTTTACGCCGGCCACGCCATCGAAACCCTCTGGATGTGCCTGGACGAAGCCATACGGCGCAAGGACCAGAAGCGCTTCCAGTTCATCGCCGAGGCCTTCGAGCGGCACTGCGAAGTGACCTGGGACCGCGTCTACGGCGGGCTGTTCTGCAACCTGCGCAACGTGGACGCGAACGACTGGGTGATGAACAAGGTGCTCTTCCCGCAGCAGGAGGCGCTGATCGGCGCGCTGATGCTGGTGGAGCACACCGGCAGCCCCTGGGCGGCGGAATTTTTCACGCGCCTGTTCGCCTACACCACCGAAAAATTCCCCATGCACCGCTATGGCTCGCCCCTCTGGCAGGTGACCGGGAACCGCTTCGTGGACCACGACCCGCACATGGCGCGGGTGGAGAACTACCACCAGCCGCGCTTCCTGATGCTCTGCCTGCTGGCGCTGGACCGCATGATTGAACGGACGAAAAAAGCATGAGCAACCTGACTGCCGGTTTCGAAAGAGTCTGCATCACGCCTCCCGCCGGCGTTCCTCTGGCCGGCTTCGCGGCGCGGCTGGACGTTTCCAGAGGCGTGCACGACGACCTGTTCGCCCGCGCCCTTGTGCTGGACGACAGCGTGAACCCGGTGTGCGTACTGAGCGTGGATGTCCTGGCGCTGCCCGCGGCATTCGTGCAGCAGGTGCGCACGCGGATCGCGGCCCGCACCGGTATGAATCCTTCGGCCATGCTGGTAGCCTGCACCCACACCCACGCGGCCCCGGTTACCATCCGGACCTTCTTCAATCCGGAGGAGACCGTGGACGCCGCCTATATGGAATGGCTGGCAAACGCCATGGAGCAGGCGGCCGCGGCGGCCTTCGAGCGCCGCGCTCCGGCCCGCGCGGGGGTGGGAACCGGACGCGTCACCGGCCTGGGAGTGAATCGCAGGACCCCGGACGGCAAGCCGGTGGACGAGGAGATCGGCATCCTCAAGGTGGAAGATGCGGACGGGCGGCCGCGCGCGGTGCTGGTCAACTACGCCTGCCATCCAACCGTATTGGGACCCGACAACCTGCTGGCGACCGGCGATTTCCCCGCCACTACCATCCAACATCTCGAAGGCGCCCTGGGGCCGGGCTCTTTCGCGTTGTACCTGAACGGCACGCAGGGCAACATCGGTCCAGGGCACTCGTCCGAAGGGAGCGCCATCGGCATCATTGCCCCCGGCCGGACCTTCGAGCGGGCGGCCGAATTGGGCGGCAAGCTGGCGAGCGCGGTCCTGGAAGCGTTGCCGGCGGTCGTAACCGCCGCCGGGTTGCCGCTCGGCGCCCACAGCCTGTCCGTGGATCTGCCGCTCAAGGCCTACCCGCCGCCCGGGGTGGCCTGGGAGCGGCTGGAGGAAGCCGGGCGGCGGTTGTCCGCGCTCAAGCCGGGCAGCGAGGAACACAACAAGGCCAAAACGGCCCTGCTCTACGCTTCGATTGAAAACTACTACGCCAGTGAAACCGCCGGGATGAACGGCTGCCTGCCGGTCGAACTGCAGGGCGTGCGGGCGGGCGGCGCCGCGTTCATCGGCCTGCCGGCCGAGGTCTTCGTCGAAACGGGCTTGCGCATCAAGCGCGGCGTCCCGCACCGCGTCTTCCTGGCGGGCCTGGCCAACGGCTACATCGGCTACCTGCCCGATCGCGCCTCCTACACGGCCGGCGGGTACGAAGTGGTTTCGGCGAAAGTCAACGAGCAGGCCGAGGACCGCCTGGTGGAAGGTGTGCTCGAGCTCGAAAGGCGGTTATTCTCTAAGTCATGAGAAAAATCCGGGTCGGCGTCGTGGGCGCCGGCATCATGGGGCAGCAGTACGCGCGCATCTACGGCTGCCACCCGCTGGCGGAGGTCACCGCCATCGCCAGCCGCGGCGAAAAGCGTCTGAATGAGACCGCGGACAAGTTGGGGATTCCAGCACGCTATACCGATTTCGGCAGGATGCTGGCGGAGGCGCCGCTGGACGCGGTCTGCGTGGCCACGCCCGACTACGCCCACTTCCCTTACGTGAAGGCCGCGCTCGAGGCCGGCAAGCACGTGCTCTGCGAAAAACCTTTTACCACCGATCTGGGCGAAGCCGACGAACTGCTGGCGCTGAGCCGCGGCCGCCCGCAACTGAAACTCCAGGTCGCCTACAATCATCGCTGGCTGAACTCCTACTACCACGGCTTCGCGGCCATCCGGAACGGCTCGATCGGCAAACCCCTGGCCGGCTTCGCCCGCAAGAACGACACCATCTGGGTGGCGTCCGAGATGATCGATTGGGCCGCCAGGACCACCCCCATGCACTTCCTCGGGTCGCACGATATCGACCTGATGCGCTGGTTCTTCGGCAGCGAACCGGTTGAGGTGAGGGCCTACGGGGCGAAGAGCGTGCTGGCCGGGCGGGGTATCGATACTTACGACGTGATCCAGGCGCAGGTGAAATTCTCGGGCGGCGAATTCGCCACCTTCGAAGCGGCCTGGATCTACCCCAACACGTTCCCCACCATCGTGGATTCCTTCGTCGAGGTGCTGGGCGCTTCCGGCCACCTGCACTTCGACCGCAAGCGCGAGTCCATCGAGATGAGCACGCCCGCGGGCTTCACCTTTCCCAAGACCCTGCTTGCCCATGACACCTTCGGCAAGCTGCGCGGCGCGTTCGTCGAATGCCTGGGCGATTTCCTGGACGCCATTCTGAAGGACGAGGAGCCCAAGGTGACTGCCTTCGACGGCCGGCAGGTGACCGCCGTGCTGGACGCAGTGACGCGATCGCTCGAATCCGGGGCCGCCGCCGGGGTGCGCTGAGGCATGAACCGCACCCTGGTCCTGGCCGACCACATCGTCATCGCCGGCTACTTCGTTCTGCTGGCCTGCATCGGCGTCTACTTCTGGCGCCGGATGCGCCATGTAGGCGACCTGTTCACCGGTGGAAACCGCATCCCCTGGTGGCTGGCCGGGGTTTCCTTCTACCTGACGGCGTACAGCGCCTTCATGTTCGTGGCCTACTCCGAAATGGCCTACCGCTACGGCCTGGTGGCGGTAACTCTGGGGTGGAGTTCAGCCGTCGCCATGGCGGTGGGCACCTGGTTGCTGGCCGGACGCTGGCGCCGGGCGCGCATCATCAGCCCGGTGGAGTTCCTGGAGGCGCGTTACAGCCCGCAGATCCGGCAGGCCCTGGCCTGGGCCGGGCTGCCATTGAAGCTGGCCGACGACGGTTTGAAGATCTACGCCACGGGCATCTTCGTCTCCGTGGGCATGGGCTACGATCTGAAACTCAGCGTCATCGTCTGCGGCATCATGATGACGCTCTATACCTTCATGGGCGGGCTGTGGGCCGTCGTGGTGACCGACTACGTGCAGTTCGTCATCCTCACGCTGGGTGTGGCCGTGCTGTTCCCGCTGGTGTTTTCGCAGATGGGCGGAGTGGCGGCAGGCTTCGAGACGCTGGCCCGGGAAACGCCTTCCGGGTTTCTCTCCCCCGTGAACGCGCCCTTCTCGCTGCTCTACGTGTTCGCGTTCTATCTGCTGGTGCTGCTCAGCTACAACGGCAACTGGGCCTTCGCGCAGAAATTCTACAGCGTGCGCAACGAGCGCGAATCGCGCAAGGCCGGCCTTCTGGCCACCTTCTTGAAGATCGCCGGCCCGCCGCTGTTCATCCTGCCCGCCATGGCCGCGCGCCATTTGATGCCGGAACTGGCCGAACCGCCCAACTCGCCGCAATTTACCTACGCGGCGCTGGCGCTTCGCTATCTTCCGGCCGGCATGATGGGCCTCATGATCGCGGCCATGTTCTCCGCCACCATGTCCACGCTGAGCGGCGATTTCAACGTCATCGCCAGTGTGCTCACCCAGGACATCTACCACCGCCTGCTGGACAGGAACGCGTCGCAGCGGCGGCTGGTGCTGGTAGGGCGTCTGGCCACGCTGCTGGTGGGCGCGATCACGGTAGGCATCGGGGTCTACCTGGTGACCACCGCGCGGCGCGGCCTGTTTGAGATCATGGTCACGCTGTTCGGGCTGTTCGTGGGCCCCATGCTGATACCGATGCTGGCCGGGTTGCTGACCCGGAAAGTCACCTGGCGCGGGGCGGCGGCGGGCATCGCTTCGGGATTCAGCTGCGGGATCGGAATGTACCTGCTGAAGACACTGGTCCTGGCCCAAAGGCCGGGCATGGATCCCAACTGGCTGCGCTACGATTACGAAGCCGTCAGTATCCTGGCCAACTTCACAGCCACCCTGTTGGGAATGGCCGTGGCCACCTGGCTGGAGAAGCCCAGCGACGCGGAGCGCGCCCGCATCGACAGTTTCTTCGCCCGCCTGGCCACCCCCATCGAACCGGCGGCGCAGAAACCCGGCGAAGCGTTTTCGCCCTTCTACATCATCGGCTGGATCACCATCGGCGTGGGCGCGGTTCTGGCGGTGGCCGGCATGACGGTGGCGGCCGGAAGCGGCCGCAACATCAACCTGGGCGTAGGGGGGCTGCTGTGCCTGACGGGCGCCGCTTTCCACGTGCTGAACCGCAGGTTCCTCCGCATGCAAGCGGAGGCCCTGCCACCCCCGCAATCGACCGCCGGCACGCCCGGCGCCTGACAAACCCTATGAAAAAGAAGCACTGGCTGACCGAAACCGTACTTCTGGCCTTGATGGCCGCAGCAGGCCTGGCCGCACCGAAACCGGTGCTGGAGCCCTTTACCCTGCGACAGGATTTTCAGGAGAATACCCTGGGCCAGTGGGCCAGTTACCCACCGGTGCAGGACGTGGGCTACGAGCCGTCCCTCTCTCCCACCTCGGAGTTCGGGGCTCCCGGCGGGCGCTCGCTGATGCGCATCGTCCGGCCGGTCTGGCCGGGGCCTTTCCGCTTCGGTTTCATCCGCCGTATGGACGCCGCTTCCTCAGCCTCCACGCGGATCGGCTTCTCTTTCCTCCTGAAGCCGGCCAGGAAAGGTGACCGCATCGAGATCGGCATTGCGGGAGGCGACGGCCGCCAGTACACGGCGTTCAGCGAGGTCGCGGGAAACGGCTGGAGGCGCGCCGAAGCGGTCTTTCCCACACTGCCGGAAGGCATCGAAATCGAAGCGGTCTACATTGTGGCGGCGGTGAGCCAGGGCGACCCCGATACCGACCATCGCTTCCTGATCGACGATTTCACCTTGCAGGCCTCCCGCGAGTCGCGCTTCACTATCACCACTCCGCGCAGCGTAGCCATCTTCCCCTGGAAGCCCCTGGTCAGCGCCCGGATCTACCAGCCCGGGGAAACGATCCGCATCCAGGCATCCGCCGGTGTGCCGTTGAAGAACTCCGAGTGCGTTCTGAAGGACCAGGACGGGCGCCCGGTGGCTCGCGGCGCGGCCGGCAGCTTCAGCCACACGGTGGCGGCTTCCGGCCCTACCGGAGTGTGGCGCGCGGAGCTGCGCGGAACCGCGAGCGACGGGCGTGAGATCCGCACCGATCTCCGCCTCATCGTGCGGCCCCGCCAGGCGGCGCATCCGCGCCTGTACTTCGACGCGGGCAGCCGCGAACGCCTGGCCGCCCGGGCCCGCGACCCGCGCACTGCTTCCGTCTGGGCCGCTCTCATGAAGACCGCCCGGAGTTCCCGGACATCCGGACCGGTAGCCCACGGCGGCGCCATCTTCGCCATGCTCGACAAAGTACATCTGCTGCCCACCCTGCCCGGCTACTTCCATCTGCTGAACCGCGCCGCTTCGCGCATTCTCTACAACTCGCTGGCGGCCTGGGTGGAGGGCGACACCGAGGCGCGCGATGCGGCCAAGGGGGCCTTGCTCGACGTGGCCCGCTGGGAGCTGTGGGCTCCACCGTGGTTCGAGGCGCACGGCCAGCACACCTACTACCCGGCCGGACAGCTCAGCTCGGACGTGGCCCTGGCCTACGACCTGCTGTACCACGATCTGTCGGAATCCGAACGGCGGCTGGTCCGCGCCGCCCTGGCCGGCCGCGGCATCGAACGCACCTTCCGCGAATACGTCTACGACAACCGGATCATGGTCAACACCAGCAACTGGCTGGGCCACACCGTAGGCGGGGCCATCCTTGCGGCCGCCGCCATCCAGGATGACGAAGACCACCCGGAACTGGCCGTCTGGCTGGGCGGGCTGCTCTTGAAGATGGAAGACCACCTGGCCGCCAGCTACCTGGACGACGGCAGCTACGGTGAGGGCATCAGCTACCAGGAGTTCGACATGCTGACCACCACGACCGCGCTCACGGCGCTGGAGCGGGTCTACGGCATCGATTACTGGAAGCGCTCGCACATCCTCAAGTCGCTCACCTTTCCCCTCTACACGCTGGCGGAGCCGGTCAGCGCGGGTTTCGACATGGGCGACAGCCATTCGCCTTCGGGCTACACCAGCGCCCCGATCGTGGCGCGCTCCGGCGATCCGGTGCTGCGCTGGTATTACGACCGCTTCACCCACCGCTCGCTGCTCGACTTCCTCTTCTTCCCCGAATCCGGCGAGGCGCGCCCGCCCACGGCGCTGCCGCCGTCGCGCGTCTTCGACAGAAAAGGCAATGTCGTGTTTCGTTCCGGGTGGGGCGCCGACGACTCCATCCTGCTGTTTCGCGCCGGACCGAATTTCAATCACAACCACGCCGACCAGGGCTCGTTCCTTCTGCGGGCGCTGGGCGAGAACTTCGCCGTGGAGGCCGGGTCGGCGGACTACTATAAAGATCCCTATTACGGCAACTTCTTCTCGCAGGCCGCCGGGCACAACACCATCCTGGTGGACGGCAATCCGGCCAGCCAGGAGGTGGCGGACACTCCCCAGTTCGCCGCGCTCAATGCTCATCCGCGCCTGCTGGACGCGGTGACCAGCAGCTTTCACGACGCCCTGGGAGCGGAGATCGCCCCGGTCTACCGCGACCGCCTGGAGCGCTTCACCCGCCGCATCGTGTACGTCAAGCCGCGCTACTTCGTGATCCATGACCAGTTGGCGGCGAAGGGCGGGCAGGCCCGCTACGACTGGCTGCTCCACGTCAACGACCGCAGCCGGTTCTCGATCACGCCGGGCCGGGCCCTGTATCGGGCGGAGAAGGCGGCCATGGACGTCCGGATCTTCGAGCCGTCCTCCGCGGAGATCAAGCTGCACGACGGGCATCTGCGGTACTCGGTTTTCAATCCGGCCAGCCCCGATAAGGTGCCGGGACAGCCAGGCGTGCTGGCGGTGGCCGCGGGCCCGGCCGCCGCGGCTCAGTTCCTGGTGGTCGTGGCGCCGGCAAGAACGCCGGAAGCAGCCGCGACGGTTGCCGGGGCTCTGCGGAGCGTGAGCGGAGCGGGCTGCACCGGGGTGGCGGGCGGCAGCGACCTGGTGATGTTTCGCACGGGGGCGGGCGAGTGCCGCTACCAGGACTGGGTCACGGACGCGGCGGCATGGACATCCACCGCCGACGTCCTCTCGGGCGAGATCGCCACCCGCATCGCGCGGGGCGGTGAAACCCTGTTCTCGAGCGACCGGCCGGTGAGCTTCGCCGCCCGCGTGGGCGCCCAATCCATCACCCTGGCGACGGTGTCCGAGGGCGAGGCGCGCCTGCGCATCCACGGCGCCGCCGTGACCGTCCCCGCGGGCCGGCACGAGACCACGCTGCGGAGATCGCAATGAGGCGGCGGGAACTGCTGCAGGCCGCGGCTATCCCGGCCATCCAGCGGCCCAAGCCCAAGAGCGAGTACGACTACGTGGACTGGGACTGGGAGCGCTGGCGGCAGATTACCGGCGAACGCCGGCCCGCCGTCACTTCGGATCAATCGGGCAAGGCCGAACTGGCGGCCCTGGTTCCCCGCAACGGCACGCTGGCCGGATGGCAGGCAAGCCGGCAGGCCATCCAGCACGTGCTGGGCGTTTTCCTGGGCGCTCCGCCGCAGTCCAAGCCGAAACCGGCCGCCAGAGTGCTGGAGGAAACGCGCCAGGAGGGTTACACCCGGCGCAAGATCGCCTATGAGAGCGAACCGGGCGAGATGGTGCCCGCCTACCTGCTGGTTCCCGATGGCCTGCGCGGCCGGGCGCCTGCGGTTCTTTGCCCGCACCAGACCATACAGGCGGGCAAGAAATCGCCCGCGGGCCTGGCCGACGACCCGCAGCAGCACACCGCGCTGGAACTGGTGAAGCGCGGTTACGTCACCTTCACCTGGGACGCGCTCTGCTTCGGCGAGCGGCACGACTTCGCCACCGGACATTATGGCGAGGCCATGCCGTTCTACCGCAAGCACCCGCGCTGGTCGCTGCTGGGCAAGATGGTGTGGGACCTGAGCCGCGGCATCGATTACCTGGAGACGCTCGACTTCGTCGACGCCCGGCGCATCGGCTCCATCGGCCACTCGCACGGCGGCTACACGACGCTGGCCGGAATGGCGCTGGACGCGCGCATTGCGGCGGGCGCCAGCAACTGCGGCCTGGATACCTTCCGCCTCGACGGCAACACCTTCCGCTGGTCGCGCGCCACGGCCCTGCTGCCGCGGCTCGGCTTCTACATTTCGAGCCCGTATATCAACATGGATTCCTACCGCGCGACGCCGGATTCCGAGGTGGTCCAGACGCCTTTCGACATGCACCAACTGGTGGCTCTCGCCGCCCCGCGCCCCCTGCTGCTGACCACGTCCGACGAGGATTTCGTCTTTCCCAACGGCGGCTGGAGCGCACGGCAGACCGTGATGCGTCTGGAGCCGCTGTACGCGCTGTACAAGCACCCGGAGCGCCTGGCCGCGCATTACTTCCGGGGCGGGCACGGGTTCCCCACGGACGTGCGCGGGCGGGCCTACGCCTGGCTCGACCGTTGGCTCAAGCAGTCGTAAGGGGCGGCCGCCCGCCGGAGGTTGGCTGACTATGCGCTTGCTGCGCTTTTTCGATGAAGACGGAACGGTTCACCTCGGAGCGCGGTCCGGAGATACCGTGCTCGACCTAGGCCATCGCAGCCCGCTGGCGGTCGCCGGCCCGGAGGACTTCTCCGGCGCGCGCCGGGTTCCCGCGGCCGGCCTGCGCCTGGATGCTCCCATTCGGGAAGTGCCCAAGCTGCTCGCGCTGGCCGGCAATTACCGCAAGCACATCGAGGAGAGCGGCCTGGCACGGGACGCGGCTGGGCCGATCATGACGCCCCAGGTCTTCTGGAAACCTTCGACCGCGATCAACGCGCCGGACGGGGCCATTCCGCTGCGGCCGCACAACGTGTTCCTCGACTGGGAAGCCGAACTGGCGGTGATCATCGGACGCCGCGCCAAGGACCTCTCCGAATCCGATGCCATGGCGTGCGTCTTCGGCTACTCCGTGATCAATGACATCAGCGAGCGTCGCTTCAATTCGAGGATCGAGCACCGCAGGCTGAGGGAATCGGACCGGTTCTTCGACTGGCTCATGGGCAAGTGGTTCGACGGCTCCGCGCCGCTGGGTCCCGAGATTGTGACCGCGGACGAGATCCCCGATCCGCACAACCTCGACATTCGCCTGTGGCTTAACGGAGAACTCATGCAGAACTCCAACACCCGGCACATGATCTTCAGCATCCCGAAGACCATCGCCGCCATCACCGCGGTGTTGACGCTGGAGCCGGGGGACATCATCGCCATGGGCACCCCGGAAGGCGTGGGCCATGCGAGGGGCGTCTCACTCCAGCCCGGCGACCGGATACGGGCCGAGATCGAAGGCATCGGGGCGCTGGAGAATGTGGTTTCCGAGTCCCGGTGAGAAGATGTCCCCGGCCGCCGGAACCGGAATCAGGTTGACGAAACACCAGGGCGAGGGCAACGGATCGCAGGCCTGGAGCCAGTAATACGGATTCGGCCGTCCCTGAAGGCTGGCCTCGATGAGCCGTTCGAGCACGCTGCGCGCCGGTTCGTCGCGGGCCGCAAAGAACACCTCCTCCAATCCCCACGGAACGCCGGCAACGAACGACTGGCAGCAGTTCACCCGCAGCCCGGTTTGTGCGGACAGCGACTCCGCCATCAGCCGGGCCGACTCGGCGAGGGGCCGTTTGCCGGCCGGGATGGTGACGCGCCGGTCGAGCAGCGGCACGATCTTGACCGATCGGCCGAACTGATCGCGCGCGTGGGTGGGAACAAGGGTGAAGGAGCGGTTTCCGGCCTCCAGCCGGTATGCGAAGGAGAAGCGGGCATTGGCTTGCGCAACCAGGCTCTCCAGCAGGGCGCGAACATTCCGCGGAGAGCCGCCGGGCCGCAGGGCGAATTCCACTTCCAGACGGCCCCCGCGCGGCACCAGAATCCGCCGCCTCGGATTCGGAACACGTGAAACCTCTTCGGTCACGTCCTTCACGTCGTCCTTGTGGATGTAGGGAGGGTCCTCCACATTCACCCGCAGGCCGAACTGCGTTGCCAGCGCCTGAGCCGCGGCATGCAGCGGACGCGGGCTATCGGAAACCAGCCGCGCGCGCGAGCCCTCGCGCTCCACGCGCGCTTCGGGTGATGGCGCCGCGGCAAGCGCGCACCCGGCTACGGCCAGCGAAAACCAGCGCAGCACCTGAAATTGGACGCCGCGAGCCGCCCGGCGGTTCCCCGCTTCACCGATCGTCTGGGCCCGATGAGCGTCGGCGAGCGCAGGCAGCCACCGGCAAGCGGTTGTCTGTGCCCGCGGCTCGGAAGCCGCGCGGGCCGCAGGCCGATGCATCCCGTCTGTCCCGGGTCTACGGGTGGATAGCTTTGCGGGCTTCCTCGAGGTTGAAGCCTTCCGGGGGCCGGCCTTCCTGGTTGGCGAGCAGGTCGGCCCAGTCCGGGGTCTTCGAGCGGAAACCCGCGGCGGGCACTTCGATTCCGGCAATCCAGGCGAGGGCGTTGAGCAGCAGTGTCCGGTAGTCGTCGTCCAGGAACGACCAGTGGTAGTGGGCGCCGGTGAAACCGAAGCCGCGGCCTCCGCCGGGACGCTCGTACGCCCAGGCGGTATGCTCGGGCCGCCCTTTGCGCGCGCGCACGAATTCGTTGCCGGAGTGCGGTCCGAACTTGCCCTCGCGCGTGCTCTCCGGCGGTTTGGCGGTCAGGATGGGAGTGATGCCGCGCAGGCCGTCCACGAAGCGCATGTGATAGTACCACTCGTCGCGGATGGCGAAGGGACGGACTCCGCGGGTGATGGGATGCTGCGGCAACTTCTCAAAGCGTGCCGTCCAGAAGGGATTCACCGACCACCAGGTTTCGTAGTAGCCGCCGATCCACTCCAGGAACCGGCTGCCCGGCTGACCCTTTGGGACCACCAACGCGTAGTGCAGGACCGCCAAGCCGGCGCCCCGCCGCATCAGCCGGTCCACCGTTTCGAGGTGAGGCAGGATGGGATGCGCGTCGCCGCCGTCCATATAGACGACGACCGCGCTCGCCCCGTCGAAGAATGCCGGATCCGGGGGCCAGCCGTTCGGGTGAACCGCCGTTTCCACACCCGGCACGGCGTCGCGCATCCACCGGGCGAGAAACTGGCAGCCTGTATTGTGGGCGTGCTGGCCGAAGCCGTGCGTCTTGATCCCAGCCACGAATACGACCCGCTTGTTCGGCCCGGCGGCGGGAAGGACGGCGAGTCCGGAAGCCGAGAGCAGAAAAGAGCGCCGCGACGTTTCGGTCATAGGCCGTAGCTTACTCCGCCTGGCCGTGCCAGCGCCGCTCGCGCTCGCGGATCTCAGGCAACCCGACCAGGGCGTTGAACTCGTCGAAGCGCAGCATGGCGGCGGCTGAAGCCTGGGTGGTTCCCTCCCGGCGCAGCCCCCGCAGAAGCGTCTGGGCGGCCCGGGCGATGGTGTAGGTGAGCGCGGTGGGATGGGCCACGCAGGCGAAGCCAATCCCCTGCAATTCCGCCGCGCTCAGCGCCGGGGTTCTGCCGCCCGGCACCATGTTGGCCATGTTCGGCGCCCGGATTTCAGTCGTGATGCGGCGCATCTGGTCGACCGATTCGGGCGACTCGATAAACGACATGCCGGCTCCAGCTTCCAGGTAGCGGTGCATGCGTTCAATGGCGCGGTCCAGGCCCTCGATGACCAGCGCGTCGGTGCGGGCCATAACCACCAGATCGGGATCCAGGCGTGTGTCCACCGCCGCCTTGATTTTGGCCACCATCTCTTCGGCCGGAATCAACTGCTTGCCGGACATGTGGCCGCAGCGCTTGGGCGAGACCTGATCCTCGATGAAGAGCGCCGCCACGCCGGCCCTCTCGAACTCGCGAACGGTACGCGCCACGTTGGTGACATTGCCGTGGCCGTTGTCGCCGTCGGCGAACACCGGTATCTCGACCGCGTCCACGATGCGCCTGGCGCAGTCCACCATTTCGGTCAGGGTGAGGAGGCCGATGTCGGGCGCGCCGAGGTAAGCCGCGCTCGAGGCGTAGCCGCTGACGAACACCGCCTGAAACCCCTCGGCCTGCGCGATGCGCGCGCAGAGCGGGTCCGGCACACCGGGGATCACCAGGATGTCCGGCGCCTGGATGTACTGCTTGAGCAGAGTGGTCTTCTTCAAACCGCAAACCCCCGAAGGGATCAGTGTACGAAAACCGGCGGGGACACTTCAGCCTTCGCAGGCTCCGCCGCCGGAGCCCGCAGCGAGGCGCCGGGGACCGGCCTTTTACTTTAGCGGCCCCGCTTCGCCACGAACTGGCGCGGCTCGCCCTGCCCGCCTTCCCGCTTCATTTGGATCTCGTCGCCGGAAACCTTGCCGCTGTAGTTCCACTGGATGGTGTTTCCGCCGCGCTCCATGGTCACGGTGAAAGAGATGGCATCCCCGCTGATCTTTCCATCGGCGATGGGGATCTCCCGACCCTGGCGGCCGGTCATTGAGCCGGTCAGGGCGCCGCCATCCTGTTTGAAGGTGAAGACGGTTTCGCGGGTCTGGCCGTCACGGCCGGGGACTTGCGCAACCCACTTGCCGGTGAGGTCCGCGGCCAGGACGATGGCGGAGAAGACGCTGAGACAGGCAAGGACGAGAAGGATCCTTTTAGGCATAGTGATGGGAAGGACGCTCGCCGGCGAGACAAATGTTACCTGGCGGCGGTGCCTGCCTTGGCCGTGGGCGGGCGGCAGGCACGCCGCCGCACCACGCTGAAGCCCGCGCCGCGAGGGGCGGGGCAGGCCCTGAACCTGCCCCGCATATCGGAAAGGCCGCCGGTTATAGGGCCTGGTAGCAGTTACGGGCGGCGTTGCACTCGTAGTCGTCGACCAGCTTGCCGTCGGGACCGAGGCAGATGTGCGTGTGCTGGCACCAGAAGAGCCGGTCGTTGCTGCGTGGGACCGTGGGGTCCCACTCCGCCTCGATGAACATGCCCTTCCAGCGCAGGTTGGCGCAGCGTTCCGCGCCGATGTTCACCAGTCCGGGTTGTTCCATGTTCATGCCCTCCCGCGGGCCGCTTGCAGCAGGGCCCGCTTGACGGCCACCCGAGCCAGTTGCACCTTGTAGGCGTTCTGGCTGAGCGGCGTAGCCCCGGCCAGCGCGGCTTTACCCGCCTCCGTGGCCGTTTCTTCATTGATGGCCTTGCCGGCCAGCGCCTGGGCAGCCTCTTCGGAAACCCAAGGCGTGGGGGCCACGTGGCCCAGCACCACCCTGGCGCCGGCTACCGTGGCGCCCTTCATCCGCAAAACCACCGAAGCCGCGGCCAGCGGCCAGTCCAGAGCCTGGCGCTGCCTGACCTCGTAGGTGGCGCTGCGCGTGACGGCCGAGGGTATGACGATCCCGGTGACGATCTCGTTCGGCAGCAAAGCAATTTCCCGGCTGGAGTCGTTCTGCGGGGTCACGAAGAACTTCTCCACCGGAACGTCCCGGGAGCCGGACGCCGAGGCGAGTTTCACCGTGGCGTTGTAGGCGATAAGCGCGGGCCCCAGCAGCGAGGCGCTCACGAAGTAGGCCGGGCCGCTGTTGCCCAGAATGGCGTGGTACTGATTCTCCCCGCCCGGCACCAGCGCCTGGCCGCCGGCGTCCCTGGCGAGCAGCCCGAAGCCATTGCGGAAGTACCAGCAGCGCGGCCGCTGGCAGAGGTCGCCGCCCACGGTGCCCATATTACGGATCTGCGGGCTGGCGATACCGCGGGCCGCGTCGGCCAGGGCGGGATAGGTCTTGCGGACCAAGGCACTCTGGAGCAGTTCCTCCAGGGTGACGGCCGCGCCGATGCGCAAGCCCGCCTTGGTGCTCTGGATGCCTCCCAGCTCCTTGACGTTCTTGATATTCACCACCCGCCGGGGAGTGTGGATCTCATCCTTCATTAAAGGCAGCAGGTCGGTGCCGCCGGCCAGCACGTCCACTTCGCCCCAGCGGTTGCCGAGCAGAGAGAGGGCCTCCTGCAGGGTTGACGGATTGGCGTATTCGAAGGCTTGCATCAGGCAGTCCTCCCTTCCAGCGCAGCCAGCACGCGTGCGGGCGTTAAGGGAACATTGGTGACGCGCACGCCGATGGCGTTGGTCACGGCATTGGCGATGGCCGTGATGGTGGCGATGGAGGGCGGCTCGCCCAGTCCCACCACCCCGCGCTGGTCGTGTTCGGGCTCCATATTCAAATGCACCACAAGCTGCCCGATATCGCCGATGCCGGCAAGCTTGTAGAACTCCATGTCGGCATTCAGCACCCGGCCGGTCTGCTCATCCATGACGCGCTCTTCGAAGAGCGCGCCGCAGACTCCCGCCATGATCATGCCGCCGTAGCACTGGCTTTCGGCCGTCTTGGGGTTGATGATGAGGCCGCAATCCTGCACGGCCACGATCTTGTTGATGGTCACCAGTCCGGTCTCGGTGTCCACGGAAACGTCGGCGATCTGCGCGCCGCCGACGCCGCCGGTATTCAGGCCGCCCGGCTGCTTGGGATTGTTCTCGCCCATCTCGGTGATGGTCTTGACTCCCAGCTTCTGGCAGGCCGCCTTCCAGGCAAGGCCCTTGGCCGGGGCGCCTTTCACCTGGATGCGGCCCTCGACCGCCTCCAATTGTTCGGCCGGCGCGCCTATGGAATCGGCCACCGATTCAAACAGTTTGGCGAGGGCGTTCATGGTCGCCTTGCGGGTCGAGGAGGAGACGCCGCCCACGGTGGTGGAGCCGCCCGAAGTGCCGGAGGGCGGGAATGCCGTGTCGCCGATCTTGACCTTGATGGCGCCGACCGGCAGGCCGAGGGTCTCCGCCGCCGTCTGGGCAATGATGGTGCGCGTTCCGGTGCCGATATCCTGGCTGGCCAGTTCCACTTCAACGCTGCCATCGGCGTGGATATTGCAGCGGCACTGGCTGGCATGGCCCGCGCCGCCCCAGGTATGGACGGCCAGACCGAGGCCGCGCTTGACGGTTCCCGGTCCCGACTGCCCGCGCGGATGCCAGCGCTTCTTCCACTCGATCAGCTCGGCGGCTTTGTCGAGCTGCTGGCGGTAGACGGCGGCGCGCGCGGTCACATCGGCGTTCTTCTTGAACAGCTCCAGCGGGTCCATGTTGAGCTTGGCCGCCAGGTCGTCCATGGCCGCCTGGGTGATGTAGCAGGCCTGCTGGTGGTTGGGCGCCCGCCAGGCGCGCGCTCCCTGCGCGTTGATGGAAACCGCCTGGTGAGTCTGCCGCTGATTGGGAATATTGGTGTAGACGTAAGGGATCGGAGGCCTGCCGCCGCCGCCCACGCCGCCGCTGGCCCAGCTCTGGGACTCCCAGCCGAGGATGGTGCCGTCCTTCCTGGCGGCCAGGCGGACTTTCGCGTAAGCCGAGGGGCGCACCCCGCCGATCTGCAGCTCAGTAGCGCGATCCAGGAAAACTCTGACCGGCCGGCCGCCGCTTTTCTTGGACAACTGGGCGGCGGCGACACCCCAGCGGTCGGCGGCGAACTTGCTGCCGAAGCCTCCGCCCATGTGGTCCTGGTGGACGGTGACGTTGCCGACGGGGACTTTCAGGGAGGTGGAGATGTCGGAGCGGATGCCGGTCAGCGCCTGGGTGGAGGCCCAGTGGGCAACCTGGTCGCCCTGCCACTCCATGATCCCGCCGTGGGATTCCAGGGTGCAGTGCGTGATCACCGGGATGCCGTAATACCCTTCGTGGACCACATCGGCCTGCTTGAAGGCCTGGTCCGGATCCCCGGTTACCTGTTCGCCCGCCGCGCGGGCGCGCGAGCCGGCCTTGTTCAAATCTTCGTCCTTAACGAAGTGGGGCAGCACTTCGTACTGCACTTTGATCTTGCGGAGGGCGTCCCGCGCCTGGTCCTCGGTAGCGGCGGCCACGGCGACAATTTCCGTTCCGGCCCATTGAATCTCGGTGCCGGGGCCGGAGACTACTTCGACAGCGGTGACACCTGGCGACCGCTCGGCCTCGGCGGTGTCCAGGCTGGTGACGCGCGCATGGGCGTGCGGAGAGGTCAGGATAGCGGCGTAAAGCATTCCGGGGCGCTGCACATCGGAGCTGTACTTGGCCCGGCCGCTGGCTTTCTCGGGGCCGTCCAGGCGGTCCATGCGCCGGCCCATGACCTTGCGCTTCGCTTTGGGGGGCCAGCTATAGTCAGGCACGAGGACCTCCTTTCATCGCCTTGGAGGCTTCCAGCACGGCCTGCCGCATGCCCACGTAGGTTCCGCAGCGGCACAGATTGCCGCTCAGGCCATGCTCGATCTGCTGCATGGTGGGATTGGGGTTCTTGTCCAGGAAATTCTTGGCCGCCATGACGAAGCCCGGCGTGCAATAGCCGCATTGCTGCGCGTCGTGGCGCACGAAGGCAGCCTCCACCGGGTGCAGCCGGCTGCCCGTGGACAGGCTTTCGATAGTCTGAATATTCTTGCCCTGCGCGTCGATGGCCAGTACATTGCAAGCGTAGACAACCTTCCCCGCCATGATGACGGTGCAGGCCCCGCAGGTTCCCCGGTCGCACACTTTCTTGGCGCCGGTCAGATTGAGATGATTCCGCAAGGCGTCCAGCAGGGTGACGCGCGGCTCAACGTTGAGTGCTTGCGGTTTGCCGTTGACTTGAAGCGTGATGGATACGGCGCCCGGGCCGGCTACGCCGGCCGCCGCCGCGGGCGGTTCGGCTAATGCTTCTTCATGCAGAACGGCGCCCCCGAGCGCTCCGCTCCCGATGCCCACGCCGCGAATGAACCCGCGGCGCGAGAAGCCGGACCGGAGTCTCTTGGGATCACCAGGTTCTTTCGGCTGATTCACCAGACACCTCCTCAGTTCTCGCCCTCACAAGCGAATGAAAACCACTGCGACCACGAAACGTGAACACTATAGCACCCCGGCGAGGGGGATCGCAAAATCAGGTTGCGGCTGAAAAAGCGGGCCCTGAGAGCGCCGCGAGGGGGGGCCGGACGGGAGTACTGCCGCTCCCCGCGTTCGGACCCAAACGGGGGAACGGTGCAACCCGAACCGCGATTCACCACTCCCCTTGGGCGCGGCTCGGAAAGATTCCGGTTCAAGCTCACCAGAACTTGACTTGCGGGCCGGACCGGTGACATGATTCTGCGGCGCCGCTACGCTCGTGGCGGAGAGGCGCTGGAAGGAACCGGTAGCAATGATGCGCAGGACCCTGTTGGTAGGAATTCCTCTTCTGATGACGGCTTGGGCGGCCGCCGCGGCCGGACCGGTGCGGCGCCTGCCGGCCAGGGAATACCTGGAGAAAATGAAGGCGGGATGGATCGGCCAGATCATCGGTGTCTCCTGGGGCGCTCCCACGGAGGGCAAGTTCAAGACGATTGTCCCGGCGGAGAAAGTCCCGCCCTTCGACGAGAACCTGGTGAATAACGCCTTCAACCAGGACGACCTGTACGTGGAAATGACCTTCCTGCGCACCCTGGAGCAGTTCGGATTCGACGTGCCCATCCGCCAGGCCGGCATCGATTTCGCCAACAGCGAGTACAACCTCTGGGTAGCCAATGCGGCCGGCCGCTCCAACCTGAGGAAGGGCATCGCGCCGCCCGATTCCAGCCACCCCAGCTTCCACAGAAGCTCCGGGGCCATCGACTACCAGATCGAGGCGGATTACTCGGGGCTGATCGCGCCCGGCATGCCGGACGTCGCCATCGCGCTGGGCGAGAAGTTCGGCCGGTTGATGAACTACGGCGACGGCGTCTACGCCGGGCAGTTCATGGGCTGCATGTACGCGGAGGCCTTTTTCGAGAGGGACATCATCAGGATCATCCGGGCGGGCTTGCGGTGCATCCCGCCGCAGAGCATGTACGCCGAAATGGTGCGCGACATGCTCGGGTGGCATAGAAAGTACCCCAAGGACTGGGAGAAGACCTGGACGCTGATCGTCGAGAAGTACCGCAACAACAAGGACTACTACGTGAGCCCGTTGGATGTGAAGCAGGAGGGCGCCTTCGCCCTGCTGGGGCTGCTGTACGGCGGCGGCGATCCCGACCGGACGATCATTCTCTCGATGCGCGGGGGCTCGGATTCCGATTGCAACCCGTCCAGCGCCGCGGGAGTGCTGTTCACCAGCCTGGGACTGAAGAAGCTGCCGCCGCGGTTCTATGGCAAGCTCGACGAAACCCGGGTGTTCAGTTACACGGCCTATAACTTCCCCGGCCTGCTCGCGGTGTGCGACCGCCTGGCCCGGCAGGCCCTGGTCCGCTCCGGCGGGCGCGTTGAGAGGAAGGGCGGCGAGGAGATCTTCGTGATCCCGGTGAAAGCGCCGGCGCCCAGCCAGTTCGAGGACATCAAGAAGCCCGGGCCCCCGGCGGGGAGCGTTTTCACCGGGCAGGAGCGCGCGCGGATCAAGGTGCGGGACAAGCCCCGGCAGGCCAAGTGAGGGCGCGCACGGTCGCATTTCCGAGGCGCAGGCCGCGAAGAAAACCAATGTAGTGAAGGCCAGGGCAGCGGATGGCCCCGGTTCAGAGCCGCTTCACCGCACGGCTTATAATGATCGCCATGCATGCCCGATGTCTTCCGCTTCTTTGTCTGGGAACCGCGCTGGTCTTCGGCCAGACGGCCGGCCCGCGGCAGATCACCCGCCCGGTGGTGCGCGGCACCCAGTACGCCGCGGCTTCCATGAAACCGGAGGCCACCCAGGTGGCCGAGCAGATCCTGCGGGCCGGGGGCAATGCCTTCGACGCCATCGTGGCCGGCCAGGCCGTGCTGTCGATCGTGGACGCCGCCATGAACGGGGTCGGCAGCGACGCCGTGCTGCTGATCTACGACGCCCGCGCAGGGAAGGTGGTCTCGCTGAATGCCGAGGGCCCCGCTCCGAGACTGGCCACCATCGACTGGTACAAGAAGAACCACGGGGGAACGCTGCCGGACAGCGACACGCTGCTTTCAGGGACGGTGCCGGGCGTTGTGGACGCGTGGTACATCCTGCTGGACCGCTGGGGCACCATGACCTTCGCCCAGGTGCTGGCCCCGGCCATCGAGATGCTCGAAAAGGGATTCCCGCTCAGCGACCGCCTGGCCGGCAACATTAACAGTTCCAAGAAACTGCGCAAGTATCCGTCCAGCGTGAGGGTCTACTGTCCGGACGGGAAGCGATGGAAGGGCGGGGACATCTTCCGCAACCCTGACCTGGCGGCCACGCTGAGAAAACTGGTCGAGGCGGAGCGGCAGAACGCGGCCAAGGGACGCAGTGCAGCGCTGAAGGCGGCGCGCGACCGGTTCTACAAAGGCGACATCGCGCGCGAGATGGCGCGGTTCTCGGAGGAGAACGGGGGGCTGTTCCGCTACGAGGATTTCGCCTCCTACACGGCCAAACTGGAAGAACCGGTCTCCATCACCTATCGCGGCTACCAGGTCTATAAGAACCCCTCGGCCACCCAGGGCCCGGCCGAGTTGTTCCTGCTGAACATCCTGGAGACCTACGACTTGAAGGCCCTGGGCCACAACACCGCGGACTACATACACGTCTCGGCGGAGGCGGCCAAGCTGGCCTTCGCCGACCGCGACAAGTATCTCGGCGATATGGATTTCATTCCCATACCCTACCCCGGCCTGCTTTCCAGGCAATACGCCGCCGAGCGCCGCAAGCTGATCGATCCCGAACGGGCTTCCCTCGAGTTCCGTCCCGGGGTGGCGGAGAAGTTCATGCAGGGCATGCCGCTGCTGGAGCGGCCGCTGGACGTGAACATCAGCGGCAACGCGGACCACGAAGGAGATACGAGCTACATCGCCGTGGTAGACCGGCAGCGCAACATGATCACGTTCACGCCCAGCCTGCACAGCGGCTTCGGCACGGGCGTGGTGATGGGCAACCTGGGTTTCATCCTGAATTGCCGCGGCGACTATTACTCGCTGGTGCCCGGCCATGCGAACGCGCTGGAGCCGGGCAAGCGGCCGCGCAGCACCCTGCAGGGCACACTGGTGATGAAGGACGGCAAACCGGCCATGGTGCTGGGCAGCCCGGGCGGGGACGACCAGTGCATGCGCACCCTCCAGACCTTCCTGAACATGGTGGAGTTCGGGATGAACATCCAGCGGGCCATCGAAGCGCCGCGCTGGACCACGCGCAGCTTCCCGGCGTCGCCCTTCCCCCACACCATGTACCCGGGAGACCTGGGGCTGGAGGACCGGATACCGGAACCGGTGAGCAAGGCGCTGGCCGCCAAGGGGCACAAAGTGCGAAACCAGGGGCCCTGGTCGCTAGGGTCGAACGCCGGGATCGTGATCGATCCGCAAACCGGAGTGCTGAGCGCGGGAGCCGATCCCCGCGCGGATGCCTATGCCCTGGCCTGGTGATCCGGTGGGACCGCCCCCACCCTCCACAGGCTGAGGGCGAAGGGCCAGCCGGCATCCAGCCAATGGGCCAGCGGGTCGAAACCGGCTTGCGCGGCCATGGAGGTCAGGCCGGCCAGGTCGAAGCGGTAGGAAGACTCCGTCCAGATCGTCTCGCCCTCCTCGAGGGTGAAGCGCAGGCCCGCCGCGGGCACTTCCACGTCCTGGCGGCACAGTGAGCGAAGGTGCATCTCGACGCGCTGGTGCGCGGCGTCGTAGCGCGCCTCGTGGGCGAACCGCGACAGCGTAAAATTGCCGCCCAGTTCCCGGTTGATGCGGGCTAGCAGATTCCGGTTGAAAGCCGCCGTGACGCCGGCGGGATCGTCGTATGCGGGCAGGAGCACTTCGGCGGGTTTCACCAGGTCGGCGCCCAGCAGAAGCAGGTCCCCGGGCGCGAGCAAGCCCCGGACCCGCTCAAGAAAGGCGACGGCCGAGGAGGGGTTGAAATTGCCGATGGTGCCGCCCAGAAACAACACCAGCACCGGCCGGCCCGGGGGCCGCTCCGCCAGGGCCGCGCGCAGGCCGTCGAGGTAAGAAGCCGTCACCGGCCGGATGACGGCCAGGTGCTCGAGGTCCCTGCGGCACCGCTCCAGCGCGGAGGGGGAGACGTCGATGGGGCAGTAGACCATCCGGCCGTTCCGGCCGAACGCTTCCAGGACGCGCACGGTCTTGCGGCCCGACCCGCTGCCCAGTTCGATCAGCAGCCGGGCGCCCTCCGCGCGGGCCGCTATCTCGCCGGCGCTGGCGGCCAGGATCCGCTCCTCCGCCCGCGTCACCCCGTATTCAGGCAGGTGGCAGATGGCCTCGAACAGGGCGCTTCCGACGTCGTCGTAGAAGTACTCCGGGGAGAGTTCGCGCTGCGGCCGGCTGAGGCCCTCGCGCACGTCCCGGGCGAAGCGGGCACGGCCCGCTTCCGGAGCCGCAGCCGCGCTCAATCCACGCTCCGCACGCACCGAAAGGTCGCGTAGACGTAGGGATAGTCCGCCCGGAACCAGTTGCGAAATGAGGGCCGGAGCAGCCGTGCCGCCGTCCGCGGCGAGCCGCCTTTCATGACGAAGTGGGCGTTGTCGAAGAAGCCGGCCGAGTAGGCCGGGTAGTAGGGGCGGGCACGGAAGCCGGGGAACGGACCGAAGGGCGTCGCGGTCCATTCCCAGCCGTTGCCCACCATCTGGGAGACGCCGAAGGCGCTGTCGCCGGCGGGGGTAGCGTCCACCGGCTGGGTGTCCCAGTGGTGGAAGTCGAAGTTGCCGCGCGAGCGGCCGGGCGGCTCATCGCCCCAGGGGAACTTCCGCTCGCCGCCGCCGGGCGTCCCCAGGGCGGCGCGGTGCCACTGCGCCTCGCTCGGGATGGAACATCCGACCCACGCGGCGTAGCTCTCGGCCTGCTGCTGGGTCACGTAGACCGGGTGATTCAGGGGAAGCGGCTCCCGGCCAAACATGGTGCGCAACTCCCAGTCCCCGTTGGCTTTGACCCAGTAATAGGGGACCGGGCCGCCGGAGCGCACGAACTCCAGGTAGTCTCCGTTGGTGATCTTGTGGCGGCCGATCAGGAAGGCGGGCACGTCCACCTCGTGGCGCTCGAACTCGTTGTCCCAGCCGAACGGCTCGCCCTGGCGTAATCCCAGGGTCGCGGGACCGGCCGGAATGCGGATCATCTCCTGGCGCGGCGTTGCACCAGCGGAGAGGACGCTCGGGGGCCGGGGCGGCCGTTTGCCCTCCAAAGGCAGGTTATGAAGGAGGTAGGCGAAGGTTTCCGCGTGCATCAGGCGGTGCTCGATGGCGGTATCGAGCATCTCTTCCGGCACGGCATCGAGGCCGGAATCCAGGAGCCTGCGCGTTTCCCGGTTGTACTCCTCGACGGCTTCCCGGGCGGGCCAGTCGGCAGGGACGTCGGCCGGCAGCGCATCCGGCCCGGGATCGATGCCGAAAGCGAATAACTCGTCGAAGGCCGGATGAAACGGCGGAAGCCCGAGCCCGCGCCGGGCCATGAGGTTCCAGTCGAACGCCTCCAGGTGGCCCAGGTAGAAGATCAGGCGGTGGCGTTCCGGGATGGGACGGTCATAGATGGCGCCGGGCGCGACCACGCCGAACAGTTCGTCGGTCATCCGGCGCGCCGCCATCAACTCCGAGCGCAGCGCGGCTGCGCGGCCCGCGCCCGGCTGGTGTGCAGTTGCCATAGTTCCCAGTCTCCCCCCAGGAGGTGTGCCTCCAGTCAATTATCGCTCCAGCCCGGCCGGAGTTACCAGCCCAGCCGGCTCATCCTCTCCAGAATGCGGGCGCTGTAGCTCCCCATGTCGGCCGGTTTCCGCCGCCTGGGCGAGGGGAGAACGGCGGCCAGCCGCGCGCCCTGCTCCCGGTTCACGCGCGCCGCGGGGATGCCGTAGTGGTATTGGGCGGCAGCTTCGGCGCCGTAGACACCGGGGCCCCACTCCACCACGTTCAGGTACAGCTCCAGGATGCGCTGCTTGCCGAGAAGGAACTCGGCCGGCGGCACCAGGGTGAACTCGACGGCTTTCCGCAGCAGTGAAAGCCGGGTGGTAAGGAACAGGTTCTTGACCAGTTGCTGGGTGATGGTCGAAGCGCCGCGGATGCGGCCGCGCTCCAGGTCCTGCTCGATGACGTTCCGGACCTCGGTCCAGTCGAACCCGCGGTGCTGGAAGAAGCGGCTGTCTTCGGCGGCGACGACCGCGTGCTGGAAGCTGCGAGAGATGCGTTCGAGCCGCACGAAGCGGTAGCGCTTGCGGTACGGCTGTTTCTGAAACCAGGATTCAACCCGGCGCTCGACCTGCACGGCGGTGACAGGCGGCGGAATCCAGCGGACGGCCGCCAGGGCCAGCAGGGCCAGGGCATAGAACATGGCGGCGGCCGCCAGAAGCCCGCGGGCGAGGCGGCGCGGCAGGCCGGGACGCCGGGAAGATTTCGATCGGGCGGTTCTTGTCGCGGCCAACGCGCCTAGACCCCGCGGTTGGCCCGCTTCATGGCGTACATCTGGCGGTCAGCCTGGTCCAGCACTTCCCGCAGACTCCGCCCGGCCGCCTCGGCGGCGCCCCAGCTCATGGTGATGGGCAGGAGACCCAGGCCGCGCACCTGGAACTTGAGCAGGCGCTCCTGCAACTGGTGCATACGAGCCTGCACCATGGGGAGGTTGCCGTCGTAGAAGATGATGACGAACTCGTCGCCGCCCCAGCGGAAGGCCTCGTCTTCTTTCCGGATGGACGAGCGGATGAGATGGCCGATGTTGCTGAGCAGTTCGTCGCCGACCATGTGCCCGTGACGGTCGTTGACGGCCTTGAAGCTGTCGAGGTCGCAGACGGTGACGGCGCCGACAAAACCCGCCTGGCTCTCCAGCCGGCGGGAGAGCGAGGCCTGGTTCAGCAGGCCGGTCAGGCTGTCGATATCCTGCGAGCGCGAGGTTCGCTTCTGCAGGCGCATGAGTTCCTCGGTCACCTTCCGGACACGCTGGTTCAGCTGACCGATCCACATGGTGATGGCGGCGAAGGCGAGGGTCGCCTGGAGGGCAAAATCGACCAGGGGGTGGTAGGGAACGTATAGCGACGCCCAGCCGGGACTGCGTCCGGTTACATGAACATAAAAGAAGATCGAGGCCTGACACCAGGAGGTCACGGCCAGGAGAATCAGGGCTATCCGGAACATTTTCGCACCCGGGGCCTCTATGCCCGGAGCGTCGAAGTAGGTGAAGAGGAAGAAGCCGCACATCACCAGGGTGTGCAGCGCGTGATAGCCGGCGAACGTGCTTCCGGTGCCGGTCAGGAACACCAGGAGCAGAAACAGTGGGAACCCCAGCAGCAGGGTCAGGGCGCTGCCGACTATCCGGACTCCCTGGGGGTTGGCCTGGGAGCGGGCCGCGGCCACCAGGGTAAGAGCGAACGCAAACTCGAAACCGGCCCAGGGAGACAGCCACACGGTGGCCCCGCTGGCAAAGAACCGCAGCGCGGAGAGCAGCGCCAGGGCTTCCGCGGCCCAGGCCAGGCTCCAGTAGCCGAAGTAGACGGTCCCGGACTCCCGCCGCAGGTACAGGAAGACCAGGCAGAACAGGACTGTGCCGAGCAGATGGCCGTAGAGAAGGGCCGGATCCGGTACCAGTCCCTGCACTACTCTCCCTTAATGGTAAGCCGGCGTATGGCTCGCGCCCTGCCGGTCTGCTCGTCCGCGTCGACGACAACGGAATGCAGTTCCGGCTGCCCCCGGGCCGCATCCATACGGATGGGCAAGCCGGTCAGGAAGCGGCGCAGGCCGGTCTGCTTTTCAACACCGATAATCGAATCGTAAGGTCCGGTCATACCCGCATCGGTCTGGTAAGCCGTGCCGCCCGGCAGAATCCGCTCGTCGGCTGTCGGGATGTGGGTGTGGGTTCCGACCATGGCCGAAACGCGGCCGTTCAGATGCCACCCCATGGCCATTTTCTCGCTTGTCACTTCGGCATGGAAGTCCACAAAACGGATTTTCACCGCCGGATCGAGGGATTCCAGCAACTGGTCCGCCCGGCGGAAGGGACATTCGGTCGCAGGCATGTATGTGCGGCCCTGCAGGTTGATCACCGCGCAATGCACTCCGTTGTTGGCGCGCACCACCAACAACCCCTGTCCCGGCAGTTCCGCGACGTAGTTGGCGGGGCGCAGCAGGCGCGGCTCGCGGGCCAGGTAATCGTAGATCTCGCGCTTGTCCCACACGTGATTGCCCGAGGTGAGCACGTCCAGACCCATGGCGAACAGCTCGTCGGCGATGGGGGCGGTGATGCCGAAGCCTCCGGCCGCGTTCTCGGCGTTGGCGATGGAGAGTTCGATTTCCTGGCTTTCGACAATGTGCTGCAAGTGCTGGGCGACCATGCGGCGGCCGGCCGAGCCGAAGATGTCGCCGATAAACAGTATGTTCATGAGGTATTGCAGGACTTCACAACGGGTTAGGTTAACACGCGGGCCGTGCCCGGCGTCAGTCCTGGCCGTCTCCGTCAAACTGGGCCAGCAGCGCCCGGGTGCGTTCGACCGAGGCGTGGGTGGCGGTCTCGATGGCCGAGATCAGCATGGAGCGCAGGCCGTGCTTCTCCAGTTCGTGTATGGCGGATATGGTGACCCCGCCGGGAGTGATCACCTGGTCGCGCAGCACGGCCGGGTGCAGCATGCTCTCCCGCACCTGCTTGGCGGCGCCCAGGACGGTCTGCTCGGCCAGGCGGGTGGAGATTTCCCGCGAGAGGCCCATTTTCAACCCGCCCGCGATCAGCGCCTCGATCACCATGTAGACGTAGGCCGGCCCGCTGCCCGAAAGGGCGGTCACCACGTGCATGAGGTCTTCCTCGACGAAGACGGCGACTCCGACGGCGCGAAAGATCTCCAGGACGAGATTGCGCTGCTCCGGCGAGCAGCAGCCGTTGGCGGCGACCGCGGTGGCGCCCTCCTCGACCACCACCGGGATGTTCGGCATGGCCCGGAAGACGGGCATGCGGCGGGCCGCGATCTTCTCGATCAGCGCGATGGGGACGGCGGCGGCCAGCGACAGCAGGATCTGCTCGTCCCGCAGCACGTCGCGGATTTCCTTGAGGACCTTGGGCAGCGTGGCGGGCTTGACCGCCAGCACGATCAGATCGGCTTCACGGGCGGCTTCCGGGTTGCATCCGGCCGTCGCCCGGATGGAGAAGCGGGAGGCCACTTCGGCCGCCCGCTCCTCGCTTCGCACGGTGGCCCAGATCCGCTCGCGCTGCGCAACGCCGGTCTTGAGAATGCCGCCGATCAGCGCGGCGCCCATGTTGCCGGCGCCCAGCACCGCGATCTTGAGTCCGGAACTCATGCCTGGAACTTCGAGGTTACCGCGCCCTCCGAGGCCGAGGCCACCAGGGCGGCGTACTTGGCGAAGACGCCGGTGGTGTAGCGGGGCGCGGGAGGCTTCCAGCCGGCCAGGCGCCGTTCCAGGTCCGCGGCCGGGATCTCCAGGTCGATCACGCCCGCTTCCGCGTCGATCCTGACCGGATCGTTCTCATGGACCGCGGCGATGGGCCCGCCGTTGGCGGCTTCCGGGGAGACGTGGGCGATCATGAAGCCGTGCGTGGCGCCGCTGAAACGACCGTCGGTCACCAGGGCGACGCTCTCCGAGAGCCCGGCCCCCACGATGGCGCCGGTGACGCCCAGCATCTCCCGCATGCCGGGCCCCCCGCGCGGTCCTTCGTAACGGATGATGACCACGTCGCCGGGATTGATCCTGCCTGCGGTCACGGCGGCCATGGCCGCTTCCTCGCATTCAAACACCCGGGCGGGCCCGCGGTGCACTTTCCTGTCGTGCCCGGCCAGCTTGATCACGCAGCCCTCGGGAGCCAGGCTGCCGCGCAGGATGGCGAAGCCCCCCCGGGTCTTGAGCGGGCGGTCGAGCGGCCGCACCACCTCCTGGCCCGGGGTTTCCCGCACCTCGGACGCTTCCTCGGCCAGGGTGCGTCCTGTGCAGGTGATGGCGGACCCGTCCAGGTGTCCGCCATCAAGCAGGCGCCGGGCGATCAGCCCGATGCCTCCGGCTTTGTCCACGTCCACGGCCACGAAGCGCCCGCCCGGCTTCAGATCGACCAGGACCGGGGTGCGGTCGCTGATGGCCTGGAAGTCATCGATGGCCAGCGGCACGCCGGCGTCGCGCGCCATGGCGATGAGGTGCAGCACGGCGTTGGTGGAGCCGCCGCTGCCCGCCACGCCCGCGATGGCGTTCTCGAACGCTTTCCGGGTGGCGATGTCGCGCGGTTTGCGGTCCTTCCGGACGCAATCCAGAATGACTTCCCCGCAGCGGCGGGCGACGTCGTGCTTGCGGGGATCCACCTGGGGAACGGCGTTCATGCCCATGGGCGAGAGGCCGATCAGCTCCATGACGGTGGCCATGGTGTTGGCGGTGAACTGGCCCCCGCAAGCGCCCGCGCCGGGACAGGCGTGGTCTTCGATTTCCTTCAGCTCCTGATCGCTGATGCGGCCGGCCGCATTGGCTCCCACGGCCTCGAACACGTCCTGGATGGTGATGTCCCGCCCGTGGTGCTTGCCGGGCAGAATCGACCCGCCGTAGAGAATGACGCCGGGCACGTTCAGCCGGAGCAGGGCCATGGCGGCGCCGGGAATGGTCTTGTCGCAGGCCACCAGGGCCACGACCCCGTCGAACATATGGCCGCGCGCCACCAGTTCGATGGAGTCGGCGATCACCTCGCGGCTGATGAGCGAGGTCTTCATGCCTTCGGTTCCCATGGTCACGCCGTCGCTGATGGCGATGGTGTTGAACTCCATGGGCGTGCCGCCGGCCGCGCGGATGCCCTCTTTCACTTTGACGGCCAGCTCGCGCAGATTGTAGTTGCACGGCATGGTCTCAATCCAGGTATTGGCGACGCCGATAACCGGCTTGGCCAGATCTTCATCGCTGAAGCCGATGGCTTTCAGCATGGCGCGAGCGGGTGCACGATCGCGCCCCTGACTGATCGTGTAGCTACGCAGTTTCATGGGGATGTCCCTTATCTTAACCCAGGCGGCCCGGCCGGCCGGCGGCGCCGGCAGGAACGGGAGACGCGCCCACCGGCCTGCGACCGGAAAAACGGCCGGATTTCTTCTCACGCGGTTCCCCATGCCGCTCCCTCCGGCCGCGGCCCTGTAGGCACGGTGTTACCGTTTCCGGACGGTACGCGGGGAACCGCGGATTTCGTGTCGGACAGCCCGCCGGCAATGGTTGACTTCCGCTTTCCGGACGAGGATGATCTCACCTGGACGGTTTCCAGCCTGCGAGGTGAGCGTGTACCCGTATCGCATCTTCATCAGCTACAGCCGCGAGGATCGCGCCCTCGCGAAAACCATGGCGAAGATCCTCGAATCGGCCGGATTCATCCCTGTCTGGGACCACGAGATCCGGCCCGGCCTTCGCTTCAGCGAGGCGATCCAGCGGGGCATCGCCACCGCTCACATCTTCATGCCGCTGATCACGGAGCGGTCGCAGCAGCGCCCCTGGGTCCACCAGGAGACCGGCTACGCCGTCGGCATCAACGTCCCGGTCGTGCCCGTCGCGGTGAACACGCTGCCCGGGGAGATGATCGCGGAATTGCAGGCGGTGACCGTCCAGCCGGACTTGTCCGACCTGGCCATGCGCCTGCGGGAGGCCGATTTGGACCGCATCGTACGGCGCCCGCCGCCGCCACCGCTGTCCGGGACCCAGGTCGCCGAAGCCGCGGAACAGCGCACCGCCTGGCTGGTCCGGTACGCCAACTGGCTGCTCGACAACGGCCGCTACGGGAGGCTGCGGCAGCGGGCGTTGTTCTCTTCGCTTTCGATCCCCGACCGGGACCCCCGCGATCCGGTTTGGGACCGCTTCGACGCCCTATCCCCGAAAAGCCCGGAGCTGAGGCAGTTGTTCCGCGAAGAGAGAATCGCTCTGGAGCGCCACGCGCGGATGCAGGGATGCACGCTGATGCTGGCGCCGCACCTTGACTGCACGCCTGAAGGCGCCGCCGCGCACCGGGTCCAGATTGAAACCTTGGTCGACTGCCTGGAGTCGCTGCCTCAGGACAGCGTGGAAGTGGTTTTCTCGCCGCGGGTCGATGAAGGCAATATCACCGTCATCGGCGACTGGTTCGCGGCGCACGCGCTGATCCCGCGCCAGGGCAGGCTTTTCCGGCAGAGCGTTTTCACCTCGCATGCTCCCAGCGTGCTGGAGGTCATGCAGCGGTTCGACCAGCAGGTGGCGGAGGCCCGGGCGGGTGACAGCCTGCCCGCCGGCCTGCGCCTGGAGCGCGCCATCGGGCAATTGCGCCGGCGCTTGAATGCCCTGACCTCTTAGTTTTTGTTGTCCGGCCTGATATAAGGGATCTGATGCACCGCCGCGATTTTCTGAAGATTGCCGGGGGCGCCGCCGGAATGGCTTGCCCCGCCCGCGCCGCCCAGCCTCCCAACGTGGTTGTGTTCCTGAGCGACGACCTGGGGTTCGCCGACCTGGGATGTTACGGCGTCCGCGACATCCGCACCCCGCACATCGATTCCCTGGCCCGGGAGGGAGTGCGCTTTACTCAGTGCTACTCCAACGGCCCGGTTTGCACACCGACCCGGGCCGCCCTGATGACCGGCCGCTACCAGCAGCGCTTCGGGCTGGAATGGGCGCTGGGACCCGGACAGAAAGGGTACGGTTTGGAACCGCACAACCCCACGATCGCCCGGCGGTTGAAGGAGGCCGGCTACCGTACGGCGCTGTTCGGCAAATGGCACCTCGGCTACGAACCGGAATACGGTCCCAACCGCCATGGATTCGACGAGTTCTTCGGCCTGCTCAGCGGCAACATCGACTTCTACTCGCACAGGGAAATCAACGGCGAGCCGGACCTCTACGAGAACACCACGCCGGTGGAACGGCCGGGCTACATGACCGAGTTGATCGCCGGACGGGCGGAACAGTTTGTGGATCGCAACGCGCGCGGCCCGTTCTTTCTTTACGTGGCTTTCAACGCGGTGCACTGGCCGTTCCAGGCGCCCGGCCGGCCCGGAGACGCGCGCTCCCGCGCTACCTGGTTTCAGGGTTCCCGGGCGGACTATGCGCGGATGGTGGAAAGCATGGATGCGGGCGTCGGGCGTGTGCTGGGCGCTCTCGACCGGCGGGGTTTGAAGCGAAACACGCTGGTGATTTTCACCAACGACAACGGAGGCGAACGGCTTTCCAGCAACCTCCCCCACTTTCATCACAAGGCCACCCTGTGGGAAGGAGGCATCCGGGTGCCGGCGCTGGCCCGCTGGCCGGGACGGCTGCCGGCCGGCCAGACCACGCCGCAGTGCGCCATCTCGATGGATTTCTCGGCCAGCATTCTCTCGGCCGCGGGTGTGCCCCGGCCGCCCGAACTCGATGGCATGGACCTCCTGCCCGTGCTGGAGGGCAAGCAGCCGGTGACGGACCGCACCTTCTTCTGGCGCATCCAGCGGGCCGACCGCAGGCAAAAGGCGGTGCGGCAGGGGAACTGGAAGTACGTGCGGGACGGGTCGATCGACCTGCTGTTCGACCTGGCCCGGGACCCGGCGGAGCGCAGCACCCTCGCCTACCGGCAGCCCGAGGTGCTGGCCCGGCTGCGCTCGGCCCTGGAGGAGTGGGAGAAAGAACTGGCGCGCAATCCCCCGCCCCGGCAGATCCTGTGAGGACTGGCAGTGGATGCCGCGTGCCGGGGGCAGCGGTTGGATTCCGGTCCCGGGGCGAACATGATCTTCAAGGGAGCCGGGAGTTTGAGGGAGCGGTCCGGGCGTTTCGCCCCACTCGCGTGATGGCCGTCTGCAGCAGCGCGATCATGCCCGCGTTGGCGGCGGCCAGGCACAGGGCGGTGCGCAGGCCCCAGGCTTCGGCCGATTGCCCCACCGCCCAGGGCAGCGACATCCCGCCGGTGAGCGCCACCGCGAACAGGATGCCGAACACCGTCCCGGAGTAGCTCTCGAAGGCGCTGCCGGCCAGCCCGAGCGTGGTCGGGAAGATCGGGGAGAAACCGGCCCCGACGACGAGCAGGGCCAGGGCCGCCGTCCAGGTCTGGGATGCGGCCACCAGAAGCAATACACCGGCGGCCGCTATCACCGCGCTCGCCAGCACCACCTTCGATCCGCTCACCCTCAGCAGCAGCCGGGCGGAAACCACGCGGGCCGCCAGCAGCGCCGCCCAATACGCGGCCAGCAGGTAGGAGGCGCCCGCGATGGAAATGCCGAGCTCCCGTGTCAGGTAGGTGGAGATGAAGCCGCCCATGATGAATTCGTTGCCCGACTGGAAGAAGAGCAGGAAGGCGAACAGCAGCACCAGGGGGTGGCGCGCCAGCCGCCCGATCTCGGAAAAAGCCACGCCTTCGCTGTGTTTGGGCGGCGGAAACCGGAGAACGGCGGCCAGCAATCCGGGCAGCGCGGCGAGGAGGGCGGCGCCGAACAGGATGGGGGCCAGCCCGACGGCGCCGATGAGCGATCCGATCAGGAAGGGCACGAACAGGGCGCCGAATCCGAGAAACATCCCCAGCAGGTTGAGCGCGGCGTTTCTCCTGCGGGGATCGGAATGCAGATCCGAGATCAGGGTGTTGGCGCCCCCGTTGAGCGCGCCTCCGCCAGCGCCCAGCAGGATGGCCGCCAGCACCAGTCCGGGGTAAGCGGCGGCGGTGGCGAACCCCCACAGCGCGATCCCCACCAGCAGGGGGCCCGCAGCCAGCGGCAGTTTCTTGCCGAAGCGGTCCATCAACGGCCCCAATCCCAGCATGGTCGCGAGCATGGTCAGGTTCATGGCGAAGAACAGGCTGCCCGCCTGTCCCAACGGCAGGTCGATCTTCTGGGAAACCAGCGGCAGGATCGCGCCCAGCAGCGCCATCACGATGCCGAACACGAACATGCCGGCGTAGGCCGCCGCGCTCAGCATCAGGCGCCCCGCCGGTGCCACTCCCGGGCGAACTGCTCGAAGACTTGCATGTTGTGGTCCTTCCCGACGCCGGGAACGTTGGGGGAGACGAAGGTAACCGGCTCGACGCCCTTGATGCGCAGGCGGGCGCCGGTTTCCGCCACCAGGGCCATGGCGATGAAGACCGCGGCCATGGTGGAACCGGCCGCTACTTTCTCCCGCATCCCGATGTCCACCAGAGCATCCTCGGGCGGCACGCAGTTGTCGATGTTCACGTCGCCGATATCGGGCAGCGCCTTGCCGCTCGAGTGAGTGGGCGCCGCCACCGCCCGGTTGGCGTGCGAGGAAACCGTCACTACCGTCAGTCCCTGCCGCCTGGCGATGAGGGCCACCTCGACGGGAGCGGCGTTCAATCCCCCGTGGGAGAACACCACCATGCAATCGCCGGGCTGGAGGGAATAGCTCTTCAGGAACATCTCCACGTAGCCCTCGCGGCGCTCCAGCCAGAGGAGCTCGCGGGCGCCTCCCGGCCCGATCACGTTCCACCACATCAGGCGCGGATCGTAGAGCGGGAAGAAGCCGATGAAGCTGCCGTAGCGGGGGTAGACATCCATCACCGGAATGACCGAGTGGCCGCTGCCGAACAGGTAGACGCGGTTCCCTTTGGCGATGGCCGCCGCCAGGGTCTCCCCGGCCTTCTGAATGGCTTCGGCCTGCGTGGAATGAATCCGGGCCAAAACCTCGGTGATCTTCTCGTAGTAATTTGCTGCCGACATGAACTAATCCTCCAGTAAAGCCAGGCGTGCCGCGCCCAACAGGCCGGCATCTTCGCCCAGCTGCGATAACTCGATGCGGGCCTGGGCAGCGGCAATGGGCTGCGCCCAGCGCCGGGCTTCCCGCCGCACGGGCTCCAGCAACAGGTCGCCCGCCTGCATCAGCCCGCCGCCCAGCACGACCATTTCGGGGTTCAGCGCGCTGATCAGGTTGGCCACGCCCATGCCGATCCAGGCGGCCGTCTCGCCGATGGCCCGCAGAGCTTCGGGATCGCCCCGGCGGGCGGCTTCGGCCGCGTCCTGAGCGGAAGCCGATCCCAGGCGCCGGGCCAGCGCGGGTCCGGCCGCCCGGGCTTCGAAGGAACCGACTTGCCGGTCCCTGGGGCCCGGCTCCCGGTCCAGCGCGAACCAGCCCACCGCTCCGGCCACGCCGCCCGCACCCCGGCAGACCTTGCCGCCGGTGATGATGCCCGCGCCGATGCCGGTGCCGAGAGCCAGGAACACGATTTCGTTCAAGCCTTGCGCGGCGCCCAGCCACTGCTCGCCCAGTACGTAGCCCGAGCGGTCGCTGTCGACGCGGACCGGCCGTCCCAGGCGGGTCTCCAGGTCCTGGCGCAGCGGGACCCGCTGGTCGCCGAAAAGGTTGGGCGCCCAGACTTCCCCCGTGGGAAAGTAGATGCCGGGGACAATCAGGCCGATCGCGTCCGGCGCCCCGGCTTCGAGAGCCGGGCGGGCAATCTCCGCGACCTGATCGACGATCCTGCCGCTCCCGGTAGGCACCTTGACGCGCGACGAGACCCGGCCGTGCTCATCCACCACCGCGGAGGAAAGCTTGGTGCCGCCCAGATCGATGGCCAGAACGCGCCGCATCACTGCAGGTCCGGCAGGTCGAACTCGTCCAGGCGCAGGGGATAGCGGCCCTGCTCACGCACCAGGCGTACGACGTAGTCGTAGCTTTCACCTGAGACGTCGCTCGGGACGGAGTGGTCGGATTGGAAGATGTAGCCGCCGCCCTTGGCGGCGTTCAGGCGCATGAGCACGGCGCGGCGCAATTCCTCGCGCCCGCCGCGCGCCCAGGCGACCACGTCCATATTGCCGCAGAAGGCGATGCGGTGGCCGAAGCGGCGGCGCAGGTCCACCACGTCCAGCCCGGCCTTGGCCTCCAGCGGATTGTAGGCATCGACACCGATTTCGATGAAGTCCTCGAAGATGCGGTTCACGTTCCCGCAGCCGTGGTAGATCACCGGCAGGCCGCGCTCGTGGCAGAGGTCGACGATGGCCTTGACCCCCGGCTTGAAGTACTTGCGCCAGTAGTCGGGAGAGAAGAAGAGGCCGCGCTTGTAGGCCACGTCGCCCCAGACGACCATGCCATCCAGCAGGCCTCCGGCCGCCCGGATCTGCGCTTTGGCCAGTTCCAGAGCGAACTCGCTCAGGCGCTCGACGAAGCGCGCGATCCGGTCCGGATACAGGCCGATCCAGAGCATCACGTTCTCGCTGCCGACGATCCGCCACAGCGACTCGTGGGCCTCGCAGACGCTGCCGTAGACGGGGAAATCGGGGTGCAGCGATTTCACGGTTTCGACCCAGGGAGGAGAGTTGCGCGCGAAGCTGTCGCCGACGCCCGCGATCTGGTTGTCCCCGGAGCAGAAGAAGCGCCGGCTGTCCCAGGGATCGTCGAAGTGAAACGCCTCCAGCTTCTCGATAGTGTCGGTTTCGAAGCGCAGGAAGGCGGGCATGGGCAGGTCCAGTCTCTTCCGGATGACCGCCTCGAAGCCGGTCCGCACCACCACTTCATGCTCGGTCTCGTGCAGGACTTCGAACGGCTTGATGTGCGGGTCCATGTTGGGCGTGGTGACCTGCCAGTCGAGATCGTAATAGCGGTAGATGTCGGTGTCCGGCGCCAGGCCCAGTTCCTCGCGCCAGCGCTTGAGGAAACTGCCCCAGAAGAAGTCGCTGACCGGAACCCGGTCGGGCTCCTGGTGGCGCAGCGCCTGGTTCATGCGGTTCAGCTTGGCCCGGCAGGCTTCCGAACGCTGCATGACATTCACCCGCGCCAGTCCATGGCCAGCCGCACCAGGGTGCGCACCGGGACTCCGCTGGGGCCCTTGGCGAGGTAGGGTTTGCCGTCGTCCAGCCAGGCGGTGCCGGCGATATCCAGATGCACCCAGGGTGCCGAGCCCGTGAACTCCTTCAGGAACATGGCCGCGGTGACGGCGCCGCCCCAGCGGCCGCCGATGTTGGGCAGGTCGGCGAAGGCGCTCTTCAGGTACTCCTTGTAGTCGTCGTCCAAAGGCATGCGCCAGAACTTCTCACCCTCGGCGGAAGCCGCGTCCAGCACCCGGGAGGTGAACTCCTCACCGTTTCCGAAAGCGCCGACGTAGACATGGCCGAGGGAGACGACGATAGCGCCGGTCAGGGTGGCTGCGTCCACCAGGTGGGTGCATCCCAGGCGCCGGGCATAGGTCAGGGCATCGGCGAGTATCAGGCGGCCTTCGGCGTCGGTGTTGAGCACCTCGACGGTCTTGCCTTCGAGTGAAGTGACAATGTCTCCCGGCCGTTGCGCGCGGCTGCCCGGCATGTTCTCGACCGCGGGCACCAGTGCCGTGACCGGGATGGAGGGCTTCAACTGCGCCAGGGCCCGCATGGCGCCCAGAACGGCGGCGCCCCCGGACATGTCGTACTTCATCTTCTCCATGTTCTCGGAAGGCTTGATGGAGATTCCGCCGGTATCGAAGGTCACGCCTTTCCCGATCAGGCCGAGATGGGCGTTTCCGGCGGCGCTCTCCGGCCGGTAGCGGAGAACGATCAGGGCGGGAGGCTCGGCGCTTCCCTGGGCCACTCCCAGCAGCGCGCCCATCCCCAACTGGCGCATGCGGTCGCGGTCCAGCACTTCGCATTCGAGTCCCTGCCCGGCGGCCAGCTGCCGGGCCCGTTCGGCCAGCAGGGTGGGGGTCAGGAGATTCCCCGGCTCGTTGGCCAGGTCCCGGGTGAAGTTCTGGGATTCGGCCACGATGCGGCCGCGCTCGAGCGCGGTCTCGAGCCCGGCTTCACCGCCGGGCACGGCCACGGCGACCCGGTCCACGCGCTTCTGGTCTTTCTTCTCGGTCTTCAGCCGGTCGGGCTCGAAATCGCCGAGGACGGCCCCCTCAGCGGCGGCGGCCACGAACTCGCCGCCATGGAAGGGCGCGTCCAACAGGAAAGCGATGTCGCGTACCGATTTTGCCTTCAGGAAGCGCAGTGCCGCGCCGGCGCACTTGCGCAATTCGGCGGGGTTGAACCGTCCCCGCTGGCCGCCTCCAATCAGGGCCAGGCGCCGGGTCTTCAGCCCGGCCGGCCGGTGGACCAGGGTGGTTTCCAGGCTTTTGCCGGTGATCTCGCCGGAGGCGTACAGGTCGGCCAGGGGCTCCTCGAGGCGCTGGTCCTTCTCCCCCTCGAATACCACGGCCACAACCGCTTCGTTCTCCAGTTCGTTCAGCGTGCGCGATTCCAGCCTAATCTCCAAGTCACTCTCCTCCTCGTGCTTTGCGGTCGCGTATGGCCGCGCGGGCCTCGGCTTCGGCGGTGCGGTCCCGCTCGGCCTCGCGCTTGTCGTGCAGTTTCTTGCCCCGCGCCAGGGCCAGTTCGCACTTGATGCGCCCCTTCTTGAGGTAAACCCTGGTGGGGATGAGGGCCAACCCGCGTTCCCGGGTTCTGCCCTGGAGCTTGTCGATTTCCCGGCGATGCAGCAGCAGCTTGCGGCTGCGCACGGGGTCGTGATTCTCGCGGTTGCCGTGGGAGTAGGGGCTGATGTGGGCGTTCATGAGCCAGGCCTCCCCGCCCTCCACATGGGCGTAGGAGTCCTTGAGCTGTACTTTGCCCGCCCGGGCCGCCTTCACTTCGGTCCCGGTCAGCACAAGTCCGGCCTCGAACCGCTCCATCAGGAAGTAGTTGTGCCCGGCCTGCCGGTTGTCGCTCAGGATCTTGAACTGTCCGTCTTTGTCTGGCAATGGTCTTCACGCCCGGCGTTTCTCGGGTTGAAATTCATCTCAACGCCGGAAAACCTCAAAGCGTCATCCCTTTGAAGGTGAACTGTCCGTATCGTAACACAGGCATGCCGGAAAGCCGTGAGAATGCTTGATTTCGTTCGACTTAGACTTCTGATCGCCGGAGCCGCCCTGCTGGCGGTCACGGCCGCCGGGCTGGAAGCCCGAACGAAGAAGGGCGACAAACTGGCGGGCCAGGGCCGCGAGGCCGAGCAGCGGCAACAGTACGACCAGGCGCTCACCTTCTACGAACAGGCCCTGAGTGAGGACCCGGGCGACCCCGGCTACATCCTGCTGGTCCGCCGCGGCCGTTTTCAGGCCGGACAGGCGCACGTCGATAAGGGGCAGAAACTCCGCGACGAGGGCAAGCTGGATGAAGCCCTCAAGGAATTCGAGCAGGCCTACGCCATCGACCCCTCCTCCAGCATTGCCGAACAGGAGATCCGCCGCACCCGCGCCATGATCGAGCGGGAGAAGAAAAAGGCGGAGGAGAAGACCGACTCGAAGCCGGAGGAGCGGGGGATGACGCCGGCAGAGATGGCCCGCAAGCGGACCGAGGAGAAGATGGCGGCGCTCCTGCCGGTGCCCGAGCTCCGGCCCATCAACCAGCAGCCCATCAACCTGATCATGAATAACCAGCCGCCCAAGGTGCTTTGGGAGACGGTGGGCAAGCTGGCCGGCGTCAACGTGATCTTCGACCCGGACTACATGACCCAGGGTCCGGTGAAGAACCAGTCGGTCGAGTTCACCAACACCACCCTGGAGGAGGCCCTCGATTACCTGGGGGTGATGACCAAGTCGTTCTGGAAGCCGCTGTCCTCCAACACCATCCTGGTTACCAACGACACCACCCCCAAGCGGCGCGACTACGAAGAGCAGGTGCTGCGGGTCTTCTATCTAAGCAATATCACCACCGCTCAGGAACTCCAGGAACTGGTTTCCAATATCCGCACCATGACCGAGATCAAGCGCATCTTTCCCTACAACTCGCAGAGCGCGATCGTGGTGCGGGGCACCGCCGACCAGGTGGCCCTGGCCGAGAAATTAGTGGCCGATTTGGATAAGCCGCGTTCCGAAGTAGTGGTGGACGCCATGGTGCTTTCGGCCACCAAGGCCCGCACGCGCGACCTGACCACGGCCGTGGCCCAGAGCGGGCTGAGCGTTCCCGTCGTGTTCAACCCGCGCAATAAGATCACCAACCCCAGCAAGGACGACACTTCGGGCGACGGCGATTCCTCCAGTGACACCTCATCGATCCGCATGGGTGACATCGGCAAGCTGACCGAGAAGGACTGGGCCATCACTTTGCCCGGCGGATTGCTGGAAGCCATCATGAGCGACCGCAACACCCGCCTGCTGCAATCCCCGAAAGTGCGCGTGGCCGATGGACAGAAGGCCGTCCTGCACGTCGGCGACCGGGTACCCACGGCAACGGGCAGCTATTCGCCGGGCATCGGCGGGGTGGGTATCAATGCCCTGGTGAACACCCAGTTCCAGTACCTCGACACGGGTGTCAAGATCGAGATTACGCCCAAGGTCCACCAGGGCGATGAAGTCTCCATGCACGTGGACGCGGAGATCTCCAGCGTGCGCGACTACGTCGACCTGGGCGGCATTTCGCAGCCGGTCCTCAGCCAGACCAAGGTGACCCACGATATCCGGATCAAGGAAGGCGAGGTCAGCGTGCTGGGCGGGCTGTTGCAGACTCAGGATACGAAAACCGTCACCGGCGTTCCGGGCCTGGCCAGCATTCCGGTGCTGCGCCGCCTGTTCACCAGCGAGGGCGTCGAGAAGAGCGAGAGCGAGCTGCTGATCGTGCTGATTCCGCACATTGTGCGGTCGCCGGACATCAACCCGGAGAACGTCAAGACGATCGACGTCGGCACCGACCAGGTGATCAAGCTAAGCTATCCGCCGCGCAAGCCGGCTCCCGGCGAGCCGCCTCCTCCGATCGCACCCAAGACCGCGGCTCCGCCGGCGACCGCTCCGGCGCCTGTGAAACCGGCCGCGCCTCAGGCGGCGCCGCCCGCAACGGCCGCCCCGGGAGCCCCGCCGGCCACGGCTCCGCCCATCATCCCGGGCGTCACGCTTCCGCCCCCGGCCGCGAAACCGGCGCCCGCCCCGGCCGCGGCCGGCCAGGCGGCCCGCATCCTGGTTACTCCCGCCCAGATCCAGGGGGCGGCGGGCTCCGCGGTCAACGTCACCGTGAACGTGGAAAACGTGGCCGACCTGCTGGCCGCCACCATGCGGCTGAAATACGATCCCAAGATCGTGCGGCTGAACGACGTGATTCAGGGCGACCTGCTGTCGAAAGACGGCCGGCCGGCCGCTCCGGTATCGAAGAACATCCTCAACGACACGGGCGACGCGACGGTCGCGCTGCGGCGCTTCCCGGATGCGGGAGGGGTGGGCGGATCGGGCGCCCTGGTGACCTTCGTGTTTCAGATGGTGAGCCCCGGAACGACCACCGTGACGTTTTCGGATCTGACGCTGCGCAATCCCCAGTTGCGGCCTATCGTCTCCGGCGCGCCGCCGTTGACGGTAACGGTGAAATGACCGCGGAGAAAAGCCGGCCGCGCAGGAACCAACGTGGCCTCACCCTGGTGGAACTGATCGTGGCCTTCACCATCATGGCCCTGCTCAGCGCCATGGCCGTCCCCATGACCCGCGCCAAGGTGCGCCGGGAAAAGGAGCGCGAGCTGCGCTGGGCGCTGCGCGAAATGCGGACGGCCATCGACAAGTACAAGGACATGGCCGACATGGGCATGCTGGGCCAGACCAAGGTGGACAGCGACAACTACCCGGAGAACCTGCAGATCCTGGTGGAAGGCGTCAAGGTCAGCGGGGCCGCCGACAAGCGCATCCGCTTCCTGCGCCGCGTCCCCAAGGACCCCATGACCAACACCTTCGACTGGGGCATACGCAGCACGCAGGACGACCCTTCCTCCACCAGTTGGGGCGGGCAGAACGTGTTCGATGTGTATACCAAGAGCCAGGAGAAAGCCGCGGATGGCACGCCTTATTCCGAGTGGTAGACGCCGGCGCGGCTTCACCATGATCGAGCTGATGATCGTGATGGCGATCATCGTGGTCATCGTCTCCATCGCCGTTCCCATGTACCAGAAGTCGATCCTGGGCGCCAAGGAGAGCGTGCTGCGCAACAATCTCTTCACCCTGCGCACGGTGATCGACGAGTACACCTACGACAAGCAGAAAGCGCCCCAGTCGCTGGAGGACCTGGTGCGCGAAGGCTACCTGAGGGAGGTCCCGGTGGACCCCATCACCGGGTCGCGCGAGTCCTGGCAGGTGGTGATGGAGGAAGCCCTCACCAGCGTGAACCAGACCGAGCCGGGCATCTATGACGTGAAGAGCGGCTCCGAGAAGACGGCTCTGGACGGAACGCCCTATTCGGAGTGGTGAAGCGGCCCGGCGGCGGGTGCTATCATCCCGCCATGAATCACGGGACATCACGTCGAGGTTTCATGCTGGCCGCCGGGGCAGCCGCCGGCGCTTCCAAGCCGGCGTTTTCCAGCGCCTCCTTCGCGGCGCCCGCCGTCGCCGGCGCCCTCAATCTGGGAATCAGGAAGATCGATCGCACCTGGATCAACGTGCCCTACCGGCCGGTGCCGGCGCGCAACATGATCCGCGAGCTGCCCCACTGGACGATCTTCGAAATCTGCAGGGTGACGCTGGAATGCGGCGTAACCGGCTTCGGCGAAACCATGCAGTACTACACCTGGGGCCGTGTGTCGGAGGCGGCGATCAAGCGGGCCATGGGCCGCAACGCGGCCGAGCTGATGTGGGACGACTCGCTGGGCTGCGGGTTGCAGATGGCGCTGTTCGACGCGGTGGGCAAGGCGAACGGCGTACCCATGTACCGGCTGCTGGGGCCGAAACACCGCGACCGGCCGTTTGTGAGCTGGTGGGCGATCGATATGCCGGCCGAAGACTGGGTACTGGAGTGCAAAGACGCCGTGGCCCAGGGCTACACGGCCTTCAAGACCAAGGCCCGCCCCTGGTTCGACCTGGACCGGCAATGCCAGGTGTTGACCAGGACGATCCCCGCCCACTTCGACATCGACTTCGATTTCAACGCCATGCTGCTCGACACCACCAACGCAGTACGCTATTTGAGCGAGATCGAGAAGTACGATAACGTGGCCATCTGGGAGTCGCCCATCCCGCAAAGCGACGTGGCGGGCAACAAGTTTCTTCGCACGCAGACCAAGGTGCCTATCGCCATGCACTTCGGCAGCCCGCCCATCATGACCGCGCTGCGGGAGGAAGTCTGCGACGGCTTCGTGATCGGCGGCGGCGCCGGCCGGGTGATGCGCGAGGGCACCATCGCCGCGGCGGCCGACAAGCCGTTCTGGCTGCAACTGGTGGGCACGGGCATCACGGCCGCCTTCGCCCTGCATTGCGGCGCGGTCCTGAGCCATGCCCGCTGGCCCTCGGTGAACTGCCACCAGTTGTACACGCACCAGATGATCCGCCCGGCCATCAAAGTGGACAACGGGACGGCGCCGGTGCCGGAGGCGCCGGGCCTGGGCGTGGAACTGGACGAGGAGGCGCTGGCGAAATTCCGCATCGAGCCGCTGGCCGCCGAGCCGTATCCGGCGCCCAACCTGCTGCTGGCCATCCGCTGGCCCTCGGGCGCGACCAGTTACTACGCCCACGCGCACCAGTACTGGGACGATTTCGGCGCGGGCCGCCTGCCGGTCTTCCCCAGGGGCGTTTACCTGGAGCGCATCGAGGACAACGGCAGCAGGGAGTGGAAGGAGTTGCAGGCGCGGGCGCGGCAGGGCGGGGTGCAAAGCGCCGGAAGGCCGCTGTAGACCCCGGGGACACGGAGCCCCGCTCCCTCCGGTCGCGGCTCGGAAACGGGGACAGGGCGCACACCGAGCCGCTCGTGGAAAGCTGTTACGGGCGTGCGATGCCGCGCTCCGAGCGCCGGATGAAATCCACCAGGTGCCGGGCGGGTTCGGTGGGGATCTCCCGCTCGATCCGCTCCAGGGCCTGTTCCAGCTTCAGCCCCGAGCGGTACAGCAGGTGGAAAGCCTTCTTCAGCGCGGAGATATCGCCGGGGGTGAATCCCGCGCGTTTCAGCCCCACGCTGTTGAGGCCTACCGGCTCGACGTTGAAGCCCGAATACAGGAAGAACGGCGGCACATCGGTGTTCACACGGGTGTTGCCGCCGATCATGGCCAGCCTCCCGATCTTCGAATATTGGTGCACCACCACGCCGCCGGAGATGAAGGCCTGGTCCTCGACTTCCACGTAGCCGGCCACCAGCGCGCAACTGGCGATCACGGTCTGGTTCCCGATGCGGCAATTGTGGGCGATGTGGCCCGAGGTCATGATGTAGTTGCCGTCGCCGATCTCGGTAACCGACTCGGGCTGCGTTCCGCGCGAAACGGTATAGTGCTCGCGGATGCGATTGCCGTTTCCGATCCGCAGATAGCTGCGCTCCCCGGTGAAGACTTTGTCGAGCGGGTCGGTGCCCAGCACCGTTCCGGCCGAAATCTGGTTTCGCTCGCCCAGGGTGGTCCAGCGCTTCACGTAGACGTACGGCTCCAGCACCGAGCAGGCGCCGATCACCACATCCTGCTCGACGACGCAGAACTCGCCGATGCGGGCGCCCGGCCCGATGACGGCGTCCGGATGGATCCGGGCGGTCGGGGCGATGACAGCCGAGGGATCGATGGACATGACTTTGTATCATAAGGCATGCGAGTCCGCGAACTGGCAGAGCGCCTGCAAGCCACCTTCGAAGGCAACGGCGAAAAGGATTTGACCGGAGTGGCGCCGCTCGAAAGCGCCGGCTCCGCGGAGCTTGCCTTCGTTTCGAGCCGTAAGGCGGCGCGGGAGGCCGGGCAATCGGCCGCGGGATGCCTGGTTGTCCCGCCGGATTACCCCAACGATGCCAACCGCACCGTCATCCGGGCGGCGTCCCCGCGCGGCGCGTTCGCGCGGGCCGTGAGCCTGCTGCATCCGTTCTCGCCGCCCGAGCCCGGCATCCACCCCACGGCCGTGCTCGAGGCCGGGGTGACGCTGGGCAGGAACGTCAGCGTGGGGCCGCACGCCTCGATCGGGCGGGATTCCCGCATCGGAGACGGCGTGACGATCGGGGCGGGCTGCGCGATCGGCCGCCGGGTGGAGATCGGAGCGGAGACCCGGTTCTTCGCCCACGTGACCGTCTACGACGAGGTGGTCATCGGCCGGGGCGTGATCCTGCATTCGGGCTGCGTGCTCGGCGCCGACGGCTTCGGCTTCGTCCTGGAAGGCGAGCGCTACCAGAAGTTCCCCCAGGTGGGACGGGTCGTCATCGGCGATTTCGTGGAGATCGGCGCCAATTCCTGCGTGGACCGGGCCGCCCTGGGCGTGACCTCCATCGGCGAGGGCTCCAAGCTGGACAACATGGTGCACGTGGCTCACAACTGCCGCATCGGGCGGCACGTGGTGGTGGCCGCGCAAACCGGCTTCTCCGGCGGCGTGGTGGTGGAGGACTACGCGGTCATCGGCGGGCAGGTGGGGATCGGGGATAAAGCCCGCATCGAATCGCGGGCCGTGCTGGGCTCGGGTTGCGGGATCCTGACCTCCAAGATCGTGCGCTCCGGACAAGTGGTCTGGGGCACCCCGGCCCGTCCCCTGAAGGAGCACCTGGAACAGCTCGCGTCGCTGTCGCGCCTGCCTCGCATGCGCGAAGAGATGGCGGAGTTGAAGCGCCGCCTGGAGAGGCTCGAGGCCAGAACCTGATGCTGGTGGTGGTGGGCGGGCATTCGCGGAACATCGGCAAGACGGCGGTGACCGCCGCCATCGTCCGGGCGCTGCCCGAGGCCGACTGGACCGCCGTAAAGATCACACAGTACGAGCCCGGCGAAGAAGCGCCGGAAAAGGCTCCCGGGGAGGGCGGCCGCCTCTATGCGCTGGATGCCGACACCGGGCCGTCGGATACCGATACCGGCCGGTTTCTGGCGGCGGGCGCGCGCCGGGCTTTCTGGCTGCGCACGGCGCGGGGAGAACTGGAGCACGCCCTGCCGGCCTTGCGCCGCATCCTCGCTTCCAGCAGGAACGTGATCATCGAATCCAACAGCATCCTGGATTACCTGACGCCGGACCTTTACCTGGTGGTAGTGGATTTCGCAGCGGCGGATTTCAAGGCCTCCGCCCGGCGGCACCTGCACCGAGCCGACGCCTTCGTGATTGTGGGGGAGGAGCAACTCCCGCCGCCCTGGAACGAACTGGCGGGCGAAGAGTGGAAAGCCAAGCCCCGGTTCGCGGTTGCGCCGCCTGCTTACACGGACAATGAGCTCGCGGGCTTCGTGAGGTCGCGCGTTTCCGAATCGCTCAGGATCGAACCGAGTTCCGAGAGGTGAATGGAGCGCGCCACCTTCCGCAGCATCTGCGCGGCCGATTCCACCTGGGTCTCCACTTCCTGCAAGTAGCGGCGAACCCGCTCGTCTCCGGGCGGCGCGATCATATCCGCGCAGAAGACCGCGGCCGCGATCACGCTCAGCGGCTGGCTCAGCTCGTGGGTCAGGTCGGCCACCACGCGGCGGGCCCGCTCATCGCCGGGCAGGGGCAATGAAAATTCCTCGGCCAGGCGCATCTGCTCGAACCGGACGATGCCGATCCGGCCCAGCAGGTCCAGAACTTCCAGATGCTGGCCGGTGAACCCGCCGCTGCGGTTGCATACGGCCAGGACGCCGGCAACCTGCGAGCGGAAATGCATGGGCACGGCGGCGAAAGAGTCCAGACCCGGCTCGCCCTCCACGCTTTGCACGAGCACAGGGCCCGAATCGACGGTCCGCTTCGCCATGCGCAGCACCGGGGTTGCATACTTCTCCGCGCCGGGAGTCGAAAACAGCAGGCTCAATCCCGCCGCTGTCCGATCGGCCCAGATGCAGCACTCGGCCTCAAGCGCTTCCGCGGTTCGCAGCGCCAGCGCGCGGCCGAATTCCGCCGCCGAGCGGACGCGGCCGCAGGCCGACAACACGCCTTGCGCAGCGGGGAGATGGCAGGGGACGCGAGGAGCGGGCGACATTGGAGTATCAGCACGCGCGAGTCTTCGATTATAGCGCCCCGACGCGCCCGTGCAACTGAATTTTCGCAGCTTGTTTCTGGCCGCGCCATGCGCCTTGAATTCGTGCTTCACCGGGATGTACCATACTTGCGCGCCCGCCGTTCGGACCTTTGCATCCGATGTTGCGGCGAACGCCAGTTCCGTTTTCGGAGGATCCGTGCGCAATCGCTGGATCGGAATTCTTCTCGCCTGTGTCACGCTGACGGCGGCGCCCTATGACCGCTACGGCGGCTGGACCGAACTCGGCGGCCGGAAGAGCGGCTTCTTTCATACCGAGCGGATCGGGGGGCGCTGGTGGCTGGTCACGCCCGACGGCAACGTCTTCTTCTCCAAAGGCGTCTGCCACGTCAGCATGGCGCCGGAGAGCGATAGTTCACCGCCGCCCCCGGCCGATCTGAAGGGCTGGGCGCAGGCCGCCGCCCGGCAACTGCGCGGCTGGGGGCTCAACACGGTGGGCGCCTGGTCCGCTCCGGAGCTTTACTCGGCCGGGATGGTGTACACCCACATCCTCAACCTGGCGGCCTCGCTGCAGCGCGACCTGTGGCTGAAGGGCGGAGTGGTGGATGTGTTCGGCCCGGAGTTCCGCAACGCGGTGGATAGGGCCGCGGCCGCCACCTGCCCGAAGTTCGCGGCGGACCCCTGGCTGCTGGGCTACTTCACCGACAATGAACTGCGATGGGGCCCCGACTGGCGGTCCAGGGAGAGCCTGCTGGAAAGCTACCTCAAGATGGACCCTGCCTCGATGGGCTACCGGACCGCAGCCGCGCTGCTCAAGAGCCGGGGCCGCGGGCCGGCTTCCATGACCGAGGAGGACAAGGCCGCGTTTCTCCAGATGGCCGCTTCCGAATACGGCCGGGTCAGCCGGGAAGCGATTCGCCGCTACGACCCCAACCACCTGGTGCTGGGCTGCCGCTTCGCAGGCTATGCGAACGAAGCGGTGCTGAAGGGAGTGGGGCCGCACTTCGACGTGGTTTCCTACAACAACTACAGTCCGAAGGCGCCGGTAGACAGGCTGCGGCAGATCACCGGGATCACCGGCAAGCCGGTGATGCTGACCGAGTTCAGCTTCAAGGCCATGGACAGCGGGCTGCCCAACACCAAGGGCGCGGCCAAACCGGTAGCCACGCAGGAGGAGCGGGCCGGCGGCTTCGCCGCCTACGTGCGCGACCTGGCTTCCCTGCCCGGCTGTGTGGGTTATCACTGGTTTCAATACCGCGATCAGCCCAGGGAAGGCCGGCGGCTGGACGGCGAGAACAGCAACTACGGGCTGGTGAAGCTGGACGGCACTCCCTGGGAACTACTCACCCGCAGATTTCAGGAAGTGAACCGGGAACTGGAAGCGCGGGCTGCCGGGGCAAGGTGAAAGAGAAATGTTCCCCTCGCTCGAGCCAGAAACGGGCAGGCCCTGCATGTGCCGCGACCGGAGGGAGCGGTCTGCGGTCCCCGAGGATGGCGCTCCCTGGCGCGGGCCGCCGGGGCAAGGTGAAAGAGAAATGTTCCCCTCGCTCGAGCCAGAAACGGGCAGGCCGTGCATGCCGAGCCGGTAGAGTAGGAGAGGGGGTGACGCAAGGGCGCGACCTCCTCTCCCCTCGTCGAACCGGACGTGCAGATTTCCCGCATCCGGCTCTCCTGGAAGCTCTCGCTTCAGGCAGGCACAAGCTCCGACAGACGGCGCAGCCCTAACCGCGC
>JADZAF010000232.1 GCA_020852755.1 Bryobacterales bacterium
GCCTTCCGCATCCGAATGTGCATTCCCACGCAGGATGCCCTGACGGCCACCGCTGGGCCCAGTTTTCAGGATCATCTTGCATTGGAAAGCGCTCCCGCTTCAGGATCATCTTGCATTGGACAATTCTGAGTAGCCCCCGCCCCGATATTTGTTGTACAGTCGACTCTCTATGAACCGTCGCCGTTTTATGGCCGCTTCCACTGCAGGAGCGGCCGTACCTCTCCCGGCCGCGTCCACCAGACAGGCCGTCTTTGAACTGCGCCGCGTACGGATGCGCAACGGCAGCCAGGTCCAGCGCACCACGGAATTCTTCAGCAAGTACTACGCGCCCGCTCTCGAGCGCCTGGAACTCGGCCCGGCCGGGTTCTTTTCCGCAGTCATCGCCGAGCAGAGCCCCTTCCTCCTGTCGCTGGTCAGCTACCCCTCGCTCGCCGCCATGGAAATCGCCATGGAGAAGATGGACTCCGACGCCGCTTTTCGCAAGGGCTTCGACGAGTACAACTCGATGAGCGAACCGGGCTATATACGCATGGAAAGCTCTCTGCTGCGGGCCTTCCGCACCATGCCCGGGATCGAGGTTCCCCCGCCCTCCCGGGCGCCCCGGGTCTTCGAACTGCGGGTGTACGAATCCATGAACCAGAAAGCCGGCAAGCGCAAGGTGGCCATGTTCGACGACGACGGCGAAATCGACATCTTCCGGCGCTGCGGGATGCTTCCGGTCTTCTTCGGAGAGACCATCGCCGGCGCCGACATGCCCAACCTTACCTACATGCTGGCGTTTGACGACCTGGCCGCGCGTGAAAAGGCGTGGCGCGCCTTTGGTTCTCATCCCGACTGGCAGAAACTGCGCGCCCGGCCGGAACTCAGCGATGCCTTGCTGGTCTCCAACATCAGCAACGCCATTCTGAGGCCGCTGCCTTTCTCATCGATCCGATAGGAGCTGACACGTATGGACCGCCGCGATTTTCTTCAAGCCGCCGCCGGGGCCGCGGCACTCAACGCCCCGCCCGCCCAGGCCCAACCCGCCCGGAAACCGCGCAAGGCGCTCATGAAGGCCGGCACGCAGCACGGCCATTCCGACGAGATCCTGCGCGTCATGGCTGCCTTGGGTGTGAACCATGTCTGCAGCGGCCTGCCCTCGCGCAAGTTCGACGAGAACTGGTCCGTGGAAAGCCTCAGCCGTCTGCGGGACCAGGTCGAAAAACACGGGATCAAGCTCGAAATGGCCCCGCTGCCGCTCAGCTCCGCCTATATCACGCGGCACGAGAACCCCAACATCATGCTGGGCAAGAGCCCGGAGCGGGACCGCGAGATCGACGACATCTGCCAGATGATCCGCAATGCGGCCAAGGCCGGCATCCCCGCCCTGAAATACAACATGAGCATCCTGGGCGTGGTGCGCACCGAGCCGACTCCCGGCCGCGGCGGCGCCATGTACAGCACCTTCGTCTACGACAAGGCCAAACAGGACCCGCCGCTCACCGAGGCCGGCCCGGTTCCCGCCGACGTCTTCTGGGAGCGGATCGAGTACTTCGTCAAGAAGGTGATGCCCGTGGCCGAGGAGTACAAGGTCAGGATGGCCTGCCACCAGCACGACCCCGGCATGCCCAGGGGCAAGGGGTATCGGGGAGTGGACCGGGTGCTGGGCAGCGTGGACGGTCTGAAACGCTTCATCGCCCTCTCCCCAAGCAAGTACCACGGCCTGAACTTCTGCCAGGGCACGGTGAGCGAGATGCTCGAAAATCCGCGCGAGGAGATCTTCGACGTCATCCGCTACTTCGGTTCCCGCAAGCGCATCTTCAACGTCCACTTCCGCAATATCAAGGGGAAATTCCTGAATTTCCAGGAAACCTTTCCGGACGACGGCGATGTGGACATGATCCGCTGCATGCGATTGTACAAAGAGGTCGGCTACGACGGCATGATGATGCCCGATCACGTGCCGCGCATCCAGGGCGACGTGGGGGGCCGGCAGGCCTTCGCCTTCGCTTTCGGCTACATTCAGGCCCTGATCCAGCTGGTGAATAGCGAAGCCTGACGCCCGGCGCCCGATATACTGGTTTTCAGGATGCTGTATCTGCGCGGCCGCGGCCGGTTCACAACCGGCCCGCGGCTCAAGAACCTGCCCCGCAACTGGGTGTGCATCTGGCTGCTTCTGGCAGCGCCGGCGGCGCAGGCCGCCGCCGGCCTGGTCGGCGACGTCCGGTCAGCCATTGCGCGCAAGAACCTGCCCCTGGCCGAGCAGCAGGTCCGGGCGTACCAGACTTCGCACGGGGTCAACCCCGAGATGCTGGAAGCGCTTTCCTGGCTGGGACGCGGCGCCCTGGCTGCCGGCCAATTCGATCAAGCGGAGTCCTATGCCGCGGAGACTCACTCCCTGGCGGTGGAAGCGCTCGGGAAGCGGCCCCTGGACGCCGAGCGCCGCCTGCCTGTCGCTCTCGGCGCCGCGATTGAAGTGCGCGCCCAGGCCATGGCGGGACGGGGCGAGCGGGCCGAAGCGGTGGCCTACCTTCGCCGGGAATTGAAAAACTACCAGGCCACCTCCATTCGGACCCGGATTCAGAAGAACATCCACCTCCTGAGCCTGGAGGGAAAGCGCGCCCCGGCCCTCGAGATTGCGGAGTGGCTGGGCCCCCGGCCCAGGCCCCTGGCTCAACTCAAGGGCCGTCCGGTGCTGCTCTTCTTCTGGGCGCACTGGTGCGGCGACTGCAAGGGCATGGCCCCCGCCCTGGCCCGCCTGGCCCAGACCTACGGACCGCGCGGCCTGGTGCTGGTGGCCCCGACACAGCGCTACGGCTACACAGCCCGCGGCGAAGAGGCCCCGCCGGCGCGGGAGACGGCCTACATCGACCGGATCCGCGGCGAGTTCTACGCCGGCCTGGCGTCCGTCCCCGTCCCCTTGAGCGAGGAGAACTTCCGCAACTACGGCGCCAGCACCACCCCCACCCTGGTTCTGATCGACCCTTCCGGCGCCGTCCGCCTCTACCATCCCGGCGAGATGACCTACGAAGCCCTGGCCTCCGCCGTCGAGATGGCCCTGCCCTCCTGACCGTGCACACCGTGATCATCGGCTGCGGCAACCCGGACCGGGGCGACGATGCCGCCGGCCTGCTGGCGGCCGCCCGCCTGCGCGAGGCCGGCGTGCCGACCCTGGACAACCGGGGCGACCTTCTGGGCCTGCTGGATACCTGGGAAGGGGCAGTCCGCGCGATAATAGTAGATACAGTGGTAACCGGAGCGCTCCCGGGCTTCATCTCGGTCTGGGATGCGCACACTGCCCCGCTGGTAAGCGATTCGTTTCGCGGCTCCACTCACGCTTTCGGCATCGCCGAAGCGGTGGCCATGGGACGTTCACTCGACCGCCTGCCGCCGCACCTCTGGATCTTCGGAATCGAGGGCGCGCAGTTCGAACCGGGAACCGCACCGTCTCCGGCGGTCGCCAAGGCTGTGGAGGAGGTGGTTCAAAGAATCCTATGCATGAAACATCGCTGATCCCGGACCTGATGGCCAAAATCGAAGCCGTGGCCCGCGAAAACGGAGCCCGCAAGATCACCGCCGTGGACGTAGAGATCGGAGCCCTGGCCATGATCGGCCCCGATCACCTGAGAGAGCACTTCATCGAAGCCGCCGTGGGCACCATCGCCGAAGGGGCGGAACTGCGCCTGGTCGTGGCCGAAGATCCGCTGGCCCCGGAGGCCAGCAGCCTGCTGCTCAAAGCCGTAGAGGTCGAAACGTGAAGCAGGAGCGGCTGCGAGCCAGGCTGCGCGGAGCCGTCCAGGGCGTCGGTTTCCGGCCCTTCGTCTACCGTCTGGCCACCGAGATGGGCCTGCCCGGCTGGGTGTACAACTCCAACGGCGGCCTGGTGCTGGAGGTGGAAGGGGAAGCGGGCCAGTTGTCCCGCTTCGAGCAGCGCCTGCTGGCCGACAAGCCGCCTCCCGCCGTGGTCCTTTCGACTGAATTCGCCCGCCTGGCCCCGGCCGGCTTCACCCGCTTCGAAATCCTCGAGAGCGAAGAGGATGCAGCCAAGACCGTAAGCGTCCTGCCGGACCTGGCCACCTGCCCGGAGTGCCTGGCCGAGTTGCGCGATCCGGCGAACCGCCGCTACCGGTATCCCTTCACCAACTGCACCCGCTGCGGGCCGCGCTTCACCATCGTGGAGGACATCCCCTACGACCGCCCGCGCACCACCATGCGCGAGTTCACCCTCTGCCCGGAGTGCCGCCGCGAATTCGAAGACCCGCTGGACCGCCGCTTTCACGCCCAGCCCAACGCCTGCCCGGTTTGCGGCCCGCGGCTGTTCACTTCGCTGGACGAGGCGGCCCGGGCCATCGCCGAAGGGCGGATCGTGGCCCTGAAGGGCATCGGCGGGTTCCAGTTACTGGCCGACGCCCGCAACGCCGCGGTGGTGGCGCGCCTGCGCCGCCTGAAGAACCGCGAGGAAAAGCCCTTCGCCCTGATGATGCCGTCGCTGGAGATGGTGCGGCGCTATTGCCAGGTATCGCCGGGCGAGGAAGCCCTGCTGCTCTCTCCCGCCGCTCCCATTGTGCTGCTGCGGCCCAACGGAACGCCCGGCATCGCCGAAAACGTCGCGGTGCGCTCGCCCTACCTGGGCGTGATGCTGCCTTACTCGCCGCTGCACCACCTCCTGATGGACGGCTGCCCCTACCCGGTTATCGCCACCAGCGGCAACCGCAGCGATGAACCCATCGCCACCGGAAACACCGACGCCCAAACCCGACTGGCGGGCATTGCCGACCACTTCCTGATGCACGACCGCCCCATTGCCCGGCCCTGCGACGACTCCGTCGTTCGATTGGTGCGCGGCCGCGCCAGCGTCGTGCGCCGCGCCCGCGGCTACGCTCCCCTGCCCGTCCCGGTGAATGCGGACCTGGCTCCCGTGCTGGCCGTGGGCGGCCATCTGAAAAACACCGTGGCCATCGCCGTGGACCGCCAGGTTTTCTTGAGCCAGCACGTCGGGGACCTGGATACCCTGGAGGCGCGGCGGGCCTTCGAATCCGCACTGGCCGACCTGTGCCGCCTCTACCGCTTCGAGCCGCAACTGGTGGCCTGCGACCTTCACCCGGACTACGCCTCCACCCGCTGGGCGCGCGCCTCCGGCCTGCCGGTGGCGGCCATTCAGCACCACCACGCCCACGCCGCCGCCTGCGCGGCGGAAAACGGCCTGGACCGCCCTTACCTTGCCGTTTCCTGGGATGGCACCGGCTACGGCCTCGACGGCACCGTCTGGGGCGGCGAGTTTTTCCGCTTTGAGAACGGGCGTTTCGACCGCGTCGCCCATCTGCGGCCCTTCCGGCTTCCGGGCGGCGAGGCCGCGGTCCGCGAGGGCTGGCGCTGCGCCGCGGCGCTGTTGTGGGAAGCCGGGCTGAGGCAGCCCGATCCGGTGATCGGCCGCATGCTGGAACGCGGGCTGAACTCGCCCGTAACCACCAGCGTCGGGCGGCTGTTCGATGCCGTGGCGTCGATGGCCGGAGTGGCCCAGCGCAACGGAACCGAAGGCCAGGCCGCCATGCTGCTGGAAAGCGCCCTGGGTACGGCTCCCTCCCAGGAGGCCTATCCGCTGCCTGGAGGCGACTGGGAGCCGCTGGTGCGCGCGGTTGTGGAGGACGCCGCCCGGGGCGCCGGCGCCGCCTGCATCTCGGCGCGCTTTCACAACGCGCTTGTGAACTGGATTCTGGAAACGGCTCTCCGGGCCGGGCTGCCCGACGTCGTCCTCAGCGGGGGCTGCTTCCTGAACGGTTACCTGGTGGAGCGCGCCGCCGCGCAACTGGAGCGGCAAGGCTTCACCGTCCACACCCATCACAGCGTGCCGCCCGGCGATGGCGGCATCGCCCTGGGCCAGGCCGTCCTGGCCGGAATGAGTCCATCATGTGCTTAGCGATACCCGGAAAAGTCGTCAGCGTGGAGGAGGCCGAAGACCTCACCCTGCGCCGCGCCAAGGTCGATTTCAGCGGCGTGCAAAAGGACATCTGCCTGGCCTTCACCCCGGAGGCCAAGCCCGGAGACTATGTCCTGGTTCACGTCGGTTTCGCCCTCAGCGTCATCGACGAGGACGAGGCCCAACAGATCTTCCGGGACCTCGAACGCATGGAGGAGCTGGCCGATGAAGTTCCTTGACGAATACCGCGATCCGGAGGCCGTGGCGCGGCTGGCGTCGGCGATTCGCAAGCGCGTGACCCGGCCGTGGACGCTGATGGAGATCTGCGGCGGCCAGACCCACACCATCCTGAAAAGCGGCCTGCCCGACCTCCTGCCCCCTGAAATCAGCCTGCTGCACGGGCCCGGCTGCCCGGTCTGCGTAACCCCGGTGGAACTGATCGACCGCGCCGTGGCCATCGCCGCCCGGCCCGAGGTGATCTTCACCTCGTTCGGCGACATGCTGCGCGTGCCCGGCTCCTCCCGGAGCCTCTTCAACGCCAAGGCCGGCGGCGCGGACGTGCGCATCGTGTACTCGCCGCTGGATGCGGTGAAACTGGCCCGAGCCAACCCGAGCCGTGAGGTTGTGTTTTTCGCGGTGGGCTTCGAAACCACCGCGCCGGCCAACGCCATGGCGGTGTGGCAGGCCGCTCGCGAAGGGCTGCGCAACTTCTCGGTGCTGGTGGCCCACGTGCTGGTGCCGCCCGCCATGGAGGCGATCCTGTCGGCGCCCGATTGCAGGGTGAATGCCTTTCTGGCCGCCGGCCACGTCTGCACGGTGATGGGCTACCAGGAGTACGAACCGATCGCGGCACGCTACCGGGTGCCCATCGTGGTGACCGGCTTCGAGCCGGTCGATCTGCTGGAAGGCATCCATATGGCGGTTCAGCAGCTCGAATCCGGCCGCGCCGAGGTCGAAAACCAGTACAGCCGCTCCGTACGCCGGGACGGCAACCTGCCCGCCCGGCAGCGTATCGCGGAAGTCTTCGAGATCTCGCCCCGGTGCTGGCGCGGCATCGGCGAAATCCCCGCCAGCGGCCTGCGGCTGCGCGAGCCGTATCGCGCCTTCGATGCCGAGAGCCGGTTCGCCATGGAGGGCCTGCGCTCTTTCGAATCACCCGAGTGCATCGCGGGACTGGTGCTGCGCGGGGTGAAGAAGCCTCACGAATGCCCGGCCTTCGGAACCCTCTGCACGCCAGAATCGCCGCTGGGCGCTCCCATGGTCTCCTCCGAGGGCGCCTGCGCCGCCTATCATCAGTACGCCAGACACGCACGGTCCTTGAGATCCGCATGAACCCTATCTGCCCGACCCCGTTCCTGAATGAAGACCGGATCCTGCTGGCCCACGGCGGCGGCGGCCGCTTGACCCACCAGCTGATCGATCGCATCTTCGTGCCCGAATTCCGCAACCCGGCGCTGGAGGCTCTGCATGACGGCGCGCTGCTCACCGTCGGCGGCGCCCGGCTGGCGTTCACCACGGACTCCTACGTGGTGCGGCCGCTGTTCTTTCCGGGAGGCAATATCGGCGACCTGGCGGTCTACGGCACCGTCAACGACCTGGCGATGTGCGGCGCGCGCCCTCTATACCTCAGCGCCGGGTTCATCCTGGAGGAGGGGCTTCCGGTGGAAACACTGCGCCAGGTGGCCGTCTCCATGCGCCAGGCGGCCGGCGCGGCCGGCGTATCCCTGGTCACGGGTGACACCAAGGTGGTGGACAAGGGCAAGGGCGACGGCATGTTCATCAATACGGCGGGCATCGGCCTGGTTCAGTCCGAAAGACCCATTGGCCCGGCCTCGGTCCAGCCGGGCGATGCCGTGCTGGTGAGCGGCGACCTGGGTTCGCACGGCGTGGCGATCCTTTCAGTGCGTGAAGGTCTCGAGTTCGAATCCCCGATCGTCAGCGACACCGCCCCGCTTTGGACCCCGGTGGCCGCGCTGCTGGAGGGCGGCATCGAAGTGCATTGCCTGCGGGACCTGACCCGCGGCGGCCTGGCCACTTCGCTCAACGAGATCGCCGCGGGGCGCGGCGCGGGCATCCGCGTTGAAGAAGCCGCAGTGCCGGTGCGCGAACCGGTGCGGGCGGCGTGTGAGATTCTCGGCCTGGACCCCCTCTACGTGGCCAATGAAGGGCGCTTCGCCGCCTTCGTCCCCGCCGCCCAGGCCGAAGCCGCGCTCGGCATCCTGCGGCGCTGCGAGGTGTCGGCCGGAGCGGCGCGGATCGGCGAGGTCAGCCAGGAGGACCCGGGCAGCGTCATCCTCCGCAGCCGGATCGGGGGCCACAGGGTCCTCGACATGCTCAGCGGCGAGCAGTTGCCCCGTATTTGCTGAATCGGCCCGCCGGGCTACTTTCCTCCCGGCCGGGTGATCGGATAGCCTTTCTCCACCCAGTCCTTCACCAGGTTGACCGGGATGAAGAGCACTTTCACCCGTCCGAATCCGAGTGCCCGCATCGCCTCGAAAGCGGGCCGCACGTTGGGACACTTGTCGAACGGGCAGCAGCCGCAGTAGAGCACGATTTCACTGTCCTTGGGCTGGTTCGCGACCGCTTTCCTCAGAAGCTCCAGCCCCTGCGGCCGCGCCGTGGGCCCGGCGAACACCGCACCGGGAATGTGCCGGGCCCGGTAGAGCACCGGGAAGCTGATTTCGATCAGCAGCGGCTTGGCGCCGGCTTCCTTCAGCCGCGCGGCCAGCTGCGCGGGTTGCAGCAGATCGCTTTCCTTCCACGCTTCGGCCGGGCGGGCGGGCCAGGCGGAGGCAACCAGGAGCCAGCCCGCCAGAGAGAGAACTCGAATTCCCATCGGCGGGTCTCCTACACGAACTTGTACTGTCCCGGCGCCGGCAGCGGCGGAACATCCATCTTCAGCTTGTAGTCGAACTGCTTGGGTTGCAGGTCCTGCTTCGAGTTCATAATCATGTCCCAGGTGATCTCCAGGCCGGAGTAGGCCGCCTCCCGGGCCATGATCGCCGTCATGGTTCCTTCCGCCACGATCATGCCCTCGTTCAGGTACGGCGCGTCGCCGCGGATGGCGCGCATCATCCGGATGTGCTCCTGGACGAATCCATCCATCGATTTTTCGATGCTTCCCAAATCGCTTCCGTTGCTTTTGCCCCTGGAGCCGATGAACAGGTTGCCTCCGCCGGTCGGGCAGCCCGGGGGATACTGCCGGCAGTAGCTGTGCATGTGCACGCCGTTGGGGAAGATGAAGTTCGAGTCGTGGTGATCGTAGATGTTCCCGTACATCTCCTCGCGCGGGCGCCAGGCCGCGCCTCCGGAGGAAACCACGCGCTCCGGGTGCATACCCATCATCCACGTGCAGAAGGTGATGCCGTGCACGGCCTGTTCCACCAGCATGTCGCCGCAAATCCAGACGAAGGAGTACCACTCGCGGTGCTGCCACTCCATGTCGCCCCACTTCGGATCGCGCCCGCTGCGGACGTGCAGGACCAGCGGAGCGTGATTCTTTGTCTGCACGGAGAGAATCTCGCCGATGGCGCCGTCCCGTATCTTCTGCCGGGTCTCCATGGCGTTCCGGCCGGAGACACTGGGAGTGCCGCCGTTCACACACAGCTTCTTCTTCTCCGCCAGCTTGACGGAAGCCATGAAGCGGCGCACGCCTACCGGGTCGGTGGCGATCGGCTTGGTAGCCCAGCAGTGCTTCCCGGCGTTGATGACGGCCTCGAAGTGCTCCGGCCGGTAGCCGGGCGGGGTGGCCAGCAGGACCAGGTCCACGTCGGAGGCGATCACTTTTCTGTAAGCGTCGAAGCCGGTGAAGTGATGCTCCGGACTGACCCTCACCCGGCTGCGGATGGAGTTCACCAGTTCCTCCGCCGTCTGGTTGAGAAAAGGCGCCGAGGGGCCGGCGTTCCGCTGGATGTACTTCGGATCGCGCAACTGTCCCAGGGAACCCTCCAGCTTGTCCTCGAAAATATCGCCCATGGCCACCAGTTCGGTGTTGGAGTCGGCGGTCATCAGGTTGACAGCCGCGGCGGTGCCCCGGCCCCCGCAGCCCACCAGCCCGAACTTCACCCGCTCCTTCCCTGCGCCGCGAACCAGTTCTGGCTTGATGATTTGAAAAGTGGAAGCGCCCGCCAGCAACGAGCGGCGAGAAAACGGTTTCATGAGTTCCTCCCTTGTGCGATGCAGCACGTTCCGGCCGCCAAGTGTACACCCCTGGGGGCCGACCCGCAAACCACTCGCGTGGTTCGCGCTCCTCATGGCGGCAGCGAGGCCGCATGGGTCTGCGGCGCACTCCGGCGGACGCAACCCGGGGGAGGGAGCGCCGGGCGCGGATACCGCGCCGGCGCCGCAGGAAGTGTCCCCACGGGCTGGCGGCGGTCAGCCGCGCCTCGCGGCGGTGCGGCAGGTAGCCTGGGGTTAGAAGTACAGCTTCAAGCCCAGTTGTATGCGGCGCGGGCCGTTCAACGTCCCCGTCACCTGGCCGAAGGAGGCGCCTTGCAGGTTGGTGCTTCCGGGGCTGAAACGGGGCGTGTGAAAGGCATTGAACATCTCCCAGCGGAAGTCCATCCGGATCGGCTCCCTGATGGGGAAGGTCTTGGCAAAGGAGAAGTTCGATTCGTTCTGCCACGGCATGCGGGCCTTGGGGTTGAACCGGGTCAGATTGCC
>JADZAF010000233.1 GCA_020852755.1 Bryobacterales bacterium
CGGCGGCGGCGCTGGTGATGGCGGAGAGCCGGGCGCGCGAGTTGGGGTTGCAGCCCCGGGCGCGGCTGGTGAGTTACGCCACGGCGGGAGTTCCGCCGGAGATCATGGGCATAGGACCGGTGGTGGCGATCCCCAAGGCACTGGCCCTGGCCGGGCTGAAGCTCGCGGACATCGAGGTGATCGAGTTGAACGAGGCATTCGCCGTGCAGGCCCTGGCCGTGATCCGGCAGGCGCGCCTGGACCCGGAGCGGGTCAACGTGAATGGAGGGGCCATCGCCCTGGGCCACCCGCTGGGTTGCACGGGCGCCAAGCTGACGGCCGCGATCCTGCGCGAAATGGAGCGCCGCAAGGCCCGCTACGGCATGGTGACCATGTGCGTGGGCGGCGGGCAGGGCGCGGCGGGAATCCTGGAGAGGTTGTGATGGCGGGGCCGGCGGGTGAATCGAAAAAGGTCCGGGGCGGCGGCTTCCTGTTCGAGGAGCGCGGGCCGGAGGAGATTTTCACGCCCGAGGATTTCAGCGAGGAGCACCGCGCCATCGCCCGGACGGCGGCGGAGTTCTTCGACCGGGAGGTAGAGCCCAACGTCGAGGCCATCCAGCGGCAGGAGCCGGGCGCGGCTGTGCGGGCGTTTCGCAAGGCGGCGGAACTGGGACTGGCGGCGGTTTCGGTTCCGGAAGAGTACGGCGGCATGGAGATGGACCTGGTCTCCGACCTGGTGGTGGCCGAGCAGATGGGGCGCGACGGGTCCTACGCCGCCTGGCACGGGGCCCACACCGGCATCGGCACCTGGCCCATCCTGTTGTTCGGAACCGAAGAGCAGAAGCGCCGCTGGCTGCCGCGTCTGGCCGGCGGGGAGACCATCGCGGCCTACGCGCTGAGCGAGCCGCAGGCCGGCTCCGACGCCCTGGCCGCGCGCACCCGGGCCGACTGGGACGCGGCCGCCGGCCGCTACCTGCTGAACGGGCAGAAGATGTGGATCACCAATGGCGGGGCGGCGGGGCTGTTCATCGTCTTCGCCAAGATCGGCGGCGAGAAGTTCACCGCCTTTCTGGTGGAGCGGGACTTCCCTGGAGTGGGGGTTGGTGCCGAGGAGAAGAAGATGGGCATCAAGGGCAGCTCCACCACGCCCGTCTACTTCGACAACGCGCCGGTGCCGCCCGAAAACGTGCTGGGCGAGCCGGGCCGGGGGCACGTGATCGCCTTCAACATCCTGAACCTGGGCCGGCTGAAGCTGGGTCCTTTCGTGGTGGGCGGCGCCAAGAGCGTGCTGGCCCGGTCGCTGCGCTAAGCCAAACAGCGGCAGGCGTTCGGCAAGGCCATCGCGGAGTTCGGTTTGATCCGGCACAAGCTGGCCGAGATGGCCGTGCGCATCTTCGCGGCCGAATCGGTGGTCTACCGGACGGCGGGGCTGATCGAATCGCTGCTTCCCGGAGAGACGCTGTTGAAAGCCGCCGAGGAGTTCGCCCCGGAGTGTTCCATCGTCAAGGTGTTCGCCTCCGAGATGCTGGACTACGTGGTGGACGAAGGCGTGCAGATCCACGGCGGTTACGGCTATCATCAGGATTACGCCGTGGAACGCGCCTACCGGGATTCGCGCATCAACCGGATCTTCGAAGGCACCAACGAGATCAACCGGCTCCTGACTACGGGTATGCTGCTGAAGCGGGCCGAGCGCGGCCATCTGCCCCTGGCCGCGGCGGCGCAGAAAGTGATGGCGGAGGTCACCTCGCCGGCGCGCGAAGAGGACGGCGGCGGCGCGGAGGCGCGCCTGGTGCGCAACGCCAAGAAGATCGCGCTATTCGCGCTGGGCGTGGCGTGGCAGCGCCATCTCCGGGCTCTGGAGGAGCAGCAGGAGGTGATGGCGGGCATCGCGGACATCATCGCCGCGGCCTACGCCATGGAGTCGGTGCTGCTGCGGGAGAAGAAGATGGGCCGCGGCGAGATGGGGCGGATCTACCTGCGCGACGCCATGGCTGGGATCGAAGCGGCCGCGCGCAACGTGCTGGCCGCCTGCGCGGAAGGCGATGCGCTGCGCATCCACCTGGCGGTGCTGCGCCGCTTGGCGAAGTTCGAACCGGTGAACGCGGTCGAATTGCGGCGGGGGATCGCCGCGCGGCTGCTGGAGGCGGAGCGCTACGTCGTCTGAGCGGCCGCGCATCGTCCTCCTGGTCGGCCTGCCCGGCTGCGGCAAATCCACGTACCTGGCCTCCCTGGGCATCCAGCCGCTTTCCTCCGACCTGATCCGCCTGCTGCTGGCCGACGATCCGGCGGACCAGAGCCTGCACTACCGGGTCTTCCTCACGCTGCGCTACCTGCTGCGCCACCGCTTGGCGCTGCGGCGGCCGGTGAGTTACATCGACGCCACCAATCTCACGGCCGCCGAGCGCAAGCCCTATATACGCCTGGCTGGGATCTACGGCTGTGACATCGAGGCCGTCTTTTTCGATGTGCCGCTGGAGGTGTGCCGCGAGCGCAACCGCGCCCGCGCGCGCATGGTGCCCGAAGACGCCCTGGAGCGCATGGCGGAGAAGATGACTCCGCCGGCGAAGGAGGAAGGCTTCAGCCGGGTGACCGTGGTGCGGGGGTGAGCCGCCGCGGTTCCGAACGCGCGCGGGGCCGGCCCCGGCCTGGAGCGAATCGGATCTGATATTGTTGAATTAGTCAACACCCCTCAACGGTCACGTTTGGCATGTTCCGTGCATTGGTGTGACGCGAAGAGCGATTGCATGCAAAGGGGATCCGTTTCTATTCTGGTCGAGCGCTGTAAGGGCTGCGGCTTCTGTGTGGAGTTCTGCCCCACCAAAGTCCTGGCCCTCTCCTCGGCCTTCAATTCCAAGGGATACCACCCGCCTCATATGGTAAAGCCCGAAAAATGCAGTGGTTGCGATCTGTGCGGCATGTATTGCCCGGACTTCGCGATCTACGGATGGAAGGTGACCGCCAGTGGAAGCTGATCCGCGCGGCGTCCTGACGGGCGTCCATTTCATCGACGGCGATCACGCCTGCTGCGAAGGCGCTCTGGCCGCGGGTGCGCGATTTGCCGCAGGCTATCCCATCACACCCTCCACCGAAGTGGTGGAACGTTTCGCTTCGCGCATCCCCACCATCGGCGGCACGTTCATTCAAATGGAAGACGAGCTGGCCTCCTCCATCGCCATCCTGGGGGCGGTCTGGGGAGGCGCCAAGGCTTTCACGGTGACCTCGGGTCCCGGCTTCTCGCTCATGATGGAGCACATCGGCTACGCGGCCATGACGGAAACGCCCTGCGTCTTCGTCAACGTGCAGCGCGGCGGCCCGTCCACGGGCCTGCCCACCCTGCCGGCCCAGGCCGACATGATGCAGGCGCGCTGGGGCTCCCACGGCGACTACGAGATCATCGCCCTCTGCCCCAACTCGCCGCAGGAGTGCTTCGACCTCATGATCGAAGCTTTCAACTTCTCCGAGCAGTACCGCACGCCGGTGATGTTCATGATGGACGAGGTGGTGGGCCACATGACCGAGAAGGTCGTGATCCCCGCCCCGGACCGCATCCGCCTCTACCCCCGACGCCACACCCGGAAGGCGCCGGGCGAATTGAACCTGTACGAGCCCGAAGAGGACCTGGTGCCCGCCATGGCGCACGCCGGCGAGGGCTACCGGTTCCACGTGACCGGGCTGACCCACGACGAGCGGGGCTACCCGGCCATGAACGCCCGGGCCCAGGACCGGCTGATCGGGCGCCTGCAGGAGAAGATCCGCCGGGCGGCGGAAAGCCTGGCCCTGTTCGAGGAAGAGGCTGTCGAAGAGGCGGACGTGGTGGTGATCTCCTACGGCATCACCTCGCGCGTGGCGCAGCGCGCCATCGATATGGCCCGGGAATCCGGCCTGCGGGTGGGCAAGTTCCGGCTGAAGACGGTCTGGCCCTTCCCCGACGCGCACATCCGCCGGCTGGCGGCGGGCGCGCGGGCGCTGGTGGTTCCCGAGCTCAACCGCGGCCAGATCGTGCGCGAGGTGGAGCGCGCGGCGGCCGGGGCGGCCCGGGTGGTGGGCGTCCCGCACGCGGGCGGCTCGGTGCACCGGCCCGAGCGGATTCTCGAAGCCATCCGGGAGGCGGCCGCATGAGCGAAGTGCTTACCCCCGTCAACCCCGTGGAGCCGTTCCTGCGCGCCGAGCGCATGCCGCACATCTGGTGCCCCGGCTGCGGCATCGGGACCACGGTGAATTCGTTCGCCCGGGCGCTCATCGAGTCGAAGGTGGATCTGGACCGGGTGGCCATTGTTTCCGGAATCGGCTGCACCGGCCGGGTGGCGGGCTACCTGAAACTGGATTCGTTCCACACCACGCACGGCCGGGCCATCCCGTTCGCCACCGGTTTGAAGCTGGCCAACCCGGCATTGCAGGTGGTGGTCTATTCGGGCGATGGAGACCTGTTCGCCATCGGCGGCAATCACCTGATCCACGCGGCGCGGCGCAACATCGATCTCAAGGTCATCTGCGTGAACAACCTCATCTACGCCATGACCGGCGGCCAGACCGCGCCCACCACGCCCGGCGCGGCGATCACCACCACCGCGCCGTACGGGGTGTACGAGCCGGCCTTCAACCTGCCCGCGCTGGCCGAGGCCGCGGGCGCTTCTTACGTGGCCCGCTGGACCACCTTTCACGTCCGGCAGATGGCGCGCTCGATGCAGGAGGTGTTCGCCAAGAAGGGCTTCTGCTTCATCGAAGTCCTCTCGCCCTGCCCGACCCTCTACCAGCGGCGCAACAAGATGGGCGACGGCCTGGATGCCATGAAGTTCTACAAGGAGCACAGCAGGACCCGCAACGGCGCGCCCACCGGAGAAGTAGGGCTGACGCGCGACGGGGAGATCGTGGTGGGCAAGTTCGTGGACCGCGACCGGCCCGAATTCCGCGATCTGATGCGCGACCGGTTCACCCACCAGCTGGGGGACCGCTACGTGGATGACGCGGAGATGGCGGAGCATCCGCACTGCGGCGGGGAGGATGGAGCCTGAGCGTATGAGCCTGACCGAGATCCGCATCGCCGGTTTCGGCGGACAGGGCGTGATCCTGGCCGCCCAGGTGGTGGGCAAGGCCGCCTGCATCTATCAGGACGGCTACGCCACCATGACCCAGAGCTTCGGCCCGGAGGCCCGCGGGGGCAGTTCCAGCGCGCAGGTGGTGATCGCCTCCGAGCCGGTGCTGTACCCCTACGTCACCCGCCCGGACGTGCTGGTGGTGATGTCCCAGGAAGCCTACACGCGCTTTACGCCGGAACTCAAGGACGGCGGCATGCTGCTGGTGGAGGAGGACATGGTGCGCCTCTCCCAGCCCCACAGCAATTTGAAGGTCTACGGCGTCCCGGCCACGCGCCTGGCCGAGGAACTGGGCAAGCGCATGGTGCTGAACATCGTCATGGTGGGCTTCTTCGGCGCCATCACCGGACTGCTGCCCCAGGAAGCGCTGCGCCAGGCGGTGGCCGATTCGGTCCCCGCCGCCTTCCGCGAGCTGAACCTGCGCGCCTTCGAGAAGGGCTACGAATACGGCCTGCAGAAAGGGCTGGAAAACACCGAGGACGTGCGCCTGCTGCCCCTGCACTCGTTCGACGAGTGAAGAAACGCTCATCGGAGGCCGGCTTGCAGGATCGTTTCGCGATGCGGCACCGCCACCTTCGGGAGATTGCCGAGCATCCCGACTGTCCCGGGGAGATCCTGGAGATTGTCTACCGCGACCTCGCCCGCCTGCACGGCTGGCTGGGCAATACCTCGGCCATCCTGCGCGCCCTGCGGGAAGACCGGCGCCCCGTCCGCAAGGTGCTGGACATCGGCTGCGGCCACGGGCACTTGCTGGCCGTCATCCAGCGAACGCTGGGAGCGGAAGTCGTGGGGATGGACCTGCGGGCTCCGCGGAACGGCGCCTCCCGGGCTCCGGTGCTGCGCGGCGACGCGGTGCGGACGCCGCTGCCTGTGTGCGACATCGCGGTGTGCGTGTGCCTGGCGCACCACCTGAGCGAGGCCGAGCTGGGCGAGCTGATCCGCAACGTGGCGCGCTCCTGCCGCCGCTTCGTGGTGCTCGACCTGGTGCGGCACTGGATTCCCCTGGCCCTGTTCGCATTCCTGGCCCCGTTCATTCACCGGGTGACGCTGCTGGACGGCTTCGTCTCCATCCGGCGGGCTTACACTCCGGCGGAATTGCGGAGCATCGCGTTCCGGACCCTGCACGGATCCGGCGCAAGCATCCGGCATTCCGTGGCCCCCTTCCGCACCCGGCAGATTCTGGACATCACTTTCGAGCACTGAGCAGCATGTGGCCGGGCGGCATGCCGCGCCGCGCGCAGAACTCCAGGTACAGGCGGGCGTAGCTGGCCGTGATGTAATCGCGTTCGGTGAAACCCAGCGTTCGGGCCGTACGGTCGATCCAGCGGGGCGGGCCTTCCAGCTCCAGGAACGCTCCGGCGGGCGTCTCGTCGAGCGTGGCCACGCCGGAGCGGCCGGGCAGCCGGAACTCGGTCCGGAATTTCTGATAGCGGAACACCGGCTGGAAGCCGAGGGCCTCCAGGATGGCCTGCAGAGCGGGCCCGCTGGAGACCTCCAGTTCCAGTTCCGGGCGCGACTTGTGCTTGCCCGGCGCGGCGGGTCCCTTGTAGGTCAGGATCGCGCGCC
>JADZAF010000234.1 GCA_020852755.1 Bryobacterales bacterium
AGCGCCTCATGGCCCTGGTCGACCGCACCCCTGGGGCCCAGTTCACTCCCGCCGGCGTCCTCCGCCTCCCCCTGGACGGCACGGCCGGCGCCTCCGCCGTGCTGGCGCGCGTGAAGACCTGGCTGGAAGAGTTGACGGATTGACCCAACTATCCGCAAAGGCGCGCGGGCATGGCGCAAAACACCTCTTGTCTCCTATGACTGCGCGCGTCTGCGGTCAAATCCTGATGCGGTCGTAATCGAAGGGCTCGTTCACCAGGTGGAACCGGGGCTCATCCTTCTTTTGCAGGTAGTAGGTCTTGAGCGGCGTGCGCGTGAAATCCGTCAGCTTGCGGGGCGCCGCTTGCCCGTCCACCCACTCGTAGACCGGGATCTCCCAAGGATTGAACGTATCGCTCAGGCCGCGTTCCTTGGCGATGCGGAACAGGTGTATGTTGCCCGGCTCGTGGCCGCCCAGGTAATGGCCGATGATGTCCAGCCGGAACTTGTCCTTGCTGAACATTACCAGGTTCGTAAGGTAGTCGGTGCCGGTGCCGAAACCGTCGCCGTCCCGGCCGTAGATGCCTTCGATCATGGCCAGCCCGGTCTTGAGCACGCTCATGTTGTCGCAGGTCTTGTGCGCCCAGATCTCCTGCGCGATGGGGCCGAGTTCGGCCGGGCTGTCGTAGCGCGAGTAGCCGAGCTTCACGTGGTTGGCGAAATACTGCTTGACGCGGCCTTCGACCTCCGGATGAATGTCCGGCTTCATCCACTCCGGCACGCCCAGCACCATGGGCCAGCCCGAGCAGAAGCGCACGAACGGCAGCACCACGAGCCCCTGCTCGTTCTTTACCGACAGGGTCAGGCACATGCCGTGGGCCTTCCACTTGGCAATGTTCAGCAGCCAGGTGTCCGGCTCGTTGACCGGCGCGTAGTGCGGGATGCGGCTGTAGACCACCGCGTCCGGCACCTTGCTCCAGGTCATCTGGTAGCCTTCCTTGAAATTACGCGCGCGGCGGTCCGGCTCGTTCATCTCCACGCCGTGGCGTTCGTTGATGTCCACCAGGCCGCGAATGTTCCAGGTATGGAAGTTGTTGGCCTCCACGAAGTGGAACTTCTTCAGCCCCACTTCCTTGAGGCCCATGATCATGCCTTCGTAGAACTGCGGGTCGGTGCCGGTGCCCCAGTTCTCGACGTCCGGGCGGTTGCGGCTGCGCACGCTGGTGAAGTTCGGTTTCAGCACCACCCGGTGGCTGACCGGCACGCCGGGCTTGTCGGCGGGGACGAAGATCTCGCGCGCCAGGGTAAGACCTTCGCGCAGTTTGGCCGCCTCGTCCATCTTGTGCGGCACGCGGGTCCGCCGGATAAAGACCGCTTTCGGATTGGCCTCGATGAACGGATGCAGGCTGAAATAGGCCCTGGGAACTCGCGGCGCGGCCAGAAGCTTTTCGCCCCCTGCCGCTCCAGCCCATGCACCGGCCGCCAGGGAGGCGCCGGTACGTAGAAAATCTCTGCGCGACGTGGTAATCAAGGTCGTCCCTCCGCTTATCTACAGTCTATCCGAAAACCACTACGCCGAGTTTGTTGAGTTCCGGGAGAAACGCTTCGGTCGTGTTCCCGCGCTTGGCCACCTTCAGCTCCACGGTCTCTTTGTCCGGGCGGAGGAGGCTGGCCTTCTTGTAGAGGCCCTGTACGCGGACCTGGATGTCGTTCCGTATGGGACCGCCGTAGTTCACCATGACCACGTTCGCGCCCGTGGCGCGGGCGGACGAGGTAGCCAGGGAGATGACCGTCAGAGCGTTCCAGATGCGCACGGCGCGGCGGCGGTGGGTGATCACGTCGATCAGGTCGAGCGCGAACTCGCTGGGATCGACAATCGCGTCCTTGTAAGCCACCACCTGGCCCTTGCCGAGCGCCAGGAAGTCGCGGTCCTCCTGGCTCCTGACCGGTTTCAATCGCGGGTTGCGCCACCAGGCCTGGTCGGGCGGGGCGGCGGTCACTACGCTGGCGCCGGCCTCCGCATGGGCCAGGATGCGATTCCGGATTTCCGCCGCGGGCGGGTGAAGGTTGGCCGCCACGAGTTCCAGCCGGCGGGCGGGATCCGGCCGCGGCGGATTGTCGGCGGGCGCCAGGCACGGGCAGGCGTTTTGGCGGTAAGCGAGGTTGGCCAGTTCCGGCGTCTCTTCACCCTTCTCCACCAGCATGGTGATTTCGGTGAAAACCGGCAGGCCGAAAAGACTGGCATGCTCGCGCAGCCAGCCGGCCGTGCGGCCCATTTCCTTCCATGCATCCAGCGCCTTGGGCTCGCCCTTCAGCAGGGCCTCCTTGAATCTCGGCTCCGGCGAGATGATCCAGTTGCCTCCGAACGCCCAGGCGTCGATCAATCCCAGCTCGTGCGTGCCGAAGGGCAGCACACGCTCCGGGGTCACGCTGGCGTCCGTGTCGGCCTGATAGCCGAGCAGGGCCGGGCGACGCGGGAAGCGGGCCCGCAGCCACTGGACCCAGAAACCGTTGGCGTCTACCCAGGGCTGGCGGCTGGCGCTGGCGGTCTCGTCGGTTCCGGTTTGACTGCCGCCCCGGCTGATGCCGGGCCACAGCCCGGCCTTGAGCGCCACCGGGGTGGAGGGAGGCGCTTTTTCGATCTCGTCTAGTTTCAGGACCTGGATCTCGCCTTGAGGAATGACTTTGAGGCCCGCGTTCTGGAGCGCGTTTTCAAATGCCTGGTCCCGGGGTTCCGGCAGCACGGCGGTGATGCCGCCCTCTTTAATCAGCGCGATGTATTTCGGGTCCGGGTCGCTCCAGCGCGCGACCACCTCCCGCGAGTAATCGAGTGGCATACGCATCCATTATGGTACTCGAACGGGGAACACAAGCGGCGCCGTTTGCAAAGCCCGCTCGATCGAAGACAGCGACCCCTGGCGACAGTGACCCATGGTTCCCGCGGCGGAGGATCCCGTTTGCCGCCGCGATCACGCGTGTGAAACGGCCGGGCGGCCGCATGCGAGGGTCTGGTGCCGGCAGCCGGGCCGCCGGATCGGCGGCCGCATGCTCCGGAGTGTGGTCTGCAGCCGGGGGATCTCGGAGCAAAGCTCGCTCGTCGCAACCGGCATGCTCGGATGCCTCGGTTTTCCCTCCTTCAGCAGCCGAGAAACGCACCCGGAAACGGACTGAAACCCGCCCCGTGGGCCGGATTTTTCCTGTGATATGCTGCAGATTCCCGGAGGAGGAAGCCATGTCCCAAAGGCGTTTATCCCGCCGCTCGTTTGTTTCCGCGGCAACCGCCGGCCCTGCCGCCGCGGCCGCCCGCGAGCCCGTCGTAGTGAGCCCTGTTCTGGTCAGCGAGGTGCGCGCGCAGCAGGAGCCGCTGCGCATCGTCACCACCTATCAGTTCGAGCCGCACGAGATCGAGAAGATTCGCGCGGCGGCGCCCAACGTCGAGCTGACCGTGTGCCGCAATCAGCAGGAGTTCCGCTCCCGGCTGGGCGATGCGGAGGTCATCTACGGAGGCCTGAACGCCGAAACGCTGAAGCTCGCGCCGAAGCTGAAATGGGTGCAGTGGGGCGGAGCCGGCATGGAAGGGCTCAACCCCGCGGTGCGCGACAGCCCGGTGGTCATCACCAACTACGCCCGCACCTTCGCGCCCGGGATCTCGGAAACGGCCATCGGCCTGCTCCTCTGCCTCACCCGGGGCATCACCAGGTATTACGTTCCCCAGTTCTACAAGCGCCAGATGAACGCCATGGGGACCCCCAAGTCGGACCACCACACCGAACTGGTCGGACGGACCATGGGCATCGTGGGGCTGGGCGGGATCGGCAGCATGATCGCGCGGCGGGCCTATTACGGCTTCGATATGAAGATCATCGCCACCGATGCCCGGCCCCTGCCCCAGCCCGAATACGTGGCCGAGCTGCACGACCCCGGCTGGTTCATGGAAATGGTGCCTAAGGCCGACGTTCTGGTCGCCGCCGCGCCTCACACGCCGGAAACCCACCGCATGTTTAACGAGAAAGTCTTTCGCAGCATGAAGAGGACCGCCTACTTTCTGGCCATGTCCCGCGGCATGCTGTTCGACGATATGGCGCTGGTGAAGGCGCTCCGGGAAGGCTGGATCGCCGGCGCCGGGTTGGACGTGTTCCCGAAGGAGCCGCCGCCTTCCAGCCATCCCATCTTCGACTGCCCCAACGTCGTCATGAGCGCCCACACCTCCGGCTGGAGCCCGGACCGGCAGGTCCGCCTCATCGAGCTGTTTGCCGAGAACGTGCGGCGCTACGCGGCCGGGCTGCCGCTGATCAACGTCGTAGACAAGCAACGCGGATACTGAAGCACAGTCGGGGCGGCCGGACGGCCCGGGCGGAGGTGTCAACTCCGCTACAATGGGAATACGCGTGTCTGGACCCGTCGTTCGTTACCTGGTGGATGCCGCTATCATTGCAGCGGCTGCCTGGGCTCAGCTTCAGATCGGGCGCGGCGTGCTCGCCTGGGCGCTTCCCCGCGTGCCGGCCCAAAGGGCGCGAACCCTGCGCTTCGGCCTGGCGGCCCTATGGCTGGCGATGGCGGTGGGCTTTGTGCTTGGCTACCACGGTCTGGCCCGCTGGGTTCCTCTTCCGCGCAGCATCGCGGCCTGGATCCACGGCGCGGTATACCTGTGGGCCTTCAGTTCAACCGGAGCCTGGTGCGTCTACGCTCTCTGGAAACGCCTGGTCCGCGCCGACACGGCCGACCGCTTCGATCCCGCCCGGCGCCGCGCGCTTCGCGCCACCGGCGGCGTGCTGGCCTCGGCGCCGTTCGTCCTCACCGGCTTCGGCACCTTCATCCAGCGCACCGATTTCCGGGTGCGGGAGGTCGACCTTCCCGTGCCGGACCTGCCGGACGATTTGCGCGGCCTTCGGCTGGTGCAGATCAGCGACATTCACCTCAGCCCCTACCTCAGCGAAGCGGAGTTCGCCCGGGCGGTGGATGCTGCCAACGGGCTGAGGCCCGACCTCGCGCTGGTGACGGGCGACCTCATTTCCTCGGCCGGCGACCCTCTGGACGCCTGCCTGCGGCAGGTGGCCCGCCTGCGCGCCACTGCCGGCATTCTCGGTTGCATGGGGAACCATGAGATCTACGCCGCGGCCGAAGACCATGCCGCCGGCCTGGGACGCTCCCTGGGGATCGAGTTTCTCCGCGGCAGCAGCCGGCCGCTGCGCTTCGGCAAGGCCGTGTTGAACGTTGCCGGCGTGGACTACCAGCGCGCCAGCCTGCGTCCCCGCTACCTGGAGAGCGCGGAAAAACTGGTCCGGGCGGGAGCCGTGAACGTCCTGCTTTCCCATAACCCCGATGTCTATCCCGTTGCGGCCGCTAAAGGCTTTCAGGTGGTGCTGGCCGGGCACACTCATGGCGGCCAGGTGCAGGTGGAAATATTGAACCAGTCTCTCAACGTGGCGCGCTTCATCACTCCTTTTGTTTACGGTCTCTACCGGGATGCCGGCGCCGCCGCCTACGTGACCCGGGGCATCGGCACCATCGGGATGCCGGCCCGTATCGGCGCGCCGCCCGAGATCGCCTTGCTGCGGCTGGTCCGGGCCTGAACCGTGCGCTGCCTGATTCTGAGCGACCTGCACTCCAACTGGGAGGCGCTCCAGGCCGTTCTGGAGGATGCCGCCGGGCGGTACGACCGCATTCTCTGCTGCGGCGACCTGGTAGGATATGGCGCGGATCCGAACGCCATCGTCGAGTGGTGCCGGGCCCGCGTCCATACCGTCATTCGCGGGAATCACGACAAGGCAGTGGCCAGCCTGGAAGGGCTGGAATGGTTCAATCCCGCGGCTCAGGCCGCCACGGTCTGGACTCACCACCAGTTGACTGGTGAGAACCGCGCCTACCTGGCGGCCCTGCCCCGAGGGCCGCTGACCGTCGACGGTATTGCCCTGGCCCACGGAGCTCCCGCCGACGAGGACGAATACCTGGTCGATACCGGCGAAGCCCGTCAGGCTTTCGCCTACACGGAGCGCCCGGTCACTTTTTTCGGACACACGCACATTCAGGGAGGGTTCCGGTCAAGCCGGCGGCGGACGGAGAAGATCGGGCGGCCGGGAGCCCGCGCGAAGGAAGCCGTTTTGGATCTGGAGCCCGACACGTACTACCTCATCAATCCCGGATCGGTGGGGCAGCCCCGCGACGGCGACCCCCGTGCGGCTTACGTGCTGTACGATCCGGCGGATGGCTTTCTCTGTTTTCGGCGCGTGGAGTACCCGGTGGAGTTGGCGCAGAGGAAGATCCGCCAGGCGGGTCTGCCCGATTTGCTGGCCGTTCGCCTGGCAGCCGGCCGCTGAGAGCCGCCGGTCCCGAAGCACCTCTCAGGCGCGGGTTCTCCTTGAGCCGCACATCCCGGAGACCTCAGCTTCGCCGCAGCTTTTCCAGGTGCCCGTAGACCTCGCGCTTCGAGATGCCTCTCTGCCGGGCCACCGCCTTCATCGCCTCCATCCGGCTGAGGCCCTGGAGGACGAGCGCTTCCACGGCCTGTTCCACCGGGGTATTCGGGGCCGCCGTCGTTTCCGCTTTGCCGATCAGCAGGGTGATCTCGCCCTTTACCGCCGCGCGCGCGGCCAGCGCCTGGCGCACCTCCCCGGCCGTTCCCCGCAGCAGTTCCTCGTGCAGCTTGGTCAATTCGCGCGCTACCACCACCGGCCGCGGGCCCAACACCGCCTCCACGTCCTCCAGCGTCTCCTGAATCCGGTGGGGCGCCTCGTAGTAGACCAGGGTGGCCCGCTCGGCGGCCCGCTCCTCCAGCGCCCGGCGGCGCGCCCCCTGCCGGGCGGGCAGGAAGCCGCCGAAATAGAACGCGTCGGTAGGCAGGCCCGAAGCCGCCAGGGCCGTTACCAGGGCCGAGGGTCCCGGCACCGGCTGGACCGCGAACCCCGCGGCGGCGGCGGCCTTCACCACCCGGTAGCCCGGATCCGCCAGCAGAGGCGTGCCGGCGTCGGAAACCACCGCCACGCTCTGCCCTTCCCTCAGCCTCTCCACCAGTTCCACCGCCCGCTGGGCTTCGTTGTGCTCGTGATAGCTGAGCAGCGGTTTGTCGATCCCGTAGTGCGACAGCAGCTTGCGCGTTTGGCGGGTGTCCTCGCAGGCGATTACGTCCGCCTCCCGCAGCACCCGCAGCGCCCGCAGCGTGATGTCCTCCAGGTTGCCGATCGGGGTGGCAACCAGATACAGGGTACCCGCCATTCCTCTTGAGTATAATGGCGCCGTATGAGAACGCTCTTCCTGCTGCTCCTGGCGGTCCCGGCGCTGTGGGCTCAAGGCTCCCTGTGGCTGATTCTCCATAAGGGAGGAAGCTCGCTCGGCTACTGCACTCCTGAAGGCAAGCTGCTCGCCGGCGTGGCCACCGGACTGCACCCGCACGAAATGGTGCGCTCGCCCGACGGGCGCCTGCTGTACGTCACCGACAACGGCACCATGCGCATCGAGCAGGCGGGCTCCGGCGGCAACACCGTGTCCATCATCGATATCGCCGCCCGAAAGCGGATCGGCGAGATCTCCCTGGGCAAGTTCCGCCGCCCGCACGGCATCGACCTGGACCGCGCCACCGGCCGCCTGGTGGTCAGCTGTGAGCTTCCCGACCAGCTGCTTCTCATCGACGCCGCCGCCCGCAAAGTGATTCGAACCTACCCGACGGGAGGACAGACGGCCCACATGGTCACCCTCGGCCCCGGCGGCCGGTATGCCTACGTCAGCAACAGCAACTCGAACGACGTCTCGGTGATCCACATGGGCAGCGGGCAGGTGAAGCGGATTCCGACCAAAGCCCGGCCCGAAGGCAGCGTGCTCTCGCCGGATGGCCGCACCCTGTACGTGGTGAACCGCAACGGCCGGGCGGTGTCGATCATCGATACCGCCTCTCAGGCTTTGACCGGTGAAATCACCGCCGGCGACGGCCCCGTGCGGATCGCCGTCACCCCGGACGGCTTCCGGCTGGTCTGGTCCCTCATGAATGACAAGCAGGTCGAAATCGCCGATGTGAAGTCCCGGAAGGTCGTGGCTCGTATCCCACTGGGCGAGACCCCCGTCTCCCTGAGTCTCTCCCGGGACGGCAGGCTGGCCTTCGCCTCGGCCCAGGATTTCGATACCGTGTACGTAGTCTCGCTTGCGGAAAAGAAGGTGATCCGGAAGGTTCAAACGCCCAAGGGGGCCGGGCCGGATCCGGTCATGGAGATTGCCGCCCCTTAGCTCCGTGCAGTCGCGCCTCGGCATGCGCCGTTTTCCCGTTGCCGATCCGCAGCCGGAAGAGGGCCGCCTGCCCCGCGTTCCATCCGGCGCCCCCGGATGGCTCCGCCGAGCCGGGAACACCGGCGTTCGAAGCCCGGAAGACAGCTGAATCAAAAGGGGGAATTCGGGAGGCAGGAGGAAGGGAGGAAAGACAATCCAGGGGCGGGTTTCCCCGCCCCCGGACATGTTCTTTATGCTGCACTCAGCATCAGATTGTCGAACGTGTCCTCACGCTCGAACTCATGACGATCGGCTGCTTCCTGGCACCGAATGCAGTACAAGGCCCACGGCACTGCCGCCAAACGCTTGGGGCTGATGTCTTCCTCGCAATGGAGGCAGATTCCGTAGCTTCCGTCCTCGACTCGGGCCAGAGCAGCTCTTACCTGCCGGAGGATAGTCGTTTCGCGATCCAGATTGCGGATGGCAAGCTCCCGCTCCCCGGCCAGTTGCACCTCGTCCAGGGCATCGGCAGTTTTCTCGATCGCGATATCCTCGCGGTTTCTCATTCCCGCAGAAAGCTCGTTGCGCTTGGCTTCGAGCAACTTCTGGTACTTGGCAAGCTCTGTCTTGGTCATGGCCCTCTCTCCTCTTTTCTCTCTTCGTCTCGTTTCGTCAGGTCATTCGTTTTATGCCCGCGATTTCCCGAATCCTTTCGCCGACCTCGGCCGTCTCATCCTTTTCCCAGGTCAGGATGAATAGACGCCGATCTGACAACGAAAGTTTCAAAAAATCTGCGCTTCGAAAACTAAAATTCTCAGTTCAGCCGCGCCGCGAAGTCCCTCGCTTGCAAGTCGGCTTCCGGTTCCGGTAGCCCTACCACACCGGCCAGATAGGGCCCCTTCTGAAACGCGTAAACCGGACGCCCGGCGTCCATCCCAAAATACCCGCCCATGTGCGCCACGAACTTCGAGTCCGTAAAATTCTTTCGAAGAGCCAGTAGAAGGGCCAGCGCCTCGTTCGCCGAGCCGGTCCGGACCAGAAACAACTGGTACCGCTTTCCTTTCGTCTCGTAATCGGCCAGGTTTCCTCCCGGCATGAAATCCTTGCCCAGCAGCTTATCGTCCACAAGCTGCACCGCCACCTGATCGCGCTGGGGGAACTTCCATCGCTGGTCCACGGCCTTCGCGGCCGCCTTCCGGCTTTGCGCCGGCGCTTCCTTTGAAGGCGGGCTCGAACAGCCGGTTACCAGCGCTATGTAAAAAGCACCGAGCCAGCAATAAAGTCTCATAGACCCGCACATCCTAACAGCCATCGGCGGTGGCGGCAAGAGAAAAATCACAATCGTGTACTGCCCGGTACCCGGACTGGCTGTGACCTTCGTACCGGAACCCTTGCCCCACCCACGATTCGCGCCGGTCCACCAGTCCACCAGAGTATCCCGCTTAGGGCGGCCTGCTCAGCATTTGACTGCCGGGAATGGAGCCGGGTTACAAGTTATACGTGAAAACCATTACGTTCCGGGCCTGCCGCCTGGCGCGCGCCGCACAGTTCCTGGAATCAGGCAGCGGTCTTCCCCGGTGTTACTATCGACGAAGAACGGAGAAATCTTATCCGCGGATCCACAGCCGCCCCTTTAGTCCTGTGTCTCCTGTTCCTGCTGCCCGGTGTGGCTTGGCTGCACCATCCCGGCATCCAGAACGACGAGGCGCTTTTCGCCTCCGCCATCTTCCATCCGGTCTGGGGCGAGTACTCCATCCGCGGCGCACCCGTCATGCTGATGTCCTACCTGGGCGCCTTGAAAGGATGGCTCTACTTCCCCTTGTTCCAGGTTTGGCCTCCTTCGGCCCTTTCTATACGACTGCCCGTGTTGCTGGCCGGCGCGCTGGCCGTATGGCTGTTCTACCGGCTGCTGCTGCGGATTGGGGGTTCCCGGGCCGCCCTGGCCGGAGCCGCCTTGCTGGCCACCGATACTTCCTTCCTGTTGACCGCCCGGTGCGACTGGGGCCCGGTCGCCCTGCAGCACGTCTTTCTGATTGGCGGCATGCTGCTTCTGCTCCGCTTCGCCCAAACCGGCGAGCGGCGATGGGCGGCAGCAGGGTCCTTCCTCTTCGGACTGGCCTGCTGGGACAAGGCGCTTTTCCTGTGGCTGCTGTCAGGCCTGTGCGCCGCCGCCCTGTTGGTCTTCCCCCGCAAGGTCCTGGCCCTGGCGGGCCCCCGGGTCCTGGCCTTGGCCCTGCTCTGTTTTGTGCTGGGCGCCCTCCCCCTGGTGATCTACAACCTGGACTCGTCCGGGCCTTTCCTGCCTACACTCCGTGGAAACGCCAGTCCTGATTTCACTGCCCTGGGTCCCAAGGCCCTGTTTGTCCTCTCCACGCTCGACGGATCCGCCCTGTTCGGCTACCTGGTCCCGTTCGATTCCGATTCCGCCCGCCGGCCGGAGACGCCCTGGGAACGCGCCTGTGTCCGGCTGAGCGACCTCTCCGGCCATCCCCGCCGCAGCCTCCTCGGGCTCGCTTTCCTGGCCAGCCTCGCCCTATGGCCCCAGGTCCGGCGGAAGCCGGCGGGACGCGCCGCCCTCTTCGCCCTGGTGGCCCTGCTGGCCGCTTGGCTGCAAATGGCGGCAACCAGGAACGCCGGAGGCGGCGCTCATCACACCGTGCTTCTCTGGCCCCTGCCACACATGGTGATGGCCCTGGTCGGGACCGAACTGGCCGGGCGCTGGCCCCGGACCGGACGGACGGTCCTGGTGATAGCTCTCCTCCTGGTCGTCAGCGGCAACCTGCTGCTCACCAACCACTGCTACGCACAGTGGATCCGCCACGGCTCCACCCTGACCTGGACCGACGCCATCTATCCGCTTTCGGATTACCTCAAGACGGTTCGGGCCGGGAACATCTTCGTTCTCGACTGGGGCATGCTGGATTCGCTGCGGCTGCTGAACCGGGGCCGGCTCAACCTGTTTGTCGGGACCGAAGCCTTCGCCGGCGAAACCATGACGGAACAGGACGCGCGCTTGGCGCATGCCATGGCCAGGCCTGAGAACCTTTTCCTCAGCCATGTCGAGGGCAGCCGGTTCTCCCCGGAACCGGTCCAACGGCTGGAAGCGTGGGCAGTCCGCGAGGGCTACGTGAAGCGGGTGGAGCGCATCGTTCAGGACCGCAACCGCCGGCCGGTCTTCGAGGTCTTCCGCCTGGAGACTCAGCGAAGGTCCAGGGCGCCGAACGCCAGCCCGAGTTCCCGGGGCTCGTGAGCTACTTTGAAGGTCCGGTCCACCTGGATCTGAAACTCGATGCGGTCCTTCTGAAGAGACTCGGCGGGCAGGGAGAATTCCAGGCGGTAAGGCCCCGCCTGGAGCAGTTGCCCGGGAGGCAGTGTCCGCCCGTCGATCGTGACGGCGACGGTTTGCGGTCCCCCCTCGACCGCCACTTGCGGGCAGTAGCCGGTGAGGATGAGTTTGCCTTCCTGAGCCGGCGGGCCCGGAAGCCAGCCCGACCCGCTGCCCGACATCCAGCGGCCGCCGCGCGACGACTCGTACCATCCCTTTCCCAGGAAGGCGTCGGCCGCCCGGCTGCCCAGGTCGAGCCGGAAGCCGCTCCCCGGATCCTTGACCGGCCGGTAGGTGGAAGTGATGTTCCGCAGCCGGCTGCCCCCCGCCCGGTAGACCACCAGGTTCCCGGACTCGCGGGCCCTGAGCGCGGCCTGATAAGGCAGCACGAACTCCCGCACCCCGCAGAGGTCCCTGGCGTCCTCGATGCGTGCGGCCGAGCCGGGCGCAAGGTACACGTCAAAGACTCCCACCGCTCGAAATCCACCGTCGCACACCCCGCCCCAGAACAACTCGTTGTTCACCCCGTCCAGCAGGATGGTTTTCTGTGGATGCAACTGGCGGGCGCGGGCGACTCCCAGGACCATGGCTCGCACCTCCTCCCCTCTCTCGCGCCAGGCCCTGGCCGACGTGCCGGCGGCCGGAATCGACGGAACCAGAAAAACCAGCGCCGCCAGCGCTGCCGGCGGACCCCACAGGAAGCGGGCCCGGCCCTTCTGCCGGAATGCCGTTACGAAACCCCATGCCCCCAGCGTCGCCAGCCCCATCAGCGGGAGCGTCAGGTAGTAGTCGCTGACGTGATCGCGCAACGGCAGAACCGGAGCCAGCAGGATCAGGAACCATAACAGAAACAGGAGGGGCAGCCACCGCCGGCGCCAGGCGCTCCAGGCCGCAAAGCCCAGCAGCAGCGCCGAAAGCAGCAGCACCGCCCCCGTTACGGTCCCGGGAGGCAGCCCGGGCGTGCGGATCGCGCCCGCGCCCAGGGCCCAATTCCAGTAAGTCCACAGCGTTCGCGCCACGCTGAGATCGATGTGGATCGAGTAGGGCCCGGCCGCCTGCTTCGGCGCCAGCGTCATGTGGAATGCCACGAACGCGGCCGAGGGGGCGAGCAGCCAGAGCGCCCGTGCGAAATATCGCCGCGCGAAGAACCAGGCGTGCGCCCCGATCAGCGCGGGGAGCACCAGGTTGGTCTCCATGACACCGAAGCCCAGCAGAAACACCACCCAGAGAGCGGCCCAGTAGCGGCGCCGGCCGGTCTCGACGTGGCGCAACCAGAAATGGAAAGCCAGCAGGAGGCAGAAGCCGCAAAGCACCTGCATGTACGCTGAGGTCCACGCAACCGCGGTCACCAGCAGAGGGTGCGCGGTCCAGAACAGGGCCGCCAGGAGGCCTGCCGCTGCCGAGCCGGTCAGCCGGCGGACATTCCAGTTCAACAGTGTGAGGTTCGCCATCTGGGTCAGAAACATCCAGATGTGGAAGGGCAGCGCGTCCACGCCGAACAGGCTGCGAAATACGAAGAAAAAACCGCGCTCGCTAAAGGGCCGGAAAGTGCCGTGTTCCGCCGGAACGAAGATTTCGCGCAGGAAGGTCGGAAAATCGTAGATCCGGCGGGTGATGTCCAGCCAGGCGAAATCGTCCAGCTGGAACCAGGTGTGCAGGCCGTGCCAGTACAGCGCGACCAGGAACACGGGAGGCACAACCCAGGACAACAGGGCGGCGAGGCGCTTCATCGCGTGGCAGCCCTTGTGGCGCACGTTTCCAACGTGCCGCAACCCCATTTACGGGAATACAGGGATCCACAGGCGCCGGGACTCACCATCGTTCGGATTATAGCGTGCGGCATCGCGGCCTCAGCGGATCTCGAATCCCTCGTACGCCAGTCCCAGGTCGCGATCGGAACCGGCCGGCCGGAAGGTCCGGCCGACCTCGACCGCCACCCGCATCTCTCCTTTCCCCTCGATGTTCCACACCAGGTGGAAGGGACCGGCCTGCCGGAGTTCGCGCGCCGGCAAAGCCCGGCCGGAAACCTCCGCTGCCACTGCCAGCGGGCCCGCCGACACCTGTTCCTCCGGGCAGAATCCCCATACGTGCAGCTCGGAAGCCCCGCTGCCCGGCGCTGCCATGCGCACCTCCGCCCGGCGGCCCGCCCAGCGCGTCCCGGCCGTGTCGGTTGGATACCAGCCCGGACCCAACAGGTATTCCATCAGCGGGTTGCGCACGTGCACCCGGACCGGGGGGCCCGCCCCACCGGCTTTTAGCAATGCCGCGTACCCCGCCGTGACGTTGCGCAGTCGCAGGCCGGACACATCGTAGACCACGGCCCGCCCACGCTCGATAGCATCCAAAGCCGGGCCGGGCGGCGTGATGAACTCGGCCAGGTCGAGGCCCGCCGCACGCTCCACCCGCGCCTCGGCGCCCGGCGCGAGGTACACCTCGCCCGCGCCCACCAACCCAAAAGGCCGGTGGTAAATGCTGTTCCAGAACAACAGGGTATCCACCCCGGCCAGCAGGATCACTTTGCCCGGATGAATCTGCGCGGCCCGGGCCACACCCGCCACCACCTTCTTCACCTCCCGGGTCTGCTGGTAGAGGCTGCGTGCCGACACCCGCGCCGCCGGCAGCGAAGCAGCCAGATAGAGGCCCCCCGCCAGCAGTGCGCAGGCCCTCCACCCTCCGGCACGGCGCCACCCGGCCACAAAAGCCTGCGCCCCCAGCATGGCCAGGCCCATCGTGGGAAGCGTCAGGTAATACTCCGAAACGTGATGTTTCAGAGGCAGTACCGGCGCCAGCAGCAGAAGGAACCACGCCAGCAGGAAAACCGGGACCCGCCTTCCCCGGCTCAGCTGAACGCCCGCGAATCCCAACAGTGCAGCGCTCAGTATCAAGGTCCCGG
>JADZAF010000235.1 GCA_020852755.1 Bryobacterales bacterium
CCGGTCCGGTTCGACCACGCCTATGCATAACAGCTGCCGCCCTATGCCGAAGCTCCTGCCGGCTTCTGGACCTCGATGCCGGCCATGGCTTCGAGGAAGTTGACGATGCCGGAATGGTCCAGGTCGCCCTTGCCCTCGTTCATCAGGGTGATGATCATCTGCTGCACCAGGGAGGTGATGGGCAGGGGCACTTTCAGCGATTCGCCGGCCAGGAGAGCGTTTCGCAGGTCCTTCTGGTGCAGGCGGATGCGGAAGCCGGGCTTGAAGTTCCGGCTGATGACCATGGGGGCCTTGGCGTTCAGCACGGTGCTTCCGGCCAGTCCGCCCTTGATGGCGTTAAAGACCACTTCGGGGTCAAGGCCGGCCTTGGTGGCCAGGACCAGGGCCTCGCCCATGGCGGCGATGTTGCAGGCCACGATGATCTGGTTGGCCAGCTTGGTCACGTTGCCCGCGCCGACGGGTCCGGTCAGGGTGACGCTGGAGCCCATGGCGGCCAGAATGTCCTTTGCTTTATCGAAGACTTCCTGCTTGCCGCCCACCATGATGGCCAGGGTGCCGTCCACGGCCTTGGGCTCACCGCCGCTGACCGGCGCGTCCAGGAATTCGACTCCCCTGGCGGCGCACTCGGCGGCGACCTTCTGGGAGACCATCGGGCTGATGGAACTCATGTCGATCAGGATGGCGCCCGGCCGGGCGCCTTCCAGAACGCCGGCCGGTCCCAGGACGGCCTGCTCGACGTCCGGACCGTCGGGCAGCATGGTGATCAGCACGTCGCTGCGGGCGGCCACGTCGGCCGAGGAGGCGCCTCTGGCGGCGCCGGCGGCCGCGATCTCGTCCACGGCTGCGGCTACCACGTCATAGACCACCAACTGGTGGCCGGCCTTCAAGAGGTTCCGGGACATGGGCTTGCCCATGATGCCCAGGCCAATGAATCCGATTTTGCAGGACAACGATATCTCCTTCTTTGCGATGTAAGTCGCATTATCCGGCAGGGGGTCGAAGAGGGTCAAGCCGGGCGGCTAATGGAAGCAGCAGGGTGCGGCTTTAGCCCGGCGGCTGCCGGTACAGCGCCGGTGGAGTTTGGGGGTTGTGTAGCCTGTCACCGAAACTCCCAGGTGAAGCTTTCGCCGAGGTAGACGCGCTTGACTTCGGGGTCGCGGCTCAGCGCGTCGGGCGTGCCGGCCCGGAAGATCCGGCCGTTGTTGATGATGTAGGCCCGGTCGGTGACCATGAGGGTCTCGCGGACGTTATGGTCGGTCACCAGGATGCCGATGCCGGACCGCCGCAGGTCGGAGATGATGCGCTGCAGTTCGAGGACCTGGATGGGATCGATGCCCGAGAAGGGCTCGTCCAGCAACAGGAAGCTGGGCTGTATGACCAGGGAGCGGGCAATCTCGACGCGGCGCCGCTCGCCGCCCGAAAGCATGTAGCCCTTGCTGCCGCGCACGGTTTCCAGGCCCAACTCCTCGATCAACTGGCCGGCGCGCTCACGGCGCTGCCGGCCGTTCAGCGGCAGGGTCTCCAGGATGGCCATGAGGTTCTCTTCGACGGTCAGCTTACGGAAGACCGAGGCTTCCTGAGGCAGGTAGCTGATGCCCCGGCGCGCGCGCTGATACATCGGCAGGTTGGTGACGTCCTCGTCATCCAGGGCGATACGGCCGGAGTCGGGGCTGATCAGCCCCACGATCATGTAGAAGGAAGTGGTTTTGCCCGCGCCGTTGGGACCCAGCAGTCCGACAACCTCGCCTTCCTTGACGAAGAGGGAGACATCATCGACCACCTTGCGGCCGCGGTAGATCTTCGATATCTCCCGCGTCTCGAGTTTGCGCATCCGGATTAACGGCGGAGAATACGGCTGAAAGCCGGCTGTTTGGCCTGGCCGCTCACCAGCAGCCTATCATCGTTGAGGAAATAGGTCAATTCGACCCCCCGTGTGGCGCCGCGCAGGCTGTCGACGAACTGCGGGTCGCCGCCCCGCAGGATGAGCTTTTCCTCCAGGGCGAGGTACTCGGCCTGCTCGGCTGTGCCGGTGCGGGTACGGTCGGGCAGGACCTGTTCGATCCGGGCCTGGCCGTCGGCGCGGAAACGCTCCACGCGGGAAGGCTCGTCGGGCTCGGCCAGCCAGGCGCGCAGCTCCCGGCCGTTAACCTTGAGGTTCGGCCGGGTGAGGGCGGCGCCGCCGGTGTAGTGGGCCAGGCGGCCGGCATCGGTGTAGACCAGGCGGGCGGCCCGTATGCGGGTGAACTCGGGCGGTCCGGCACGCTTGCCCGGCTCCTGGTCGAGGAACTCGGTGAAGACGCTGCCGCTGGCGACCAGGCGCCTCTGGGCCCGGTCGATCAGGATCTCGTCGGCCTGCACCCGGCTGCCCTTCTGCCAGAGCACGGCGCGGCCCAGGTAGCGGATCCTGGTTTGCCCGTCTTCGGAGATCATGCGGTCCGCCGTGGCTTGTACGGGCTGGTTCCCTTCCACCAGGCCGGTGAGGCCGCTGTCCGCGTTCCGGCCCCTGGCGGGCTGCCTGGCCGGGTCGTTCGGAAGGCGTGTGGAAGCGACCTTCCCTTCGGCGGTAAAGCGGCCGGTCTCCTGCTCGAGGCGGATGGTCTCGGCGCTGGTCGAGCCGCTGGGATCCCAGACCCGGGCGTTGGCCTGCAGGGTCATGCGGTTCAGGTCGGGCTCGAAAGCTGCGCTGCCGGCGCGCGCTTGGCGGGAGCCCTCCTCGTAACGGAAGTCCTCCCACTGTTCCAGGCGCTGCATCTGGCCGGTTTTGGAGCTGAAGGAGGCCCGCAGGCCTTTGCTCCAGGTCTGTACGACCGCTATCTTCCGGGGAGATTGGGCGGGGGGCTCGGTGCGGGTAGAGACGTTCACGGCCTGCAGGGTTTCCAGCTGGTTGCCGGCGGCGTAGTTCATGGCGATCCGCTCGCCGTCCATGCTGCGGCGGCGGGCGGAAGCGGCGGCGGGGATCAGCTCGATGCGGCCCGGGGCATGGGTTTCCACCCGCTCGATCTCCTCGCCGCCGGGACGCATCAGGGTCTCGATCACCTCGCTGCGGAGGATGCGCGTATCGCCCGGAGCGGGGCCGGCGGTGGTTCGGGATTCGACCACGCCGCGGCCGCTGGCCAGGGCGCGCTTGAGGACGCTCTCGCCGTCCAGGCTGACGAACTCCAGGTCGATGCGGGCAGTGGTAATGGTGGTGCGGGCGCCGGCGGTGGTGGACACCAGGCGGGCGTCCGGCTCGCCGACCACTTTCTCGATCGCGCCGTCCGCGGAGACGTCGGCCACGAGGTGACCGGCGCTGTATTCCAGCATCTGCTTCGGGTACTCGGCGGAGCCCTTGGCGCGCTGGGACTCCACCCGGCGGATGACGCCGTTTTCCAGCGTGACGATCGTGTCCCCGCCTTCGATGCGGGCGGGGCCCTGCTCCAGGCGCGCCCAGGGATAGAGGAGGATGGCCGAGAGGGCCTCCTTGTACGAGAGCTGGCCGGCCTCGATGTGGAGGGGGGTGGAGCCGGGGCTGTGCCAGTTCAGTTCCACCTCGCTCTTCATGAGCAGCTCTTTGGCGGTGGGGTCATAGGAGGCGCCCACCGCTCTGCCGTCCCCGTTCTCGAACAGGAAGGTGGCCGGACGCTCGGTAACGGCTTTGCCCTGCCCGTCGAAGGTCACGCCGGAGGTATGTATGGAAACCAGGCCGCCGGGAGGCGGGCCCTCGGCCGGGACGCCCAGGATGATCTCGACTTCGCCATCGGAATAGAGCGACCTGTCGGCCTGGCGGAACTGGGCGTGGGCGCTTTTCACCAGATCGTACTGCTTCCCGTTTTCGTGAAACAGGTGCAGTTCGACGTGCTC
>JADZAF010000236.1 GCA_020852755.1 Bryobacterales bacterium
CTCCCCGGGCCGTTTTCCCCGCCCGGGCGAAACGGTTATCATGTTAAGCCGGCGGTTGACGCCGCGATGGCGCCAGGCGCACGTCAGGTCAACAGCGGCATCGAACGCAGGAGGCAGGGGTTTGGAACCGGCCGCTGGCTTAACCGGTTCTTAACAAACGGAGAGGAGGCGTGACACGTCACACCATTTACATGGGTTTCGCCGGCCGCGAGCGCATTTCGGGGCTGTTGCGGCTGGCGTGGATTGCCATCTGCCTCTGGAGCGCCGGGACGGGCGCGGCGCAAACCGGCGGCCGGCCGCAGACCCCCGCCGCCACGTATTACGACGATGTCCTGCCGGTTCTTCAGGCGCGCTGCATTTCCTGCCACGGTCCGGGCGGATTCGAACCGGCCACCCTGGGCGCCTATAGCGGCGCGAGGCAGTGGGCGCCGGCCATCGCCGAGTCCGTCAAGTCGCGCCGCATGCCGCCCTGGCTGGCCGACCCGGCCCATGGCGAGTTTGCCAATCATCTCCGCATCGACGAGAATGAGATCCGGTTGCTGGACCTTTGGGCGGCTGCCGGCGCGCCGGCTGGAAAACCGCGCAGGCAGCGCCGGGGCCTGCCGGCGGTGAATCCGGCGGACATCTCGGCTGACGTAGCCATGACCGCCCTGCGTCCGGTCGAGATCGCCGCCAACGAACCGGCCGGCTACCGCTACCTGGTATTCGAACTGCCCTTCACCCAGGACCGCTGGGTGCGGGCCGTGCAGATCCGCCCGAGCGATCTGAGCGCGGTGGACCATGCAGTGCTCTACGTTCGGGAACCGCGCTCGGTGTGGCTGCGAGACGCGCCCCCGGGGCTGGCCTACGCGCCTTCCGGCCCCGACGCCATCGCCCGCGCGCGGAACACCACAGCCGAGATCCTGGCGGCTTACACTCCCGGCATGCCGGCTTTGATCTTCCCCGACGGAGCGGCCAAGCGCATCCCGGCCGGCTCCGACCTGGTTCTCCAGGTGCATTACCGGAGCCGGCCGACGCCCGTTTCCGACGAGCCCCAGGTCGGCCTGGTCTTTACCCGCGAACCTCCCGGGAAGCGCGTGCTCACCCTCCGGATGGAGGCCGATAAACTCCGCATCCCGGCGGGGGAAACGAACTTCAAAACCTCGCTTTCGCACACCCTGCCCGCCGCCGCCGACCTGATCAGCCTGTTTCCCCATTTGCGGCTGCGCGGCGCCTCCTTCGATGTGGAACTCATAGGACCGGGTGGAGGCGTCGAGACACTGCTCAAGGTCAAACCCTCCCAGTCCGGCTGGCAGTGGCACTACGTGCTACGGAATCCCCGGGCGCTTCCCAAGGGAGCCGTCCTGCGATGGACAGCCCATTTCGACAACGTAGCGGTTGATGTTCTGAAGTCCGAACCGGGCGCCCCATCCTGGCACGAAGCCATGCTCGGCTTTTTCGAACTGGCTGTGGACCCGGCCGTGGACACGGCGGCCTTCCTTCCGCGAAAGGCGGATGCGGCCCCCAATTGACGGGCGATTTTCGCTACACTCTCATTAAAGACTCTTTTGTATGAAACTCATGGCTGCCAGACTCTCGCGCCGGGAGTTTGCTCGCATCGCGTACACGGGTACAGCGGCCGCCGGCGCGGCGGCCCGTTTGCATGCTTCCAGTGAAACCGGCGATCCGCTCGCCGCTCTCTACCCCTACAGCCGGAAACGCGCGGCCGTCTCCATCGTCAAGGGCGAGGATCGCCGCAGGAACGTTCACGACGCCCTGGCCGCCATCGACGACCAGATCCGGCCGGTCCTGAAGACCCGCAAGTACGTGATTCTGAAACCGAATTGCGTTACCATGCGGCAGAACGCCTGCACCGATCCGGACGCCATCCGCGGCGCCCTGGACTACCTCGCCCCGCGCTTCAAGGGCCCGGTCATCATCGCGGAGTCGTCGGCCGCCGGCCGCACCGGCGAGATCTTCGAACTCCTGAAGTACCCCGCCCTGGTTCAGGAGTTCAAGTCGCAGAAGGTCTCCCTGCTCGACCTGAACGAGGAGAGCCGCTTCGAGGCCACCACCATCCTGGACCGCAACAACCACCTGATCCCCGTCCGGCTGCTCACCCGCTTCATGGACAGGGACGCCTACGTCATCTCCATGCCGCCGGCCAAAACGCACCTGATCTGCGTGATCACCCTCAGCGTAAAGAACATGGTGCTGGCCGCTCCCCTGCGCATCCAACCCAAGGGCAAAGTGAGCGGGCCGTACTTCGCCCGGCCGGAGAACGACAAGTGGAAGATCCACGCCACCTTCCGGCACTGTAACAACAATATGCTGCTGGTGGCCCAGAAGATCAGCCCGTGCTGGGGGGCGGCGGTGATCGACGCCTTCCAGGGCATGGAGAAGAACGGGCCGGTAGCGGGCCTGGATGTGGAACACCGCATCGCGGTGGCTTCGACCGATTACATCGCGGCCGACCGGGTGATGGCCGATGCCATGGGGATCAATCCGGAGTGGATCGGGCACCTGGTGTACTGCTGGCAGGCCGGCATCGGCCAGTTCGATCCGGGCAGGATCGATATCCGGGGGGAGACGGTAGCCAGTGTGCGAAAAGAGTACCAGCTGCCGAGCGAAGTCGAGCGCATGCAGGAGTGGATGCGGCCCATGGAGGATCTGCCGACCTCGGTGCCGGCCCTGTAGACCAGGTCCGCGAGTTCGGGGCAGGGCGAATCCGGCCACGAAGTGGCTGAAAAAAGAACTAGTTAGCGTTCTGGAAGAAACAAAAACCCAGCCGAATCCACCTTTCCCTGCAGCGCGGCTTCCGGCGGCGCCACACACATTACCGGGCCGCGACCGTCATCTCCCGGAGTTGTGTTCTGCGTCGGAAAGTAGCGGCTTAGTTGCGGGAGCGGCGGGCGTAGTAATCTTCTTCGCGGCCGTAGCGGCGCAGCTCGTCTGCCGTCAGCGGGCGGCAGCCGGCGATGAACTTCCATGCGCGGGGAGTGAAATCCTCGGAATGGTCGCCGATGTACTCGCTCTTGACCTCCACTACGGTCAGGACCTTGCGGTCCGCCCCCCGGAAGGTATGGCCCAGACGCGGCGCCTCGAACCTCGTGGCGCCGTAAAACACGACTTTCTCCAATTTCTCGGTTTGTACCAACTCGAACTCCTTAATGATAGCCAGAGTATTAAGACGGTCCTTGGTTCTATTCTAGATGCAGCCGGCGGTCACAGGTAACGCGATTTAGCGGGGATCCGACGGATCTTTGGGGGTGAACCGTCCATCCAGCACTTCGCGGGCCGTGAGAAGCCTGCCTCCGAGAGCCGTAACTTCCTGAAACGTCCGTTCGGCGCCGTCCGGGCTGATGGCCTGAATGGCGTCTGTAACCAGGATTACCGGCTTCCCTGCTTTCAGCAGGCCCAGGGCGGCGGCCCGCACGCAAAACTCGGTCGCCACACCATACACGACACAGCTCTCAGTCATTAGACGCCGGGACCACTCGCAAAGTTCCGGACTCCTGAAAACATCGATATGCTGCTTTTCGACCACCGCCTGGCCCACCAGCGTCTCCGGCGGCTTGCGGTCGCCCAGCGTTCCAGCCACGCAGTGCGGCGGCCACTCGCGGAACTCCACATCGTTCTCGGCATGCGCGTCCACGGTCGAAACCAGCGGGATGCCGTGGGCGGCGGCGTATCGGTTCAGCTCCGCCACGACGGGAATTACCCTTTCGGCGCCAGGCACATACAGGGCTCCGGCGGGCAACAGGAAGTCGAACTGCGTGTCGATGTCGAAGAACGCCGCCGTCATGCCAGGTTCCTCCGGGCCTGTTCCACCAGAGCCTCCAGCTGCCGGCTGCGCTCCACCCGGTAAGGTTCCGGAGGGAGGTTGCGCAGGGCTTCGGCCGCCCGGCGGCGGGCGGCGTGCGCATCCGGCAGCTGCTCGATTAGACGCCCGCCCAGGATCACCGGTCGCAGCAAAGCCTCGGAGCCGGAGGAGCACTCCTCGGCCCGGGCCAGCACATCCCGGTCGGGGAAGCGGAAGATCTGCTTGGCGCCGGGAAGGGTAGTCTTGTCCTCGCTCAGCTTCAGCGTATACCGCTTGATGCCCCCCACATCCTGCTCCACCAGCTTATAGATGGTGCCCATGGAGGGGGCGTCGAAAGAGGTGGCCAGTTCCGTCCCCACACCGAAGCTGTCGATGGGCGCGCCCGCCTGCACCAGGTCGCGGATCTTGTATTCGTTCAAATCCCCGCTGGCCATGATCCGGGCGTCGCGCAGCCCGGCGGAGTCCAGAATCGAGCGTACCTGCCGGGACAGGGACACGAATTCGCCGCTGTCGATCCGCACCCCCCAGAGCGGCCGCCCCAGGCCCGCCGCGCGGCGCGCGCCCTGCAGCGTATCGTAAGTGTCGATCAGCTGGATGGTATGCTCGCCCAGCAGCTTCTGGAGCTGCCGGAAGGCTTCCGTTTCGCCATGGAAGGACATCACCCAGGAATGCGCCGCGGTCCCGTACACGGGGATGCCGTACCGGAAACCGGCCAGGGTATTGCTGGTGCCCAGGCACCCGCCGATGTAGGCAGCCCGCGCCCCCAGCACGCCCGCCTCGGCCGTGTGGGCACGCCGCGTGCCGAATTCCACCACCGGCCGCCCCCCGGCAGCGTCCACCACCCGGGCAGCCTTGGTCGCGATCAGGCTTTCAAAAGTGACGGCCGCCAGAAGGTAGGTCTCCGGGAGCTGGGCTTCGATTACCGGGGCACGCACCGTGAGAACCGGCTCCCCGGCGAAGACCGGGGTGCCCTCGGGGACCGCAAACAGGTCGCCGGTAAAGCGCAGCTTGCGAAGAGCGTCGAAAAAGCCGTTCGAGACCAGCTTGAACTGGGGCAGGCCGCGCAGGTATTCGACTTCTTCCTCCAGAAAGCTCAGGCCGAGCAGGAAATCCACCACCTTGTGCAGTCCGGCCGCGATGACGAACTTGCGGTCCTTGGGAAGCCGGCGTATGGAGAGTTCGAACGTAGCCCGCTCGGCCGACTTACCGGCTTCGTAAAACCCGGCGGCCATGGTCAGTTCGTAGAGGTCGGTCAGGAGGCCGCTCATGGCTGTGGAGGATTCGGCTGTTACGACTTCTTCTTCTGGTCCTTGGACGGCTGGAACTCCTTCACCTCGCCGGCCGCCTTCTGCAGTTCTTCCACGGCCTTGCCGTCCAGTTCGTAAATGCTGGGTTCGTTTTCCCGCCGGGCGTAATACGAATTACCCTGCTTGGAAACGGTGACCTTCTCGACCCGCTTGCCGTCGTTCGAAGTCACCGTGGCTTCCAGGACCGGCTGCCCGGCCGGCGCCTGGTCCAGGAACTTGATGGCGGCGAGATCGCGCAGCTTGTCGATCAGCGACTGCACGCTCGGGGCGTCCATCTGCTTGGATCCCGACATCCACTTGTCGCCCGACTTGCTGTAAGTGGTCTGCCCGACCTGGACTTTGGTGGGGTCGTTCCAGCCGAAATCGAACAGCTTCTTGTTGCGGAACTGCTCCAGGTTCTTGTTCAGCCCGTCGCCCACGTCGCTGGTCAGGCGGTAGACGCCTTCCACCACCGAACTCCTGGCCCAGTAGTTGTTGTCCTTGTCCTTGCGAACCTCGATGTGCTGGACGCCGCCGGCGTCGGTCACGCTGGCGTTGGCCACCGGGGCGGAGGCGGCGAACTTCGCCGGCGCTTTGGCGGCCTCGTCGTCCGCGATGGAGGTATCCATCTTGGCGTCCTTCAGCTTGCGCACCAGCTCGTCCACCTGGGTGCCGTCGGCCCGCAGCGGCCGGGGCTTGACGATCTGCCACTCGTTCTGGCTGTTCTTGCCGAACTCGATGGCCGCGTTGTTTGCCCGCAGCTCCACCCGGGTCAGCTTCTCGGAATCGAAGGTCAGCAGACGCTTGTCCCGCAGGTCCTTGGAGGTCTTGTCCAGGCTGGACTTGATGTAGCTGGACACGGTGAAAACCCGCGGGTCGTTCCGCAGCTTGGCGAAAACGGCGCTGCCGGTGGGAGTGTCGTCTCCCAGCAGCAGGTTCTCGGTCTTGCCGTCCTTCTTCGTGAGATCCACCTGAAGGGAAGGCTTGGCCAACCCGTACTGGTTCAGGTCCGCGGCCTTCTCTTCTATCAGCCGGTCGGAGGTCAGCGACGAAAGGGTGGAAACCAGCGAGCTGACCGAGTCCTGGTCGGCCGGCAGCGGCTTGGGCTCCACGATTTCCCACTTGCCCGCCTCCGAGCGGCTCAGGCGGGTAGTCTGCTCGCCTTTCCTTAAGGTGACGGATTTGAACTGGTCCTCCCCGACCTCCAGGATCTTGGGCGGTGCGTCGGGCGACGGTTTGCCTTGCGCCGCCTTTTCGTGCTTGTTGGACCAGACCACCAGCCCCGTGAGGGCGGCCAGCAGGACCACGGCTACCAGTAATCCCCGAACCTTCATCCGGCTACCTCCGGCGCCACCACACCGCCACCCCGGAAACCACCACCAGGAGCGGCAACAGAATCACGCTGGAATAGAACAGCACCCGCATCTGCTGGCGGTTGAGCGTCAGGCGCCGGTCTTCCGGCTCCTTGGGCCGGATGGAGATCAGGTCCTCGTCCGAGCTCAGCCAGTTCATCATGTTCAGGAACAGGTCGCGGTTGCCGTTGAACCGGACGAAGTTGTTTCCCAGCCAGCTCGAGCTGCCCACCACCACGAAACGGCCCTGTCCTTCCTTGCCGGTCGGGTAGGTCCCGGCCGCGCCCAGGGTGAAGGGGCCTTTTTTATCCCTCTTGGTGTCCAGCCGGATGGCCGGAGAACTCAGGTTGCCCGTCGCGTAACTGTTGGCGGAGGTGGAGAACAGTTTCTCGGCCGTGGCCTTTTCGCCGGACTTCACCTCCAGCGTGCGGGACAGAGGGAAAGCCGTGGCCACATCGCGCATCTCGCGCACGATGGCGTGCGATTCGTAGCTCGCCACCAGAGGCACCACCTCGCTCAGTCCGAAGATCTGGCCGATGCCGCTGGTGTCCAGCGCCAGGTCGCTGTTCAAAGTGACTCCCCAGCTCGCCAGCAGCTTCTCCAGCCCCGGGTTGGGCGCGATATCGTCCTGCCCGAAATGCAGGGCCGGATCCACCATCAGCAGCGCGCGCCCGCCGTTCTCCACGTAGGTCTTGATGGCGTTGACCACCGGCGCCGGGTATTCGTACCGGGGACCCGCCACTACCAGCACGGTGCAGTCCTTGGGGACTTCGGCCTTCTCCAGCAGCGAGATGCCCCGGGTCTTGTAGTTGTTGCGCTCCAAAGCTTCCTTGGCGCTGGAGTAGCCGCTCCGCCCGGTGTCGTCCAGGCCGTGCTCGCCGCTGCCGGACACGAAGCAGGCATTGCGTTCCCCGCCCTTGAGGGCGCGGATCAGGGCGCCGGTCACCTCTTCCTCGGTGAGGCTCTTGGCCTCCTGGCGCCGGCCGTTGGTTTCGACGTAGATGGTCCCGTAGTTGCGCACGCCCAAAGTCTTGGCGACCTGGGGTTTTTTATCCGGGTCCACGAAATCCACTTTGAGCTTCGCCGAGAGATTGTCGTAGCGGTCCAGCAGGTCGCGCGCGCGGGTGAATTCGCTGGTGCGGTCGAAATACGTGATGGTGGCGTCGCTCTTCAGGTCCCGGACCACCTTCTCGGTCTGGTCCGACAGGCTGAAGCGCTTGTTGGCGGTCGAGTCGAACGATTTGTTGTGCCGGTTGGCCAGCCAGTTGGCGGCTCCCAGCACGGCGATGATGACCAGCGAGTACACCAGAACGTAGCCGGTGTAGCGGGTCTGGCGTGTTTTGATCCAATCAAGATTCATGTGCGGTTATGCCCTCCACCGCAGCGATTCCATGGAGCGGGCCGTCAGGAAGAGCCCGAAGAAAATCATGGAAACGTAAAAAATCAGATCCTTGGTGTCCAGAACGCCCTTGGCGAACGGCTCGAAGTGGGTGACCACCGAAAGGTAGGAGATCACCTTGCCCCAGGCCGCCGTCTCGTAGGCCGTGACCCAGTCCAGCACCCAGAGCAGCAGGCAGACCGCGAAGGTCGCGCCGCCCGCGATGATCTGGTTCTTCGTCAGCGTGGAAATAAAGGTGCCGATCGCCAGCAGGCATCCCCCCTGCAGCAACAGGCCCAGGTACCCCACCAGGATGGGTTTCCAGTCCGGCTGCCCGTAAAAGAACAGGACCGCGATGTTGATGGCCGAGATTCCCAGCACGCAGGCGTACAGCAGCAGGGCGGCCAGCCACTTGCCCACGATCACTTCCACGTCGCGCACCGGCGAGGTGAGCAGCAGCTCGATCGTGCCGGAGCGCTTCTCCTCCGCGTACAGGCGCATGGTGATCATGGGGATCAGGAACAGGCCCACCACGCTGGCGTTCATCAGCAGCGGCCGGATCACCCACTCGTTGACGTCCATCGGAAAGCCGCGGCCCATCATTTGGGATTCCATGCCGCGCACCACGAAAATGGCCGTCGCGCTGTAGAAAAAGAAACCGAAAATGACGGCGAAGATCGCCATCAGCAGGTAGGCAATCGGCGAGGCAAAGTAGCTCTTCAGCTCCTTGCGGCAGATGATGAAAATGTTTCTCACTGTGCTTGTCCTCCAGGGCCCCGGCTACTGCTTGGCGACAACCGTCTGCTGCTGCTCGGAGGCCGTCAGTTCGAGGAAGATGTTTTCCAGGCTCAGGGCGATGGGCCGCAGCTCGAGCAGGTTCCAGCCCGCCCCCACCACGGTGCGGGCCAGGTCGCCGCGCACGTGGTAGCCTTGCAAGCTCTCGACTTCGAACAGGCAGCGGTTGTCCCGGCTCTCCTTGCAGATCACGGCGCTCACGCCGGCCACCCGCTCCAGCCGTCCCTGCACCTCGGCACGGTTCAAAACTCCGTCAGTCCCTTCCACCTCGACGGCGATGGACTCCGAGCCCCGCAGCCGCGCGGTCAGGTTGGATACCGAGTCGATGGCGGCCAGCCTGCCTTTATTGATAATGATGACCTGCTCGCAGGTGTGCTCGACTTCCGACAGGATATGGGTGCTCAGGATGATGGTGTGGCTGCCCGCCAGATCCTTGATCAGCTCGCGGGTCTCGATGATCTGCTTGGGGTCGAGCCCGGCGGTGGGTTCGTCCAGGATCAGGACGTCGGGATTGTGAATAATGGCCTGGGCCAGCCCGACCCTCTGGCGGTACCCTTTGGAGAGCTTGCTCACCAAGCGGTTGCGGACGTCGGCGATGGCGCAGCGTTCCGAAACTTCGTCCACCCGGCGCTTGATGTCCGAGCCGGCGATGCCCTTCAGCTTGCCCACGAAAGTCAGGTACTCCACCACCTCCATCTCCGGGTACAGGGGAGGGGTTTCCGGCAGATAGCCGATACGCTTCTTCACCTCGAGGGGTTGTTCGAGTACGTCAAAACCCGCGACCTTGGCTGTCCCGCCGCTGGGCGGCAGGAAGCAGGTCAACACCCGCATCGTGGTCGTCTTGCCCGCGCCGTTGGGACCCAGGAATCCGACGATGCGGCCCTTCTCGACCTCGAAGGAGATGTTATCGACGGCGACCGTACGCGCATACCTCTTGGTCATTCCTTCGACTTTGATCATATTTGTATTCTTTTCAGTAGGCTTCCAGGGCGATGCCGGCGCTGGGGGCATTCGAAACGCCGACCAGGGCGGCGTCGCGGTTGCAGTTGATCGTAATTTTCATCATAAAAATCGCCGGCCGGGGTTGTCAAAGGAGACGGCCCCCCTTACCTCGCCCGGGATCGCCGCAATCCACCCCCCCAGCCGGCCGCAAGTTACTCCAGTTCCAGCGGACGCCCGCCGCGGATCACGTGCCGGATTCCCACCGGCGGAAGCTCCGGCTCCTCGTAGGTTGCCGGGCTGTTAACCTCGGCCGGATCGAAGACCGTGATGTCGGCCAGGCAGCCCGGCGCCAGACGCCCGCGGCCCGTCATGCGGAAGCGCTCGGCCGGCGCCAGGGTGATCTTCCGGATCGCCTCTTCCAGGCCCAGCCATCGCCTTTCCCGGCAGAAGACGCCCAGCAGCAGCGGGAAGGTCCCGTGCAGCCGGGGATGCGGCCGGCCCCTCACGTAGAAGCCGTCGCTGATGATCAGCGAGAGCGGGTGGGTCAGGGTCTGCCTCAGGTTCTCTTCGCTCTGGTTGAAGGAGACCACGTTCACCTGCCCGTCCTCTTCCAGCAGCAGGTCGAAGACCGCGTCCAGCGGCGCGATGCGGCGCTGTTCCGCGATGGCGGCCAGGTTCTTCCCCACCAGTTCCCGGTTTCTCGAAGAAGCCACCGACGCGATCAGAATGTCGCTCCAGCGCCAGGAGAATCCGGCTTCGATCTCCCGCGCGATGCCCTGCCGCGCGGCCGGATCGCGCAGCCGGGCGAGCATGGCCTCGATGCCCCCTTCCAGGGTTCGCTGCGGCAGAAACTGGGTCAGGACGGTGCTGCCCGCCACGTAGGGGTAGCAGTCGAAGGCCACGTCCACGCCGTCGCGGCGGGCCTGTTCGATCCGGTCGAGGGCCGGCTGCTGCCGGTCCCAGTTGACCGCTCCGGCCGCCTGCAGGTGCGAGATCTGCAGCCGGCAGCCGGTGCGCCGCGCCAGCTCCAGTTGTTCCTCGACGGCCGGGACCAGGTCGCGCAGGTAGCTGCGCATGTGGGTGGCGTAGACCTTGCCGCGGCGCGCCACCACGCGGCACAGGCGCTCCAGTTCCTCGAACGGCGCGCTCGAGCCGGGCGCGTACATCAACCCGGTGGAGAACCCGGCTGCCCCGGCCGCAAGGGCATCGTCCAGCAGGCCTTCCATGGCCTGGAGTTCGCGTTCCTCCAGCGCCCCCTGGCGGTTCCCCGCCACGGCGATGCGCAGGCTGCCGTGGCCCGCCAGGGACAGCACGTGGGCCCAGGGGCTCGCCGCCGCCGCCTCCAGGTACTGCCGGGCCGACTGCCAGCCCCAGTCCCCGCTGCCGCAGAAGATGCCGTTGGCGAACTCCCGCAAGGGACCGGGATCGCCGCCGTGCGGGTATGGGGAGAAACCGCAGTTGCCTACCACTTCGCTCGTCACGCCCTGCCGCACCTTTTCCGGCCGGCCCTCCAGGACCTGCAGGTCCGAGTGGCTGTGCGCGTCGATGAAGCCGGGCGCTACCACCAGCCCGGAGCAATCGATCGCCCGGGCGTCCGAGGGCGCCGAAAACGCGCCCACCGCTACGATGCGCTCGCCGCTCAGCCACACGTCGCCGCGCTCGGCAGACGCGCCGGTGCCGTCGGCCAGCAGTCCGTTCTTGAGAATCAGGTTTTCAATCAAGGGGCTTTCAGTATACTGCAAGTCTATGGGAAACCGGCTTGAGGGCAAGGTGGCGGTGATTACCGGGGCCGCCGGCGGGATCGGCGCCGAAACCGCCCGGCTGTTCGCCGCCGAGGGCGCGGCGGTGCTCATCGGGGACATCGCGGAGGAGGGGGCCCGGACGGTCGCGGACGGAATCTGCAGCTCGGGCGGCAGAGCCCTGGCCGCCGCCGCCGATATCAGTTCCGCCTCCGCCGTGGATCGGATGTTCAAGACCGCCGAGGAAGTCTTCGGAGGGCTGGACATCCTGGTGAACAACGCCTTCTTCAACGTCCGCGACCACTCCATCACCGAGCTGGCCGAGGAGGATTGGGACGCCACCATGGCCGTCACCCTGAAGGGCCCCTTCCTGTGCACCCGGCGGGCCCTGCCCCTGATGAAGGCGCGCGGCGGCGGCAGCGTCATCACGCTTTCCAGCGTGAACGCGCTGTACGGCGTGGGCGAGACCGCCTATACCGCGGCTAAGGGCGGGCTGATCTCGATGATGCGCCTGGTGGCGGCCGAATACGGCTCCTGGAACATACGCTCCAACATCATCTGTCCCGGCACGGTTTCCACCAAAACCTGCATGGATTACTGGGAGCGGTATCCGGCCGGGTTCGAGCGGCTCAAGGCCATGTACCCGCTCGGCCGCATCGGGACGCCCCGCGACATCGCCAACCTGGCGCTGTTTCTGGCCTCGGACGAGTCGGCCTGGGTCACCGGCTCGCTGTACGTGATCGACGGCGGTCTCCTCTCGGGGCACCGCCTGGAGGTGGAATGATGCTGGAACTGGAGAATTGCCGCCGGCGCCAGGGCCGGCTTCTGGCCGCCATGCAGGCGGAGCAACTCGACCTGGCCGTGCTCTGTAATCCGAAGACGATTTACTACTTCACGGGCGCGCTTCTGGACCCGGCGCGGCCGCAGGCCTTCGTGCTGAAAGCCGGCGGCGCCAGCCTGCTGGTCAGCAACGCCGAGCCCTGCCGGCACGCCGCCGGACGGCTGGAAGTCTACACCGGCTACTCGCTGGAGCGGACTTTCGGACGCATTACCTGGAACCGCGAGATGGTGGAACTGGTGGCCGGGTTCGCGGCGCACGGCGGCCCGGCGGCGGTCGAGTTCGAGTGGGCGCCGGCGGGGCTGCTGGCCGGCCTGCGGGTTGAACCGGTGAACGTCACGCCGCTGATCGACCGCCTGCGGCGCCGCAAGGACCCCGACGAAATCGAGTGCCTGCGGGCGGCCATCGCGCTCACCGAAGCCGGCTACGCCGCGGTGAAGAACCGGCTGGAGCCGGGCATGACGGAGTGCGACGCCTACCTCCTGATCGCCGGGGCCGCCGCCCGCCACGCCGGCACCTCGGTGGAGGTGCCCGGCGACTACGCCTGCGGCCTGCGCGGCATCGGCGGCGGGGGGCCGCCCACCACGCGCAAAGTGGAAGCCGGCGACTTGTACATCTTCGACCTGTTCCCCACGGTGGAAGGCTACCGCTGCGACCTGTGCCGCACCTTCTCGGTTTCCGCGCCCACGGCTCTGCAGCAGGCGGCCTGGGAACACGTGGTGGAGGCGCACCGCATCGCGCAGCGCGTGATCCGGCCGGGGGTGGAGGGACGCGCGGTGTACCGGGAGATCCGCCTCCACCTGGAGCGCTTCGAAGCGGCGCGCGGCTCCTTCAATCACCACGCCGGGCACGGCGTGGGGCTGGACGCC
>JADZAF010000237.1 GCA_020852755.1 Bryobacterales bacterium
CAGCGACCAGCCTTGGAGCCACCCTGGTATGCTGCAATGAGAACTGGGGGGCGCTACGGCGAGCAAAGTGTTACCGATGTCGCCGGTCTAAAGTGTTACCCATGTCCCCGGCCGTTCAAAACGGCGCTCCACGCAGCAACCGCTGAATTGACATCGCGCCTACCGAGCCGCGACCGGAAGGAGCGGAATTCGACCGCTCCCTTTTGGTCGCGGCTCAGAAACGGCGCTCCACGCAGCAACCGCTGAATTGACACCGCGCCTACCGAGCCGCGACCGGAAGGAGCGGAATTCGACCGCTCCCTTTTGGTCGCGGCTCGGAACAAGCGGCGCTCGCCCGAGTTTCGTCGCCTTCAGTGGACCGCAGGCTTCAAATTCCTCTTGCTCGTCCCATTCACCCCGAAGTATACTTTTTCACCGGATTCTCAGGTTCCGGAATCCGAGTGAAACGGGTATCGTATGCGCCGGGGCGCAAGGAGCGGGGTCTTCCTTCGTCTTTGGCGGGAAAAGGGGTATCGAATGCGAAAGAGGTTTGTTCTCTGCCTGCTTCTGGCTCTGGGGATCATGGCTTTTGCCCAGACGCTGGGTGAGATCGCGGGCGAAGTCAAGGACAGCTCGGGCGCGGTGGTTCCCAACGCGACCGTAACCGTAACCAACACCGCTACCAATGCGGCCCGCACGGCCACCACCAACCAGGCCGGTCTCTACACCTTTCCGGGCCTGGTGCCGGGAATGTATTCGGTAAAGGTCGAGGCATCGGGTTTCCGCCCGACGACCAAGACCAATATCGAACTACAGGTGCAGGGAAACATGCGGGTGGACTTCGCCCTGGAAGTCGGACAGGTGGCTGAATCCATCGAGGTGAGCGCCACGGCGGCCCTGATGACCACCGAGAACGCCACGGTGGGCACGGTCATCGAGAACCGGCGGATCGTGGAACTGCCGCTGAACGGCCGCAACTTTCTGCAACTGGTGGCGCTGTCGCCCAACGTGACGTACGGCTTCGCTACCCCAGGCCAGGTGAGCGGCCGCCAGGGCGGCGACCGCGGCGGCCAGAACATCTCCCTGATGGGCATGCGGGGAACCTGGAACCGCTACACGCTGGACGGCATCGAGAACACGGACGTGAACTTCAACCTGTACGTGCTGCTGCCGTCCATCGACGCGCTGCAGGAGTTCAAGGTCCAGAGCGGCATCTATCCGGCCGAATTCGGCCGGGCGGCCAGCCAGATCAACGTTTCCACCAAGCCGGGCACGAACGAATTTCACGGCGCGCTGTTCGAGTTCATGCGCAACAACAAGATGGACGCGAAACAGTACGATTTCATCGGCACCAGTCCCGCCAAGAGCCCCTTCAAGTACAACCAATACGGGTTCACGCTGGGCGGCCCGGTCTGGATTCCCAAGGTTTTCAACGGAAAGAACCGGCTGTTCTTCATGGCCAACTACGAGGGCTTCCGGCAGCGCACCCGGGGCTACGGACTGTACACCACGCCGACCACAGCCATGCGCAACGGCGACTTCTCCTATCAGCTGGCGCAAGGGAACCAGTTGTACGATCCGGCCACCAAGGCCCAGGTGAACGGCCAGTGGACCGCCCAGCCGTTCGCCGGCAACCAGATCCCGAAGAACCGCTTCGATCCGGTGTCGCTGAAACTGCTGGAGTTCTGGCCCGAGCCCAATGTGCCCACCACGGCGCTCAGCAACAACTACCAGATCGCCAACCCCGGGGTGACGGACCGCGACCAGTTCACCCTGCGCATGGACTTCAACGAAAGCTCCAATTCCCAGTGGTTCGGACGCTTCAGCTGGACCGATGAGAGCCAGTTGAACAAAGGCTGGGCCTTGAACGGAACTACCCTGGTCACCGAGGCCAGACAGTACATGCTCTCGAACACGCGGGTGCTGTCGGCCAACAAGGTGAACGAATTCCGTTTCGGCGTCAACTGGTTCTACAACCTGCTGGGACTGGAACTGAGCGGCGTGCGCGACGTGGTGCAGGAACTGGGCATCCCCGGTCTCTCCACACCCGATCCGATCACCTGGGGCATCCCGCGCATCACCAACGTAGTGGGCGTCAGCGGATTCGGCAACGATTCGAGCGGCCCCTTCGCCATCAACGACGCCGTGTTCCAGATCTCCGACAGCATGTCCTGGATCAAGGGCAAGCACGCGCTGCGTTTCGGCGGCGAGATCCGGCGCGACCGGTACAACCAGAAGGGCAACGAGTTCGCCCGCGGCTCCTTCGAGTTCAACGGCGTGTACACCCGCAACCCCTTCACCCTGAAAGGCGGCGACTCGACGGCCGATCTGCTGATGGGCAATCTGAGCCGCGCCGAGGCGGCCCTCTGGCTGGCCTTTGCACAGTTCCGGGCCACCAGCGCCTACTTTTACATCGACGACACCTGGCGCGTGGCCCCCAAGCTGACCGTGAACGTTGGCCTGCGTTATGAACTGTCGCCGCCGTGGTACGACCGGTCCCAGAACATGGTGAGCGTGCACGTGCCGTACATCATCCAGGAGGCCAACGTGCAGGACATGAGCAAGCATCCCGTCCTGGTGCGGACCGGCAAGGGCGATTTCTATGAAGGGGTCGGCTTCCGCTATCCGGGCGTGCCGGTGGCGCGCGACGGGCGCCTGGGCGACCGCCTGATGCAGACCGACTACACCAACTGGGCGCCGCGGCTGGGCATTTCCTACAGCCCCGGCCCGAAATGGACGGTGCGCGCGGGCTTCGGCATGTTCTATTCGGTGGAATCCGGCAACTCGCGCTTCGACCTGAACCGCGGCTTTGCCGGCCGGGTGGCGCGAAACGCCGACCCGAACATCCCCAATATCCAGTTCGGCAACTTCCTCACCGGGGCGAGCTACCCCTGGGTTTTGCCGCCCTCGCCGTTCCTGTGGAGCGTGGTCTACGACGTGCGCAACACTTACTCGATGATGTACCTGCTGAACGTGCAGCGCGAACTGAGCGCCTCGACCGTGCTGGAGGTCGGGTACAACGGATCGCTGAGCCGGCACCTGCAGGGCCTGATGGACCCCAACGCTCCCCTGCCCGGGACCAGCGGTTCGCAGAACTCGCGCACGCCCTTCCGGGAGTTCGGCATCATCCAGATGGTGCATTCGGGCGGCAACGGCAGCTACAGCGGGCTGGGATTGAAGCTGACGCGGCGGATGGCGGCCGGTCTCACCTTCCTGACCAGCTACACCTGGTCGAAGTCCCTCGATGATGCCAGCGCGATCCGCGGCACCAACGTGGACATCTTCCCCCAGGACAGCTTCTGCATCAAGTGCGAGAAAGGCTACTCGGCGTTCAACACGCCGCACCGCTTCGTCAGTTCGGTGCTCTATGAACTGCCCTTCGGCAAGGGCAAGCCCATGGCCGATTACGGCGGGGTGGTGAACCAGATCGTGGGCGGCTGGCAGTTAGGTTCCATCATCACCATTCAGAACGGACGGCCGCTGAACATGCAGGCGGGATTCGACATCTCCGGCACCTACAAGTACGGCGAGGTGCGTTTGAGTTCCACGGGGCAGGATCCCTACGCGGCCAACCAGAGCTCCAACGGGTGGTTCAATCCAGCGGCCATGACGCTGCCGAATCCGGGCGGCTTCGGAAACATGAGCCGCAACCGGCTCATGGGCCCGAGCACTTTCTCCTGGGATTTCTCGACCTTGAAGAACTTCCCGATCGTGGAAGGCAAGGAACTGCAGTTCCGGTTCGAAGCCTTCAATTTCCCGAACCACCCCCGGCTGGGCGATCCAACAATCTCATGGGGGAGCCGGGACCCGGCCAAGCCCGGACCGACCTTCGGCCTGATTCGCGGAGCCAGCAGCATGCGGCAGTTGCAGTTCGCGCTGAAGCTGGTTCTCTAGTTACCTGGCGGCGGGCAGGCAAGAGACTCCGGGGGAGCATTCAGCCGTTTCCAGATGGGAGCGGCTGAATGCTCCCCCGCGCTTCTTCGCAAGACCGCTTTCCGCGGCAGCGGCGGCGGTGAGGAAGCGGTTTCAAGGCGGCGAGGATTCACCCGCCCTGCCGGCGCCGGACTCTCCGCTCACACCGCGGCGTAGCGGAGGCGGCGGACCACGCCGCGATGCTCGGGCAGCTGGCAGCGAGGCTCGAGGTCGTCGGGGTCCAGATAGTGCGGCCATTCGGCCCGGTAATACTCCAGCGTGCGCGCCATGCCCTCTTCAAAGCGCACCTTGGGCTGCCAGCCCAGCTCGCGCCGGATGCGGCTGCTGTCCGACGCATAGCTGCCGATGTCGATCGTCCGCTGGGATTCCGGGAAGGGCCGGTGGCACACTTCCACGCCAGCCGCCAAACGGCAGGCGATCCCGGCGATCCGGTTGAGCGACAGCACTTCCGGACCACCGACGTTGAACACTCTGGATTGCGGTTCCCGGAGACTGCCGGCCAGGAGGAAGGCTTCCACCACGTCGTCCACGTATACCGGGTCGCGCAACTGCTCGCCGTCGCCATAGATCTCCAGCCCCTGGCCCAGGGTCAGCCGGCGGACGAAATGCGACAGAAACCCCTGGCAGGGGGCGCTCAGGGCCACCCGCGGCCCGTACACATTGGTCAGCCGCAGGGCGATCCCGTCGATCTCCCCCCTCTCGCTGAGCATCAGGTGATACATGGCGGCGGCGTACTTGTGGATCCCGTTGAAGTCCACCGGATGCACCGGGTGGCTTTCGTCCACGGGCAGGTAGTCGGGCGCGCCATAGACCTGACGGGTGCTGGCGTAGATCACCCGGATGCCGGGCTTGATGCGCTTGACGGTTTCCAGGAAGCGCAGGTGCGAGACCGTGTTGAGCTGCAGGTCCCGCTCCGGGTACTGCATGCTGTGGACGTGGCTCACCTCCCCGGCCAGGTTGAAGATCACGTCGCTCTCTGCGATCGCCCCGGCGAATTGCTCGGCGTCGGCGATGTCCAGCGAGACGATGGAGACCCGATCCCGGACCGGCCGGACGTTGTAGGGATTCCCCCCGCAACCCTTGATGCACGGGTCCACGATGGTAACGCCGGCTCCCAAGCGGGCCAGGCGAATGGCGAGATTGCTTCCGACGAACCCTAGTCCTCCGGTGACCAGGGCCCGTTTCCCCGTATACATGGCGCTGCACTCACCCCGGGCCATACGGCCGTTATGCAGAACAGTGTACAGCGTTCGGCGGAGAATTGTTAAGAATCTTAATAATTTTTTTCGAAGTGATTCCGGGCGGTTCTGGAACTACTGATAGAACCGGGAAATCCGTTCCACGGTCTCCTCGATCATCGCCGGCGGCATGCCCGGCCAGAGGGGCAGGGAAAGCACTTCCCGCGCGGCGCGCTCCGCCACGGGGAGATCGCCGCGCCGGGCGCCGCAATCGCGGAAAGCGGGCTGCAGGTGCAGCGGGACCCCGTAGTGAATGCCGGTGGCGATGCCGTGCCGGCTGAGGAATTCGCGCAGGCGCTCGCGGCGCCGGGCCCGGACCACGTAGAGGTGGCAGACCGAACCGGGAGAGCGGCGGACGGGGCGCAGGCCGGGACAATCCGCCAGCGCACGGTCATACAGATCCGCGATGCGGCGCCGTTCCCGGTTCCACTCCTCGAGATGGGGCAGAAAAGCCCGCAGGTAGCAGGCCTGCATCTCATCCAGGCGGGAGTTGATTCCCGGCACGACGCTGACGTGGCCGCGGCTGCGGCCGCCGTCGCGCAGCAGGCGGATCCGCCGCGCCGGCGCCGCGCGGTTGGTGACGACCGCGCCGCCGTCACCCAGGCAGCCCAAATTCTTGGTGGGGTAGAAGCTGAAGGCGGCCGGTCCGAAGGAGGCCAGGGAACGGCCGCCATAGCGGGCTCCGTGCGCCTGGCAGGCATCCTGGATCAAGGCCGCGTCCAGCTGCCTCGCCAGGGCCGCAAAACGCCGCAGGTCGCAGACCTGGCCGTACAGGTGCACCGGCAGGATGGCCGCGGTCCTGCGGCCGGCGCTGGCGGCGGCGGATTCGGGATCCAGCAGCAGCGTCTCGGGGTCCAGATCGGCAAACCGCACCGCGCACCCGGCGCGCAGAATGGCCAGTCCGGTGAACGGGGCCGTAAGAGGAGAGGTCAGCACCTGCCGGCCGCTGCCGCCCAGTCCGGCCGCGCGCAGGCACAGTTCGATGGCGTCGGTGCCGTTCCCCACGCCGACCGCGAAGCGCGCCCCCTGCGAGGCGGCGAACTCCCGCTCAAACGCCGCCACCTCCTCGCCCAGGATGAAGTGCATGCGGCAGAACAGAGCATCCAGATGCGCCCGCCATTCCGCGGCCGCCGCTTCCAGCGCGGGCCGCAGATTGACCGCCGGAATCTTCACGCCAGCCTCCCGTCCTTCCCGCTCAGGGCGGGCACGGCCACCACCCGCACATACAACCTGGCGAGCTGCCACAGAGTCTTGAGCAGCGACCTGACGCGGAAGAACTGGCTGCGCCCGTGCAGGCGGGGATAGTGGTGGACACCCGTTTCCCTGACCTGGTACTTGCTCAGCTCCAGCTTGCGCACCAGTTCCACGCAGATGGTGCCGCTGGTCGAGGAGAGCCGTACGTCATCCAGCAGGCGGCGGCGGATCAGGCGGAAGTCACAATCCACATCGCGTATGCGTATGCGGAACAGCGCCCGCGCGAAGGCGTTGTAGGTCCTGCCGATCCAGACGCGGTGCCACGGATCGCTGCGGTTCAGCTTGTAGCCGTTCACCAGCCCGACTGCGGGAGTGAGAAGGCCCAGCAGCAGGGGCAGCTCGCCGACATCGTACTGGCCATCGCCGTCGGTATAGAACACCAGGTCCTTGGAGGCCGCCCGGAAGCCGCTGCGCAGGGCGGCCCCGTATCCTCGATTCCGGGGATGCGTCACAACCCGCAGCCGCGGTCCGTATTCCCGCGCCAGCCGCTCGAGGACTTCGCCGGTCGCGTCGCGGCTCCCGTCGTTCACGACGATCACTTCGAAGTCGTCGACGAGGGGCGCGACCACGGCGAACGTCTTCCGGATGAGGGCCGGAAGGGAAGGCGCATCGTTGTAGGCGGGGAAGAAGACGCTGAGGCTCTCCATGGCTGGCGGCAAGCCCCATAGCATAGCAGAGTGAGGGCGCGGCGCCCGGGTTTGGAAAGCGCCGGGCGATGCCATATACTCGTTATCCGAGTCTCGAATCAGGAGTGCCTATGCAGGGAAGCCCAGACCTTGGCGCGACGCGCCGCACTTTTCTCGGCGCCGCGACGGCCGCTTCTTACCAGCGCGTGCTGGGAGCCAATGACCGGGTGCAACTCGGCTTCGTGGGGTACGGCTTGATCGGCGCCCGCCACGTGGCCGACTTCAAGAAACAGCCGGACGCGGACCTGGCGGCCGTGTGCGACGTCTACCAGCCCCGCGTGGAGCAGGGCGTGGCGGCCTGCGGAGGACGCGCCAAGAGCTTTCGCGACTTCCGCAAGCTGCTGGACGACAAAGACATTCAGGCCGTCGTGGTGGCGACGCCCGACCACTGGCACGCGCTGCTCACGATCATGGCGTGCGCGGCCGGGAAAGACGTCTACGTGGAAAAGCCGCTCACCGTGTTCGTCAAGGAAGGGCGCTGGATGACCACCGCCGCGCGGCGCTACAAGCGCGTGGTGCAAACCGGCACGCAGCAGCGCAGCGGCAAGCATTTCCAGGAGGCCGTGCGGCTGATCCGCGACGGGTACCTGGGCAAGGTGCACAGCTCGCGGATCGGCTCGTTCCGCAACATCACTCCGGGATTCGGAGTGACGGCCCCGGAGCGTCCCCCCAGCGATCTGGATTACGACCTGTGGCTCGGCCCCGCGCCCCTGCGGCCTTACACGCGCCACCGCGCGCTCTACCATTTCCGCTGGTTCTGGGATTACTCGGGCGGCCAGATGACCAACCTGGGCACCCACAACCTGGACATCGTCCACTGGGCCATGCAGGTGAAGGGACCCAGAGGAGTCTCCTGCGCCGGCGGCCGCTACGCGCTCAGCGAAGACGACGGCGAGACGCCGGACACCCAGGACGCCATTCTCGAATACCCGGGCTTCACGGTGGTGATCTCGATCCGCGAAGCCTGCGGAGGGCGGGTGGCGGGCGGAGGCGGCTTCCAGTTCTACGGGACCAAGGCCAGCATGACGGTTTCCCGCGGGGGATTCGAGATCATCCCCGAGATGAAGGTGCCGCCCGAAAATCTGATCCCGGCCTGGTCGGCGCCTTCCGGCCACCCTGCCCGCAGCAAAGCGGCCCCGGAACCATGGACTCAGCCGTTGAAGATGCAGGGCTCGTCAGACGAGCAGATGGACCTGCACAAGCGCAACTGGCTGGACTGCATCAAGAGCCGCCGGCAGCCCGTGGCCGACGTGGAGGAAGGCCACCAGGTGGCTACGGCCTGCCATCTGGCCAACATCGCCATGCGGGTGGGGCGCCGGATTCAGTGGGACCCGGACAAGGAAGAGATTATCAACGATCGCGAGGCCTCCGCGATGCTGGTTCGGCCGTATCGCAAGCCTTGGGACGAAGTACTCAGGAGCTATAAACTATGACTCGCCGGACTTTTATCGCCGCTACCGCCGCCGCCGGCGCCGCGGCGCAACCCTCTCCCCCCGCCGTACGTTCGGGCATGGGCTTTTCGCCGGACTGCTTCGTGATCGCACGGCCGTCGAGGGACGCCATCCAGTACCTGGAATACGCCTACTCGCGTGGAGCGGGGGGCGTGCAGGCCGGATTGATGAATTTCGAGCCGGAATACCTGCGGACGCTGCGCCAGCGTTCCGAGCAGCTGGGGATGTACCTGGAGATCTCCACCATGCTCCCCAAGCCGGATGACAGCTCCATGTTCGAGAAAGTGGTCCGGGCCGCCAAGGAATGCGGAGCCTACTGCCTGCGCTCGGTGTGCCTGAGCGGGCGCCGCTACGAGACCTTCAACACCCTGGAGGAATGGAAGACGTTCGTCTCCACTTCGCACGCCCGCCTGGAGCGGGCGGCGCGCATCCTCGAGAAGGAGCGCTTCCCGCTGGGCCTGGAGAACCACAAGGACTGGACCGTCGAGGAGATGGCGCCGCTGATGAAGAAGTTCTCCAGCGAGTATCTGGGCACCTGCATCGACTGGGGCAACAACGTCTCGCTGCTGGACGATCCCTACGAGCTGGCCGAGGCGCTGGGACCCTTCATCGTGAATGCGCACATCAAGGACATGGCCCTGGAGGAGTACGAGGACGGCTTCCTGCTGGCAGAGGTACCTCTGGGCGAGGGCTACTTCGATCTGAAGCGGATCGCCGCCACTCTGCAGAAGCACCGGCCCAAGGTGAAGTTCTCGCTCGACATGCTGACGCGAAACCCGCTGAAGATTCCCTGCCTGACAGAGAAATACTGGGTGACCTTCACGGGGCGTAACGGCAAGTACCTGGCCCGGACCCTGGCCGCCGTGCGAGCCAACAAGCCCCGCTCGCCGGTGCCGCGCCCGGAAAGCATGGACCAGGCCGCCCGGCTCCAGCTGGAACAGGAGAACGTGCGCAAGTCGGTCCTGTACGCGCGCGACGAACTGGGGCTGAAAGTGTAGGGGAGCAGGCCGCGGCGCACGCTCTCCGGTGCGGGTGGCGGCGCTCCCGCCGCCACCTCTGAAGAAGGAACGCGCGGCGCCGGCTACTGCGACGTGAAGGTCACGTTGTCGTAGTAGGCTGTTGCGCTCCGGGTGCCGTCGCTCTTCACCCACAGGATCAGGTTCATCCAGGCCGCGCCCGAGGGCGCTGTCACCGTCTGCGTAACCTGCTTCCAGTTGAACGTGCCGGTTTGTGAAGTCACCGTATCGGTGCGGAGCACGGTCCCGGCGCTGTCCCGCCACGAGAGATTCACGGCCGCCCCGTACTTGATCTTGTTCAGCTTCATCCAAAGCGAAATGGTGTAGGACGCACCACCGGTCACGTCGATCCTCTGGTAGGAGTTCGGCGTCAGGCTGGCGCTGGGCTTGAGTTGCATGCTGGCGGCGCCGTCCTTGGCCGTGCTCGTAGTCACGGCCGTCCCGCTTCCGCAGGTCCAGTTCTGGGTCCCGCTTTCAAAGCTGCCGTTCACCACCAACTGCACCGGAACCGGCGGGGGCGGGGGCGGAGGCGGAGGAGGCGGAGGCGGAGGGGGCGGAGGAGGAGGAGGCGGCGGCGGAGGCGGCGGCGCCGCACCTTGCTCCGGCAGCAGCAGAAAGGCCCCGAAGTTGTTCGAGGAGTGTACATCCGGCATGTGCGTCACCGCGCCCGTCAGGGGCGTGATCTCGGTCTGCCCCAGCGGTATGGTCACGG
>JADZAF010000238.1 GCA_020852755.1 Bryobacterales bacterium
CACTCCGGGTTACCTGCGGGCGCGACTCACGGAACTGCGGCTTGCCCATGAGTACCAGGAGAAGCGGTACGAGGAGCGCGAGGAACAGCGCAAGATCCGTGGGCAGATTCGGGAAGAGGAGAAGGCGCAACGGGATTTTGAGAAGGCCCGCGAGGATGCAAGGACCGGGCGGTCGCCAGGGCCCAACTCACCAAGTCGGGATTCGTCTACGTAATCTCAAATATCGGTTCATTTGGAGAGAACGTGTATAAGATCGGCATGACCCGCCGCATGGAGCCGATGGACCGCATCCAGGAACTTGGCGATGCCTCCGTCCCCTTCCCCTTCGATCTCCACGTGATGCTCTACTCCGACAATGCACCCGAACTGGAGAATGGACTGCATGACCTGTTTGATGGCCGCCGCGTGAATCTGGTGAATGCCCGGAAAGAGTTCTACCGAGAGGTGGAACTGTCGGAAATCGAGGAATTCGTGCAAGCACGTGGTCTCAGCGCGCAGTTCATTTACCTGCCCGAAGCCAAGGAGTATCGGGAAACCCTGGCCCTGCGAGCGGAGAACATGAAGTCCAAGGAAACCAAGGAAAAGGTAGAGCGGTTCGCCCCGATGCTGTTTGGCTCGGCCCAAGGTTCGTGATCCCGCTCGCAGCGGGACAGGATGCCCAAGGCAAAGCGCAAGGCAATCGGACGAGATTCAAGCACACCACAACGTCGGCCTGGAGAACCGTCCTGCTAAGCCGCCACCAGCCGCCGGCGTGGTGACGCCTCCATCGGTCATAATCGCTGGGGAAACGAAAATGCGGATTTTCAGATTGCTGTGGCTGGCGCCGGTTCTTGGGATGGCCGTCGCGGGGGCCCAGGAGCATGTGGTCCGGGAGAACATCGAGTGGCTCGACGTCTGGATGCCGAACACCAATGACCGCGATCTTCCGCGGGTGCTGCTGATCGGCGATTCGATCACGCGCGGCTACGGCCGGCAGGTGGAGGCGGCGCTGAAGGGGAAGGCCTATGTCAGCCGCATGGCGACTTCGAAGTCTCTGGGAGACCCCGCACTGCTGGACGAGGTCCGGCTGGTGCTGGGCCAGCAGGCTTTCGACGTGATCCACTTCAACAACGGCATGCACGGCGCGGGCTACAGCGAACCGGAGTACGCAGCCGCCATGCCGGCGCTTCTGAGAGTCTTCCGCCGGCACGCGCCGAAGGCCAGGCTGATCTGGGCCAGCACCACCGACGTGCGCCGGCGCAACCGCCTGGAGGAGACCGATCCGAAGACCGCGCGGGTTGTGGAACGGAACCGCGCCGCGGCGGAAATCGCGCGCAAGCGGAACATTCCCGTCAACGACCTGTTCTCGCTGGTGTCCGACCATCCGGAATACCATGCGGCGGATGGCGTGCATTTCAACGAGAAGGGCTCGGAGGTCCTGGCCGCGCAGGTGGCGGGCAGTATCCTGAAACTACTGCCCTGAGCGGCGGGAGCCGGCGGCCATCAGGGCAGCCGGTCAGGGCTGCCGGTCAAGGGTCAGGATGGCCGCCAGGGTGGCCTGCACGGCCATGGCGGCATTCTTCACATCGCACAACTCGGGGATATCTTCCTCGGTGTGGTAATTAGGATCGCCGTAAGGCCAGGAGCCGATATTGACCACCGCGTTGGGATAACCCGCCTTGATGAAGGACCCGTCGTCATCGCCCGGCCCCGGTCTTCTTACGGTTCGCTGTTCCAGACCGATGGCGTACCGGGCGTTGACCGCGCTCATCAACCGGGCCAACCGCTCGCCCTCGGGCAGCGTGTAGGCGGTCACGTTGGTCTTCTTTCCGGCAGCGGCATCTTCCGCCGGCTTGACCCCCACGCCGTCGATGTTAAAGATCGCGATCAGCCGGTCACCCCGCGCTTTGGCGTTCTGCGCCGCGGTGACGCTGGTCCAGGGAGTGTGCTCCTCGTTGCAGAAGAGGAACCGGATGGTGCGGCGCGACGGGTAGGTGGAGAGGACGGCGGCCATTTCCAGGACGGCGGCGGCGCCGATCGCGTTGTCGTTGGCGCCCGGGGAATCGATCCAGCTCTGCGAGTCCTTGTGGGCGAGGACCAGGATGATCTCGGCGGGCCGGGCGCTGCCCTGCTTCGCGGCATAGAGGTTGTAGGCGGTGTACCAGGGATCCTCGGGCATGGGGCGCGAGTACTGGGCGTGCTTGGGCTTGCTGAGGTCCCGGCGAAAGGCCTGCACTCGAACGCCTTCTTTTTCGACATGGTATCCGCGCGACTCCAGTTCGCGGGAGAGGAAGGCGTCGGCCTCGTAGAGGGTGTTTGCGGCGCGGCCGGGCACGGTGAAGTTCAGCTTTCGATAAGGCAGGGGGGCCTTCGCGAGAGCGAAGAGGTGTGTGGCCATGCGCGGGGCGCTGACGTCGCGGATTCGGGTTCGTATGAGGGCATCCAGGCTTTCGTTCCAGACGTATTCCGGGGAGGGTTCCTGCTTGCGGGCGTGATCCACCTGGGCCGCGGCGGCGAGTAGGAGAGGGAGGATTGCAGCAGGCACTCGGAGGAGTGTCATTGGGGAGTCCTTTCGCGATTACTCATGTAGTCCGTTGCCGGAGAACATTTTGACACGGTGAGCGGCCTGGCGGCGGCAGGAGCGCCGCCGCGCTGAACGTGCGCCATAAACGGGGACCGCAGGAAGCGGCTACGGGCGGGCGAAATCGGGGATGCGGAAGCGCTTGCGGTAGGCGCCGGGGGTGAGGCCGGTGATGCGCTTGAAGAGGCGGCGAAAGAAGGCCGGGTCTTCGTAGCCGACACGCCAGCTGATCTCGTCCACGGAATCGGCGGTGCGTTCGAGGCGGCGCTTGGCGTCCTCGATGCGCAGGCGCTGGACGTAGGCGATGGGGGCGAGACCGGTGGCGGCGGTGAAACGCCGCTTGAAGGTGCGCCCGGCGAGCGGGGAACCCTTGATCATCTCCTCGACCGGATTGGCGACGGCGAAATGGACGCTCAGCCAGCGCTGGGCGGCCTCGATCTCGGAATCGCCATGGTCGAGGCGGCCTTCGAAGACCATGTAAGGCGCGAGGCCGTCCTGGTGCCACTGGAGGGCGAAGGCGCGGGCGACCTGCTGGGCGGCGGTGGAGCCGGCGAAGCGCGCGATGAGGTAGAGCACCAGGTCGTGCCAGGTCGTGGAGGCGCCTGAGGTGACCAGCTCCTCGCGCGCGCCGGAAATCACCAGCACGCGCTCGGGATGGATGCGGACGGCCGGATAGGCGCGGGAAAACAGGCGGGCATAGGCGTAGTGGACGGTGGCGTCCTTGCCGTCGAAGAGGCCGGTTTCGGCGAGCAGAAAGATCCCCGAGCAGGCGGAGCAGAGCAGGGCGCCCTGTTCGTGCATGCGCCCGGCCCAGCGCACCAGGCGCGCGTAGCGGCCTTTCTCCCAGCCCCCCGCGGGCACCACCACCGAGGGCACGATGACGATGTCGCTCGATTCGAGCGCGTCGACGGGGCGGAGTACTTCGACGGGCACGCCGCCGGTGAGGCGCAGCGTGCCGGCGGCTTCGCCGGCGATCTCCACCCGGAAGGGAGCGTCCGGAAGGCCCAGACCCGCGACGTTGAAGGCGTTCATCACGTCGAAGATGCCGAGCAGGGTGGAGGCAGCGGCTTCGGGCAGCGCCACCAGGCTGACGAGTCGCGGAGTCGCCATACGGGCTGTTTTTCAGCTTAGCGAATCCGGTGGCACGAATGAACCGTTCGCGGGCGATTCCGGCTCTCCCGCAGGTCCGGGGTCCGCTGCCATGATTGGGCTGTAAGTCGAATTCACTGGCGATACCTGGGAGGGGAGAGACGAGATGCATACGCGGGTCATGGATCAGACAAAAGTGGAAGCCTTCTTTGCGCGGGCCATCGGCGACCTGTCGGCGGCGTACGGAGGCGTGATGGTGAGCCTGGGCAACAAGCTGGGCCTGTACAAGGCGATGGCGGGGGCGGGGCCGCTCAGCGCGAGGGAAGTGGCCCAGCGGGCAGGCTGCGCCGAGCGCTACGTGAGCGAGTGGCTGAACGCGCAGGCGGCCGGCGGCTATGTGGCCTATCACGCGGTCAGCGGGACTTACGAACTGCTGCCGGAGCAGGCCACGGTGCTGGCGCACGAAGACAGCCCGCTGTTTCTTCCCGCCGCCTGGGAGGTGCCGGCGTCCATGTGGCTCGACGAGGGGAAGGCGATCGAGGCGTTCCGCACGGGCAGGGGCGTGGCCTGGGGCGAGCACGACGGGCGGCTCTATTGCGGCGTGGCGTCCTTCTACCGCAACGCGTACCGGGGGAGCCTGGTGCAGGAATGGCTGCCGGCGCTGGAGGGCGTGGTGGAGCGGCTGGAGGAAGGCATCACGGTGGCGGACGCGGGCTGCGGCTACGGGATCTCGACCGTGCTGATGGCCCAGGCGTTCCCGCGCTCGCGCTTCCACGGGTTCGACACGCACGCGGCCTCGATCGAAAAGGCGCGCCGCCACGCGGAAGAGGCGGGGGTAAGCGAGCGGGTGTGTTTCGAGACGGCGGAGGCGGCGAGCTATCCCGGAAACGACTACGGGCTCATCTGCTTCTTCGATTGCCTGCACGATATGGGCGATCCCGTAGCCGCCGCACGCCACGCGGCGGAGGCGCTGGCGCCCGGAGGCACGGTGATGCTGATCGAGCCGTTCGCCGCCGACCGCATGGAAGACAACCTGACGCCGGTAGCGCGGCTCTACTTCGCTGCCTCGACCACGCTGTGCTGCGCGCACGCGATTTCGGAAGGCGGCAAGCTGGTGCTGGGCGCACAGGCGGGGGAGGCGCGCCTCGCCGAAGTCTTCCGGAAGGCGGGGTTCACTCACTTCCGGCGCGCGGCGCAGACGCCTTTCAACCTGATTTTGGAAGCGCGGAAGCGCTGAAGTGCGGGGACAGGCAGGAGCGGGCGGAAGCATTCGAGCCACGGTTCCGGGGAGACGCGTGTGTCCCGAATCCCCAATGTCATTCCCTGATTGGAGAGAGGAGAGAAGACTATGTCTGGACGTTGGATCAGGGCCGGCCGTGCCGGCATAGCGATGATCAGCCTGGCCACGGCGGCCGGGGCGGCGCGGGACGGCAGCCTGCCGCACCGCAACGGGGTGACTTACTGGAATGCGGTCGCGCTGGAGGCATTCGCGCCTTTCGAGGGCACGAACCCGATGGCGCACTCGCGCATCCTGGCGATTCTGCATGCGTCGATTCACGATGCGGTCAACGCCATAGACCGGCGGTTCGAAGCGTACACGCCCGGGACGGCCGCGGCTCCGGATGCCTCGGTGGAGGCGGCGGTGGCGGCGGCCGCGCGGGAGGTGCTGGTGACACTGGTGCCGGAGCAGGCCGCGCTGGTGAACGAAGCCTACGAAGGCGTTGTAGCGCCGATCCCCGAGGGGACGGGCAAGACGGCCGGCCTGGCCACCGGCCTGGCGGCCGCACGCGCGACGCTGGCCCGGCGGCAAGGGGACGGATCGGAAACAGCCGCTGAGCCGGTGTACGTGCCGCGGCCGGGCCCCGGCGAGTACCAGTTCACGCCGCCGTTCCAGTTCGCGGCGCAGCCGGGGTGGGGGCGCGTGAAGCCGTTCGCGATCGATCTCAAGGAGCACGAACTGGAAGGGCCCCAGCCGCTGGCCGGCGTGCAATATGCGCGCGACCTGGCATTCGTGAAGGCCATCGGGCACAGCGCGAGCACGGTCCGGACGCCGGAGCAGTCGGAGATCGCGCGGTTCTGGTATGAGGATTCCACGCTGGGGTGGAACCGGATCGCCAACATCGCGGCGCGCCTGCGGAGGCTGGACGTTTGGGAGTCGGCGCGGCTGCTGGCGCTGGTGAACTTCGCGATGGCGGACGGGTTCATCGCAGGCTTCGAGGCGAAGTACCGGTTCCGCTTCTGGCGTCCGGAGACCGCGATCCGGGACGCGGCCGGCGACGGCAACCCGATGACGGAGCCGGACGCGGCCTGGCATCCGTACCTGATCACGCCGCCGGTGCCGGACTATCCTTCGACCCACACGGTACTGGGGTGGGCGGCGGCTGAGGTGCTGATCGACGTGCTGGGCGACCGGGTGCGGTTCCGCACGACCAGCCTGACGCTGCCGGGCGTTACGCGGGAGTTCCGGGCGTTTTCGGAAGCGGCGCGGGAGAACGGCCTTTCGCGCATCTACGCGGGCATCCATTTCCGCCATGCGGTGAAGGAGGGACGCCGGCAGGGGCGCAGCATCGGCCGTGCGGTGGCGGAGGCGCTGCGGCCGGTGTACCGGTGAGGGTGCCGCGTGTCTGAACCGGGCGAGAAACCGCTCCCTCTGGTCGCGGCTCGGTATGTGTGGTCGCGGCTCGGTATGCGTTGTCGCGGCTCGGAAACGGGAATACGGCGCATACCGAGCCGCGGCCGCGGGACGCGGCGGCGCCCGGCGATTCAGGGTTTCAAGCAGACTGAACGACAGTGACTTCTCCGCCGAGGGCCGGGCTGAAGAGGAAGTCGTGGAGCTCGGGTTTCATGCCCTGGAGGCGGAGGACGGTGGCGAGTTGGGCCCAGTGGCGGATTTCATGCATCAGGACGTGGATCACGATTTTACGGGGCGTGGCGGTCACGTTGTAGTTCATCAGCTGGAACTGGATGGGGACGTCCCACCGGGCCGCGGGGAAAGCGTCGATGAACTCCAGCAGGTCGCGCCGGCTCCGGTCGCCCAGGTCGAGGAGCGCCTGGAGGCTGCCTGGGGCGATCACCGCGGTATCGGTGATCGGGCGGCCGGCGAGCCGGTCGATGTAGCGCTTCTCAGCCGAGAAGATGTGTCGAAGGACTTCGCCGACCTCGTTAAACCGGCCGTCGCCGTGCGGACCGGCGGTCGCTTCGAGGATTCCGCTGCCGGCTTGCCGGAGCCAGTCGTACCACTTCCGGCGCTGCCAGGCGGTGTAGTCGATCAAATCCTGGACGGTCAGGCCAACAGGCATATCTCACCCTCTCCGATGCTCTCCATTCTAGCGGAGGATGGGGCATGCATCCTATTGCCCGCCCGGCGGCTCGAGGAGGGTCTTCACAAGGCTGCCGCGAGGAGGGTCTTCACAAGGCTGCCGAGCTGCAGATAGCTGGCGTAGTCGGAGGGCTTGCGGAAGTAGGCGTTGACGCCCAGGCGGGCCATTTCCTGGCGGTCGCGTTCGGAATCGGAAGAAGTAACCACGACGATGGGCGTGCAGGCGCAGCGCCGGCTGCCGCGCAGATGACGGGCGACTTCGTGGCCGGAACGGCGGGGGAGATTGATATCCAGCAGGACCAGGTCGGGGCAGGGCGCGGAGGGATCGGCATCGGCGTCTTCGAAGAAGCGAATGGCCTTTTCGCCGTCCGGGAGGATGTGGAGGTCGGCGTGGAGCTGCGCGGCCTGAAGGGACTCGCGGATCAGGAAGACATCGGCGCCGTTATCTTCGACGAGCAGGATGCGCGGACGCCGCCTGCCGGCGGACGGTTCAGAGGGGGACGGTGAAGGTGAAGGTGGACCCTTGCCCGGGCTCGGATTCGACCCAGATCCGGCCATGATACCGCTCCACGATCCGCTGGCAGAGAGCCAGGCCAATACCGGTGCCCGAATACTCGTCGCCGGTGTGCAAACGTTTGAACAGGCCGAAGACCTGCTCCTGATATTCGGGGGCAATACCGATACCGTTGTCGCGCACCTCAAGGACGCAGACTCCGTCGCGGCGGGCGCCGGTGACATGCACGGCGGGCGGGCAGTCCGGTTTCCGGTACTTGACGGCGTTGGCGATCAGGTTTTGAAAGAGCTGGCGGAGGTGAGTGGCGTGCACGCGAACGCGCGGCAACGGGTCGCAGGTGACGCCGGCTCCACTGGCCGCGAGGGTCTGGCTGAGATCGGCCAGGGTGGCGGCGAGCACCTCGTTGGCGTCGACGGATTCGCGAGGGGCCTCCAGCTTGCTCACCTGGGTATAGGCGAGCAGGTCGCGGACGAGCATCTCCATGCGCGAGGCGCCGGCCTGGAGGAACTCGAGGAACCGGGACGCCTCGCCGTCCAGCTTTCCGGCATGGCGGGCGGCCAGCAACTCGCCGAAGATGCGGATGCTGCGCAGGGGTTCCTGCAGGTCGTGGCTGGCGGAGTAGGCGAACTGCTCCAGGTCCTGGTTGGCGCGGCGGAGTTCGGCTTCCACGCGTTTCTGCTCTTCGATGCCGGTGGAGGAGCCGAACCACTTGGCGATCTGCCCGCCGGGGCGGCGCACGGGGATGCAGCGGATGACGAACCAGTGAAAGACCCCGTCGAAACGGCGCAAGCGGGCTTCGGTCTCGAGAGGTTCGGCGGCGGCGAGGCAGCGCCACCATTGCGAAAGCAGGCGGTCCCGGTCCTCGGGATGGGCCAGTGAAGCCAGCCCGGCGCTTGCGGTGGAGCTGAGGTCCAGGCCGGAATAGTCGATCCAGCGCTGGTTGACGTATTCGAGCGAGCCGTCCGGGCGGCAGACGAAGATGAACTGGGGCCCGATCTCGGCGAGTTCGCGAAAGCGGGCCTCGCTTTGCTCCAGGCGCCGGCGGGCGAAGACCTGTTCGCTGATGTCCACGGCGTGGACGAAAACGCCCTGAGTGCGGCCGTTGTGATCCTTCCAGGGCTGATAGAGGAAATTGAAGTACTTGTCCTCCAATTCTCCGCTGCCGCGCCGGTCGAGCCGCGCGAGCACTTCGGAGCCGGCGGCGGGCTCGCCGGTCTGGAAGACGGTGTCCAGGAGTTCCGGGAATTTCTGGAGGGCGATTTCGGGGAGGGCTTCCCGAACCGGTTTACCGAGCAGGTCCGTTTCGGAGCGGCCGGTGACGCGGAGGTATTCGCGGTTGACGAGCTGGACAACGTGGTCCGGTCCGTTGAGCAGGGCCATGGCGGCGGGTGCGTCCTGAATGAGGGTACGGAGATTGCGCAGCTCGGCTTCGGCGGCTTCCTTGCGGAGGCGGGCGATCTCCAGGCGGGAGGAGACGCGGACCAGCAGCTCGCGGGCGCTGAAGGGCTTGACCACGTAATCGTCGGCGCCGGCCTGGAGCCCCTCGACGCGGGACTCCTCGCCGGCGCGGGCGGAGAGCAGGATGACGGGGAGGGCGGCGAGTCTGGAGTCGGAGCGGATGGCCTGGAGCAGGGCGAAGCCGTCCAGGCCGGGCATCATGATGTCGGCGACGAGCAGGTCGGGAGGGTCCTGGCGGACGGCATCCAGGGCGGCGGCGCCGCCGGCCACGGTGACGACCTGGTAGTGCGGGGCGAAGAGCCTGCGCAGGTAATCGCGCATGTCGGCGTTGTCGTCGGCGACGAGGATGCGGGCGCGAGGCTTTTCGCCGGACCTGCCGGGGCCGGGCAAGGTGTCCCGGCCCAGGGGCTGGTGGGTGGCGATGGGGTCCAGAGGCCCGCCGGAGACACTGTCGGGCAGCCAGCGGAGGGCCTCCTCGAGGAACGGCTGAGCGCCGAGGGAGGGGGCAGGGGGAGCGGCAATGCCAATCCTCTCGGGCGGCAGGTGGGCGCTGCCGAGGGGGATGCGGACGGTGAAGGTGCTGCCCCGGTTCAGCACGCTCTCGGCGATCACGCTGCCGCCATGCAGCCGGGTGAGCTCCTGAACCAGGGCCAGGCCGATACCGGAGCCCTCCTGAGAGCGGCCGCGGGTGGCCTCGATCTGGTGGAAGCGGTCGAAGACGCGGCCGATGTCGGAGGCGGGAATTCCCACGCCGGTATCGCTCACGGTGAGTTCCGCGTGGCCGCCGGCCTGACGGAGAGCGATTTCGATTTCGCCGTGGAAGGTGAACTTCAAAGCGTTGGAGAGCAGGTTGAGGACGATCTTCTCCCACATCTCGCGGTCGACGAACACGGGCTCGGGCAGGGGCGGGCAGCGGACAAGCAGGCGGAGGCCGGCGCGCTCGACGGCCGAGCGGAAGACGCTGGCGAGGTCGCTGGTAAGGGTGGCAAGGTCGGTGGGTTCGTAGCGGGCGCGCACGCGGCCCGCCTCGATGCGGGAGAAATCCAGCAGCGTGTTGACGAGCTTGAAGAGCCGGAGGCAGTTGCGGTGGGCCAGGGCGATGGAATCGCGGCACTCCTCGACGGAGAGGCCGGGCCGGGTGAGGATGTCGGTGAGGGGCCCGAGCATGAGGGTGAGGGGGGTGCGGAACTCGTGGCTGACGTTGCTGAAGAAGGTGGTCTTGGCGCGGTCGAGTTCGGCCAGGGCCTCGGCGCGTTTGCACTCTTCCTGGTAAGCGCGGGCTTCGGCGATGGCGGTGGCGATCTGGCCGGCGACCAGCTCGAAGAAGGACCGGTAGCCGGAGTCGAGCCGCTTGCGGGGGCTGATGCCGGCGACCATGAATCCGGCCGGAAGAGGCTGGCCGGGGATGGCCAGCGGCAACACGATGCCGGACTCGGCGCCGGCCGGCCAGGGGCCGCCGGGAAGAGGGCCGATGCGCCGGGCGAGGTCCGGGATTTCGACTACCGCCGAGAGGCCGGCGGCCTGGGCGAGGACGGAGAGTTCCCCGCCCTGGAAGGCAATAACGGCGGGGCTGGCGGGAGATCCGGGCGGAACGCCGGTGGAGCCGACCAGGCGGGCGGAAGCGCGGTCGTCGTCGTAGAGATACAAGGCGGTGAAGGGGACGTCGTAGGGATTGAGAGCGAGGGTGGCGACGGCGGCGCGGCAGGCTTCTTCGGACTCCTTGGCCATGGTGCGGCTGGCCAGGTCGCGCAGGGTGCGCAGGCGGCGTTCGCCGATCACGCGGCCGGTCGTATCGTAGACCACACAGAAAACGCCGCCGACGGTGCCGGACTCCTCGACGATGGGGCTATAGGTGTAGGTGTAATAACCTTCTTCGAGGTAGCCGCTGCGGTCGATGACGAGCAGGCCGTCCTCGACGGCGGTGGACTCGCCGCGGTGGACGGTTTTGAGCATGGGAAGGATGATGTCCCAGATTTCGGGCCAGCAGTCGGCCCCTCGCTGGCCCATGGCGGCGGGATGTTTCTTGGTGCCGAGGATGGGACGGTAAGCGTCGTTATAGAACTGAACGTGCTCCGGACCCCAGAAGATGAAAACGGCGGTGCGCTGCTTGAGCAGGACGCTGAGCGCCGTTTTGAGGCTCTGGGGCCAGGACTCGACCGGACCGACGGGGGTCTGGGCCCAATCGATGGAGCGCATAAGCCCGCCCATCTGGCCGCCGCCGTCGAAGAGACTCGGCGCGGTATTGGCGATTGCGTTAGCCGAGTCCATATCGCAAACCCGGAAACCGCAGACGTCGGGACACCGTGGCGGGCGTCGCAGCCCGCGCGGCAGTCAGCGTGGCGCGTGCGCCGGAACCCAGGATCCAGCGCAGACCTGAAGGCCTGGTCCATGAACGCCTGTCGTGGGCGTCACGGCAACGCAGTGACTCCAGTATGACGCAGGCCGGGCAGCAAGCTCCACGCGGGGCAGGAGGGGGGCGTTAGGCGGTTCACAAAGCGGAGCGAATCAAGTGTTCGCAGGAAACACAAGGGCCCCCGGAGCCCGGCGCAGTCGCGTGCCGCGGCAGTTCGCATGGTTCCCCTTTCCGTATTGGCTGCCTGGCCGCCCGTGATTATAGACCCGGAGCATGAGAGCCGAAGCGCCTATTCTGACGCCCTCGAATGCGTGCCGGGAGGTTCACTTGGGGAGCTGGCGGGCTCTGTTCCGGCGGATTTCGCGGGCGCGGGCGAAGTGGGGGCCGGCTTCGGCGCGGCGGCCTGAGAGAGCGAGTACGAGGGCCAGGTTGCCGTGGGCGAGGTCGTCGTCCGGGTCGATTTCCAGGACCTTTTGCCAGAAGGCGGCGGACTCCTGGTGGCGGGACTGCCTTTGCAGATACAGGGCCCGGTCGAAGAAGCGGTAGTAATCCAGGGCCGGGCCGCCGATGGTTTGAAGCCCGTCCGGCGGGAGGTTGAGGAACTCGGGCAGATTGACGGCGCGGTTGGAGGCGGTGGAGTTCTCGATCAGGATGGGAGGGCTGTCATTGCCGCTGGAATCGATGTGGGTCAGGTACATCTGGGTGTACGGCGAGCGGCTCTTGGAGGAGAAAACCATCCAGCGCCCGTTAGGGGAGAAGCTGTGCCAGGAGTTCATCAGGGGCGTATTGCAGCGCATGAGCCGGGCCGAACCGCCGGCGAAGGGGACGATGAACAGGCGGCTGTCAGGGCGCATCAACTGGCCGTTGCGGGACTGTACGAACACGATCCATCGGCCGTCGGGAGAGACTTTGGGGAAACTGTTGCTCATTCCGTTTTGCGAAGCGCCGGGGATGCGCTCGGCGGCGCCTCCCCTGCCCTCATTGAAGGGGACGCGGTAGAGGTCGTAGCGCACCTGGTTCTCGTTCGGATCGTTGGCGTACCGGGCCGGGGGAGCGCCGCCGGGGTTTGGGTCCTTGGCGGCGGCCCGGGCAAAGACCAGGTACTTGCCGCCGGGACTCCAGACGGCGCCCATCTGAACATAGCGGGTGTCGTCCGCGCCCGGCAGGGGCCGCAGGACGCCGGTCGCGCGGCTGTACCAGGCCAGGATGCCGCGGGTGGGATAGAAAACCTGCAGAAAGCGGTAGTCCTTGAAATTCTGCACGTAATAGTTGTTGGGCGGCTCGCGGCCGCCGGGAGGCACGGGTTCCGGATTGATGGTGGTGACGACGTACCGGCCGCAGGGGGAGACCTGCGACATGAATCCGACGCGGAGGTCGCCTTTCAGCGCGCCCTCGGGGGTGCTCCACTGGATGACATCCCGGCTGAGGATGGCGGTGCGCGGGCTTACGGAAGCCAGCATGTAGAGTCCCTTGTTGTTGCGGAGGCCGTTGAGGTCCATACCCAGGGTCCGGGCGTCGCTCGAGAAGGAGTGGCAGTTGGCGCACACGGGAAGGTTCTCGAGCACCAGGCGGCTGGAAGACTCGGAGACGCTGCGCAGGCGCCAGGCAACCAGGCGGACGGCGTAAGGGGCGATGGGCTTGATGATGCCGGTGGAAGTTTCGGTGGGCATCAGGGGGACATCGCGGTAGAAGATGGGGGCGCCGACCGGGTCGGTCGAGGTGCGGATGGCGATGGCGCCGCGGGAGACGACCTGGCCGGCCGGGGTCAGGCCGGTGATGGTGATCCGGGCCGGACGGCCGGCGGAGTATTTCTTTATGGTCTCCCAGGCGGCGCGGGTGGGCTTCCAGGTGCGGGCAGCGGCCAGGAGCGGCGTCAGGGCCGGGGGCTGGTTGGTTTCCGCGACGCAGTCGGGATCGATGGGACCGAGGCGCAGGCGGGGCCCGCGGGAGACGGCACGCAGGGGCGGGATTCCGCCGGAGAAGGAGGCCTCGATACGCCAGAGGCGGGCGGCCTTGGACGGATCGCGCCAGAGAAAGGTGGGAGGCGCGAAGTCCGAAGGGAAGACGGAGCCGGGCTCCGGGTAGTCGACGGCGATCTCCGCAACGGGAGGCGCGGCGGAAAGCAGGAAGACAAAACCCGCCGCTACACTCGTCCTGAGCAGTGCTCGCGCCACACTACGATTATCGCCGGGAGCTATACCTGCTCGCGGACCTTGCGCCAGCCCCGGCCGCCGTCGAGGAGGGCGGACAGCTCGCGGACGGTGGCGGCGTGTTCGGCGAGGCCGGCCAGGTTAACGTCCGCGACCGGGCTTTCGGCGTGGTCGTAGAGTTCGCGGGCCTCGATTTCGCCGGACTGGCGCCGGATCCACTCGGTGTAGCGCCAGCGTTCGGTGCGCAGGGACTAGCCCATGATGCCGCCGCCGCGCGGGTACTGGCTGAAGGCGGCGGCTTTCCATTTGCGGGCGGGGTGCTCGAACAGGGGCAGCATGCTTTTGCCCTCGCAGTGGTCGGGGACGGCGAGGCCGCAGGCTTCGGCGAGGGTGGGGTAGATATCGACGTACTCCACCAGAGCGCTGGTGGCGGCGCCGGCGTTCCGGGCGCCGGGGAGGGAGAGGATCATGGGGACGCGGGTATCGAGTTCGAAGTTGGTGTGCTTGCACCAGGCGCCATAGTCGCCGAGCTTCCAGCCGTGGTCGCCCCAGAGGATCACAACGGTGTTCTCACGCAGACCGAGGCGGTCGAGTTCGGCGAGCAGGCGGCCGACCTGGGCGTCGGTGTAGCTGACGCAGGCGTAGTAGCCGTGGATGAGCATGCGGAGGGTGGTTTCATCCACGGGCCCCTGGCGGGGAATGCCGCTATAGGCGCGCAGCTCGCCCCAGTCGGAGCCGGCGAGCCTGGGCATGTTCTCGGGCCATTCGCCGCGGGCGGGAAGTTCGATGTCCTCCGGGGAGTAGAGGTCCCAATACTTTTTGGGAGCGTTGAAGGGCAGGTGCGGCTTGAGGAAGCCGGCGGCGAGGAAGAAGGGCTGATCGCGCAGGCGGCGCAGTTCTTCGACAGCCTTGTCGCAGGTCATGCCGTCGGGGTAGGCGCTGTCGGGCACGGCGGGGCCTTCGTAGGCGGGGCCGCGGCCGTACTGCGGCGGGGCGGGCCGGCCGCCGGCCTTGCGCTCGCGCTCCCAGGCGGCCCGCAGCACGGCGTCGCTCTGGCGGACGGCGAGATCGGAGAGGGGGTCGCGGTAGGCGCGCCAGCCGCCGGACCAATCGCCCTTGGGCAGCCACGGAGGCTCGCTCCAGGCGTGAGGATCTTCGTTGGCGTGGTGATAGATCTTGCCGAGGGAGACGGTCCGGTAACCGTTGTTCCTGAAGTGGCGGGGCAGGCTGACGAGATCGGGCCGCACGGTATTGAGCGGGGTCTGGAGGTCGTGCACGCCGGTGGTATCGGGGCGGGTCCCGGTGAGCAGGCTGGCCCGGGTGGGTGCGCAGACGGCCTGCTGGCA
>JADZAF010000239.1 GCA_020852755.1 Bryobacterales bacterium
AAGCGCAACTCGCTCGCACCTTCTCCTCGACCGATGTCCTTGCGCCGGCCGACCCACAGGTGCGTGGAGCCATCGATCCAGCGCGTGTACTGGTAATTGCGCGTGACCCGGAGGCCTTCGCGCGGAACTTCCTCTTCATAGAGGTCCAGTTTCCGGCCGGGGCGCGGCGTGAGAATACGGCCCCTGGCGCGGTTGAACTGCGGCGTCCCCGCGGCGTCCAGCAGCGCGGCGCGGCGCAGCCGGATGGCGCGCGATCCGTTGATCTGCACCGGGGCGAGAGGAACCCAGTGATCAGGCACGCTGGATGAGAGTGCGTAGGTGAGGGTTCCAGCCGGGGCGCCGGACCCTGCCTGGGCGGGCGGCTTTTGCGCGTACTCGTCATGCCGGTTGAGCGGGCGCCCGCCGGGCGCTTCGACGACCCGCTCCACGGCCCACGCCAGGTTGGCCATCTCGTCCCGGAAGAAGACCACGTCCTCGATGGGCGGGCCTTGCACGTTCTTGAGCACCACGGGCGGAACGAAGAGACAACTGGGCCCGGCGGGCGCGGCCGCGGGCTGATCGGGCGTGAGCTGAAACATGCGCCAGACGTCGCCGCCCGAAGCCGTATCGGGAATCGCGTAGCGCTCGCCGAACGTGTCGGTAACGACGAGAGAGCGCACCGTGCACAGCGAGCCGGTCTCGAGTTCGACGGGGATGACGAACCAGTCGTTGCCGTAAGCGACGGCGAACTCGATCAGCAGCATGCGCGCAAGGTCCTCCGGTCCGGCGTCGACGGCGCCGAAATCGACCTGCGCATCTTCGAACTCCCACCAGCGGGGAGCCGGCATGCCGCGGAACGTGACGGCCGCCGGGATCGCGGTACGGGTGATCTGTTTCGGCGGGGCGTCGCCGGAGGCGCCGAGCGAAAGACCGGGCGCGGAGTTGAAAGAGTACCAGTCGAGCTGGCCGTCGATGTATTCCCGGGCGACCAGCGCGCGCTCGCCGGCCGATGCCGGCGCCGAGACGGCGAAGGCGTATTCCATCCGTTCGTCGAGCCAGGCGGAATCCTCCGCAGCGGGTTCGGAGAACAGGGACTCGTACCAGGCGAGCCACTCCCCGGCAGCGGCCTCGACCTGCGCGACATCGGCGGGATCGACGACGGGTTCGGCGGGCAGCTTGGGGCTTGCGGCTTTAAGATCCGCATAGAGGCGGTCGCCGTCCGGCACACGGCCTGCCAGCAGGTCGAAGGACCGGATGCTGGCAGGATCGAACTGCGACCGCTCCCCGGTGGTGAGCGGCGCGACCGCGTATCTGCGTACGTAGGCATCGCGATACCGGACACCCAGGCCTCGCCGCTTCAGCAGGCGCAGGAAGTGAAGCCCGGCGTCGACCTTCGGCAGCAGGCCGGCGCGCCCGCGCACGGGCTCGCGCTCGACCAGAGTCTCGAGCGGCTGCGTCTTCCCGTTGTAGGGACGGCCCTTTGCGTTTCCTTCCGGCAGGCCCGGGTGATAGCGGGTCAGCAGGGCCGACTCCGCCCGCAGGCGGGCCGCCACCGGCGAGCCGCCGTCGGAACCCTGGAACTCACCCAGCTGCCACTGGCGGCCGAGCAGCCAGAGCGGATCGTGGATGCGCGCTTCGAGCCCCGTGATTTCGCCGGCGCTGCGCGCGGCGGGTTCCAGCCGGATCCAACTGGTGATGGAAGGCATCGTCTGTTTCTCCTATTGCGTGAGCGGGGCCCAATCGGTGGAGACCGTATCGCCCTGGGCGTTGGAGGCGAAATACAGCGCCGGCAGGAAATGCCGGGTCTCGCCGAGCAGCCCGGGATCCACTACACGCATCCTGGCCAGGTCCATGGTCTCGAGCAGGACCTTCTGCAAACTTCCGGCGGTCCAGGCGAGGTCGGCGCCGGGAGGCACGGCGATGAGCACGGCTTGCGGCGGGGTGGCGTCCGGCCGGTCGTACTGGAAAGCCACGGCCGTGGTTTCCGTCGCGTTCGGCACGGTCTCGACCCATTCGTCGAGGAGCAGGCCGGCGACCGGCTGGCGCGGGTCGAAAGCGCCGCTCATCTGGGCGACGAGGGAGAGGGTGCCGGCGCTGACCGGGCGGCCGCCGGTCAAGGGCAGCGCAACCCAGCGGTCATTCTCGCGCAGGGGCAGCTGCGCGACGCGGAGGTCGAGTTCCGCGCCCGTGTCGAGCGCCTCGGCGTAGCGGAAGGCATCTTCGAGGCGGGCCGCCCCCTCGCGCACGCGCGCGGCGCGAGTGAGCCAGGTGAGCGCTTCGGCGGGATTGCCGCCCAGCAGGCGGTCGCTCCGCGCCCAGGCCGCGGCCAGATCATCGGCGTTGGGGGGCCGGAACAGCGGCGCAATCACGAAGGACTGGCCGAACACCTCGGACAGGGCGTCGAGCGGCGTGCCGGCGGCCTGCGCCCGCGCCAGGCGCCCCGCCGCTTCGCGCTCCACGGACTGCGCCTGGGCGGGCAGGGATGCAGATGGGATAGCGCCCGGAATGCCGAAGTGGGCGAACGGCAGCAGCACATCCGCGATCTCCGCCGGCGGGCCGTTCAGCCTGGCGCGCAATCCGGCGAGCGCTCCTTCCAGCGATGCCATAGCCCGGGCGGCACGCCGGGCGAGGTCCTTCTCGTCGATGCCGCCGGCGCCGGCGATGCCGGTTGCCACCAGGTCGCGGCCATCGATGCCGCGGGCGCGCGTGATCAGCGCGCGCACGGCGCGCAGCAGTTCGGAGAATTCGTTGCCGCTGAGATCGCGCGGGTCCCAGGACGGATCGCGATCCAGATTGACGCGAAGCAGTTCGTCAGGGCCGAAGCCGGGCGCCTGCCGCGTGGCGTGCAGAATGAGGCGCTGCTCGATCTCGGAGCGCTGGAATTGCGCGCCGCTCTCGTCGGCGTAGACAAAGTCGAGCGGCGAGAGGGCGAGGTCGCTCATGCGCACTTCGCGCGTGTCCGTGACAATCCCGGTTTCGGGATGGAGCCGCTCGACCCGGCATCGTACGCGCGCCGGGTCGCCGAGCAACCGGCCGGCCCACGCGTTCAAGTGCGGCTCGGCTTCGGCGCGGAAGGGGAAGCGCGGTTGGGGCCAGGGAACAGCGGGGGCCGGTCCGCTGAAGAGAGCCAGGGCCCGGTGCGTCAGTGCGATGCCGCTGCGCGGGGTCTCTATGACATCCAGTTCGGGCGGGCGCGCCTCGCCGCGAGCCACAGCGTCCAGCGTCGCCGAGGCGCGTGAGTGGTTGCCGAGCACCGCCTGATGCACGCCTTCCGCCAGCAACGTGTCGCTGAGCGCATCCACGGCGTCATCCAGCGCCGCGAGCTCGGCTCGCAGCGCCGCCTTTTCCGCATCCGTGAGCGGTCCCAGCTGCAGAAAGAACTGGTCCTGGTTGGTTTGGGCCTGCCGCCAGATCTGCTGGAGCCTCAGGCCATCGGCCACGTTGTTGGCGGCGATCATTTCGACCGGCTCCCCATTGGCGGGGTGGAGCGCCGCGCCCGCCAGGGGCGCCATGCGGCGGAACGGGGCGATGAAGCGGTCCAGTTCGACGCCGGGGTGGCCTTCATGCAGACCGCGCTCGAAGCGGTAGCCCAGCAGGGCGCCGAGCGGCTGGCCGGCCCGCACGCCGTCGAGCAGCCACTTGGCCAGACGAACGCGGGCGGACGACAAGTCGATGGCGAGCAGCTTACCGGACTCGACGTTGCGGTGCGTGAGGTGCCCGCTGCGCAGAACCGCGGCGGCGGCCGCCTGCGCCAGCGAGGGCGCGTGAATGAAGCCGGGATTGTCCGGCAGCTCCAGGGGCGGCGGGGATGATTCTTCCGGAACGGTAGCCGCGGCCGGACGCGGCGCGGCCGGCTTCAGGTTCTCCACCCAGCCGTAACCTCCCAGATAGACGCCTTCCGGGTTCGCCTGCCGCATGTCCATCAGGCGCCGGGCGGCCAGCGAGGTGATCCAGGCATCCAGGCGATAGGAGCAGAGGTCCAGCGTTCCCGTCATGTGGCGCTCGAGTTCCGGCACGGTGAGCGCGGAGAGGTGCTGCAGGCTCTCACGGAACTGGCCCAGCTGCCGGACGGAAATATCAGCGAATGACGTGAGCTGGTGGAGATAGACTTCGAGCGGCTGCGGCGATACGGCCGGCACGACCATGGCGAGTTGCTTCCGCGAGGTGAAAGGAGAGCCGTCCACGTCGATGATCTCCGGATCCCGGCGCTGCAGAGGCGTCATGAGTCCGCGAGCGATGAGGATGTTCTGCGCCGCTCTGGTGTACTCGAGCAGAGCGGCATGGCGCAAGAGCGTATAGAGCAGGCCGCCGGGCCTGGGCTCCGGCAAGGTCTGATCGCGGATCCCGGCGACGGAAGTGTTGAGCAGCAGCTGGATGAAATCGGGCGCCAGGCGCGTATCCGCGGCCGCTGCCCCCGCCTGCACCAGAGCCGCCTTCAACGGCGATTCGATATCCGAGTAGACGGTATTGACCAGGCGGGAGTTCAGTCCGCCGAAACCCGCCGCGTTCAGCGTGGCATTGACGAGTTGCGACAGCCTTGTCCACCAGCCGGCGCCGCCCAGGTCAACGAACTGAAACTGCCAGAGGTTCTGGAAGTAATGGCGTCCGACAGCCGCACGAACGGCGTAAACGTTGGAGGTTGGCTGGAGGCGCAGGACTTCCAGGAGGTCCTGCCGCGGGTCGGCGGTCCTGCCGATACGGGCTGCGTGAGCCGCCCCGCGCATCCAGACCGCGCGGAGCCTGGTCAGGACCGAGATGAGATTCCTGGTTTGCTGCACTTGCGTGCCGTCCTCGGGGCGCAGCGCCCAAAGGTCGAGTGAACTTACCGGAACCAGGCCGTAAGGCTGCCGCCCGCAGCGGATGGCGGGAAGCGGACCGGAGGCGCGCACGTGATCGATGAAGTGCCGCCGCAGCCAGTCGATGGTGGCTTCGGGCTCGTCTTCCGGCAAGGCGTCGCCCATCATCTGCTCCAGGAAGTAGCCCCAGGTGGCCTGCCACAGGGCGGTGTTCATGTGCCGCGCGCCGGCCATGTCATCCGCGCCCGCGCGCTCCATGCGGGTGAACGCCGCGGCGGGAATACCGAGCGCGTTCGCGATGAGGCCTGCGTTCGATGTGCCGCCGGGAATGTTCTGCTCCTGGTGAGTCTGGAAGCTCGTATCGTAACCGGGGTCGAAGGACGTGAAGCCCGACGGAGTTTCGGCGGTGTTGTTCGAGGGCGTGCCTGGCGCCAGGAAGCTGAATCCCTGCGTGTAGCTGTGGGCCGCGAACAGTTCGGACAGGCGCTGGGCGGAGGCGGCGCTGTCAAGCGACCCTTTGACGCCGAAGACGAGCAGGCGGTCCAGGGCAGCGATGGAGCCAGGCAGAGCCATTTCCAGTCCCATGCCCACGCGAACCGCTTCCGCGAAATCGACCATCCACTTCATGCCGTCGTCGACCGGCGCCTGATCATCTTGAAATTCCGGCTCGGAAGCGGGAGACGGGCCGAGCGGCAGGGGGTCGAGAATCGGGCTGCCTTCCGCGACGGCTACGACAGCGCCGGCCACGTAGCCGAGGGCTATCCAACGGTCGGGCAGAACGCGTGTCCAGGGAGGCCGCGTCCAGGGCTCGGCCTGGATCTTCAGCTGAGGCGGCTCCGGAAAGCGCGGCGGCGGGTTCAGCGGCGCATCGGGAGCGATCGGGTCCGCCGGGCGGTCTTCGGGATTGAGAGGACGCAGATGCCACGCCACCCAGGAGGCGCGCTGAGGCTCATAGCGCTCCGCCAGTTGACGCCAGGCGGCCTTGCGGCGCTCCTCGTCGCTGGCCGCGCGCCAGACCGTCTCCCAGTAGTGGCGTCCCCATTCGGCCTCGCCGGCGGTGACGGCGGGTTCGTGCGTATCGGCGTGAATGGTGTCGGGATAGACGCGGATTTTGAGAAGGGATGCGCCCCCGGCGGCGGGGAAAAAACGCGTCTCCAGCCGGACCGGAAAAAGGACCAGCGGCCGGTCGGCAGGCCCGAGCGGCGCGGAGGAAAGGGTTACGGGCGTCATTGGATCACCTCGCTGGAGGGCGGTGGAATCATGTCACTGGCATGAATGGCAATGCGCACAGCCTGCTGGTGTGTGGCGAAGGCCAGGTGCGCCGAGTTCCTGCCCCAGGCGATTCCCGGAGGCTGGGTGATGGCGGAAGTCTCGGGCAGCGGGCCGGAGGCGGGGACATGCGTCAGCGCGTCGAAGGCCTGCTGGCTGGCCGCGAGATGGCCCCAGGTCAGGTCGCTCCATTTCGCGGCATTCGGGATGGCGCCCGCAAAGCCCGAGGCTTTGTCGAGGCCGAAGCGGGGCGCGGAAGGCTGCTCCTGCAGGACGAAAAACCACCCGGGATCGGCAGGGCCGCCGCGCGCCTCACCGGGAGTGAGGTCGAAGCCGAGGAAAGTCACATCGGGCTCGAGGGAGCCGCGAAAGAGCGGATACTTCTCCATCCCCCCGGGCACGCGGCGGGACCCGGACATCACGGCCTTCCTGGCGTAGATGACGGTGTTGGGGTAGCGGCGCAGGAGTTCGCCGCGAAGCAGCAGAACGAGCGATGCCTGGACATCGCCGGGCTCGGGATTCCTTCCCAGCGGATTTTGCCATTGGTGAATGGCCTGTATCTGGCGGCGCCCGGCCGGCGCCGCGGCGGCCCAGAACTGCCGGAAGTAGGTGCCGCGCTGGTCGGTTGGGAACTCGCGCCACAACAGCTCCCGAGCCATTTCCACACTGAGCCCGGCCATGAAAGCCTCGATGAATACGGGGTTGGTTTCGAGCACGGTCGCCGTGTTCGGCGGGACATGCTCGAGGCCGGGCAACAGGTAGTCCGGCGAGAGATCGCGCAGAGCCTCGTACATGGGGCGCGGGAATTCGGGCGCGGCCAGGATGGGCGCGAGCGGATCTTCGGCGGCGAAAGCGGCGAAAGCGGCGGTGCGCCGGATGCGCGCCGTCACGCGCGCGGCGATGGTGGCGGCAGGGTCAAGCTGCGCGAGGAGCGGAGCCGCCATGCTGCTGAGGGTGAATTGGAATTGCAGCGCGGCGCCCGGCGGCTGAAGGAAGCGGGCCTCGTGCGGAATGGCCGCGGCCTGGAAGTTCAGGTAGGCGGGGCTGAAAGCGGCCGGGGGCTGTCCGGCGCGCTGGCGCTCCCAGTGGCCGGGCAACAGGGCACCGCCGTCGGCTTGCAGGGTGAAGACCCACACGAAGCCGGCTCTCGGCGTGACGGGACTCAGCTCCTGTGGGGTGACGCCGCGCGAGCGCACTCTGGCTTTCAGATCCGGCCGAGCCGCGAAGATTACATCGGACAGGGCGTTGATGGTCACCATCGCCGGAGAAGGCGCGGGCGCCGGGGCGGCGGCGCCTATCTCCGGAGCCCTGCGGAGGACCGGGCCGCGAGGGCGAATCGCTTTGCGCAGGGGCGGCGCCGGGGGGCGCGTGGCGCTGCGCGAGATCTGGCCGTGGAGCGTGAGCGAGGGCGGCGGCGGCGCCTGATTGGGCAGAGAGACTGCCCGCAACCTGGCGTGCGCGGGCGCGGTGACCTGCAGCAGCGTACTCTCCGGCATTCTCTGAAAATGCCGCGCGTGCAGGGAAGAGGAGACCGAACGAGCCAGCTGGGCCCGCCGCAGCAGCTGATTGGCTTGCTCGATCTGCCCGACCTGTTCCCAGGCGGCCGCCATGAGGGACTCCTGATCGCGGCGAACCACTTCGGCGCCGAGCCCGGCGGCGACCCGGTGGCGCGGATCGAGGTTGAGCTCGTGAAGCCAGGACGGCTGGCCGCCGTTCAACTCCACTCGGTTCCTGGCAGCGTGCCAGCGGCCGTAGATGGGCGGGGCGACGACCGGGTCGGCCGCGCCAGCGTCGAGCGCGTCCGCGGGCGCGTTGAGCACGGCGCGCAGTCTGGTTTGAAAGGCTTCACGCGAAGCGGCCGGCCAGGGGCCGGGTTGAGCATTCAGCGGGCGCAGAGCGCCTTCGAGCGCGAGAATGGCTCCTTCCTCGCCGGGCGCCATGAGGGGCAAACCGGAACCCGCCCGGCCGATCCAGAGGTCGCGCTTGCCGGCTTTTTCCGGCAGCGGGCGGGCCTTGAGCAGGCGCACCAGGGACTCAAAATCCACGGGCGGGCCGGCGCGAAACTCCCAGGAGTGATAGACGGGCAGCAGGATCTCGCCGGGCGCGGTGTCGCCGGACGTCCAGGCGGGCTTCAAGTCTTCAGGCCCGTCGACGGGGAGGCCGAGTCCGGCCTTGCGGCCGCTCTCGAAAGCGGGCACGACGCAGGCGATGTATTCGGTGTCCGGCTCGAGCTTGCGGGGGCACATCAGACGCGACAGGTTGAGCGCGGGATCGGCCAGGCCTTGCGCGGGCGAGGATGCGCCCGAGCGCCCGGCCACCTGCGCGTGCGCCCATGCCCAGGACTCCTCGAGATTGGGCAGCTCCCGGCCGGGGCTGGCGGGGGCCTTGATCTCGAGGGTGGGCAGCACGGCGCCTGGATGGAATCGCAGTTCGACGCCCGGCTGTTTGCGAACCACGATGAGGCAGATCCAGGGACGGATGCGGTCGCTGCCGTCGCTTTTCGCCGGCGTGAAGAGCCAGGGAAAGTCGGGCCGGTCAAACTCGATGGCGGGGAAGTTGTACGGCGTGAAGTCCAGCGTACCGGGGCGCGGCTCCATGCGGATGATCTGCTTGGGATCGATGCCGGTGACGGCGCCGGGCCCGAACAGGCGCATGGGCACGGCGACCTCATCGGCGTTCACCTTGAAGCTGACCTGCAAAGCGCCGCCATCGGTGATCGCGGCGGCGGCGCCTTGCCGGACCCAGGGAAGAAATTGAAGCGCGGCGAAATCGGTTTCGGGCATGGGCTCAACTCTCCACTTCCTGTGGTTGGGGGACCAGTTGCAGCAGTTTCACGGCGGCGGGGTCGTCGCGCCGCATCCGGCGCAAGGCCGCCCTGGCTTCCGAGAAGGTCAGATCGGCGGCCGCGGCGGGCTGCGCGGTGTCGTCGACGCGCGCGATGGCGAACCGGGGTTCCAGGATCTCGACGCCGGGACGCTCACTGCGATACTTGGCGCGGCCCGCGGTGCGCGCGGCGCTCTGTTTCGCCGCGCCCCACTGAACCTGCACAAACAGCGACCCGGCGTCGAGCGGCGCGGGCGGCGCAGGCGGGACGGGCCCGGCCGGCGCAGACGAATCGACTACGATCTCCTCATAGCTCAGATCGGCCATCACCGGCCCGCCGAACGCAGCCGCGGCGCCGCCGATGCGAACGCCCGCCGTCATCAATTCGAAGGATGGCGCGGAGAGCTTCTGGTCGTCGGGCATATCGAAGAACTGCGCGGGGGCGAAGTACTCCGAGACCGCGGCCAGTTCGGCCGCCTGCCCGTTCACGCGAGGCTCCGTGATGCGGAACTCGCGCGCGCCGGCGGGACGGGCGCTCCCGAAGCGGGCGATTTCACGATCGAGCGGCAGCACGCGCTGGCGCACGGAGAGGCTGCTCAAAGGATGGATCAGGATCTCACCGCCCGGCGCCGGTTCGCGCAGGGTGACCAGGGCGCGGTCGGCCGCCGCGATCTCATGGCTCCAGTTGCCGGAATCGCGCAGCGCGCTCAACAGAAGCGCGCCCGCATCCACGGGTTCGGGCACGGGCGGGCGTTCGCCGCGGGCAAGCGTCTTGTCGAAACTGACGGTGTAATCCCACCACAGAATGCCGAAGGTGGCCTTGCCGCTGATGTGCAGGGGACTGGGCCCGATGAGCTGGCCGCGCAGCCGGACCATGAAGAGATTCGTGTTGCCGGCTTTCAGCTGCATCATGGACTCATAGGCCGCATTGAAGTGAAGCGGGTCGTGCTGCACCAGCACGTCATACATGCTGTAGCCCTGGACGGAAAACTTGGAGACTTTGACAAAGACCTCGACCTTGGCTCCGAACTGGGTGGTGTTGGAAGTCAAGGCGAAATAGGCCTCGCAGCGGATGCGCGGATTGTCGCCCTCGCTGAGACTGATGGAGACGCGCTTCAGCTTCGGGAAGCCGGCGGGCGCTTTGAAGTCCGGATGGAACCCGCCGATGGCCAGGGCGAAGTCGGGCGAAGCGCCCCAGCTGGCGCGCAGGGCCATCTGCCCGCTGATGGTGAAGGTGCGGGCGAGGCGGGAATCGAAGAGCGCCGCTTCGAAGGCCGCCGTCTTCAGCTCGAAATCGATGATTCCGGCCACGTCCATGTGCAGCCGGATCAGATCGCGGTTCTTGTCGGGCAGCAGCGACTTGATCTGGCCCATGACGAAGAACTTGGAGATGGAGCGGGTGGCGCCGACGAATTCGATGCCGAGCGCCAGGTTGATATGCAGCAGCGCCGGCTTGCCGAAGGTGGCCTGGATCATCAGGCAGAACAGGTGGCGCCCCTTGAACGGCGGAAACACGGCGCCCACGGCGGCGATCAGCGCGGGCGCATTGCGCACCGGATCTTCGGCGAAGAGGATGTGATCGAGGGTGTGGTTGCGAACGCCGGCCAGCAGCGGGTCCTGCAGGATGGTGCGGTGGATGCCGATCAGGCCGCCCACGCCCGAGAGGAAGAAGCCGAAACCGAGCGGGATGGACTGAAAGCCCTCGACGGTGATAATCGCCAGGAGTGAGAATCCCTTCTCCCCTCCGGGAAGGCGCGTATCGAGGAGGCCGATGGCTTTGAGCGCCACGCCGCCGCCCAGATCCAGGTGCAGGATTCCGGCATAGCGGCCCTGGGCGGGATCCAGCAGCAGGAAGCCGCCGCCGCTGACCACCTCGCCGTCGACCGCCAGCCCGACGCCCTTCGGCGGAGCGAAGCCGAACGAGAGGTCCGCTTCGCCCAGGTTGCCATCCTCTTTCGCGAAATCCAGCGTGGACCGGAAGCCGATCTGGTCCAGGCTGGCGCGTAAGGGGCCGAGATCAAACGCGACCGCGGCCGTGGCGGAGAGCACCAGGTTGGAGGCGCCGTCCTCCAGGTTGGGGACCAGGCTCAACTCCAGGTGCTGAACCGTGAGGGGTCCGACGGACCTGGCGACCGGGATGATGGACTTGAGTCCCGATCCTCCTTCCAGGTACACCTCTCCGCTGCTCGACAGCCCGATGCCGAACTGAAACGAGATGCGCGTTTCGTCCGGCGGCATCGATTCGGAGATGAACTGGTCTCCATCCTTGGAGGCGCTGATGACCAGGGCGCTGTCCGCCGCGGTCAATTTGAGGCCGGCGCCAGTGGAAGAGAGTTCGCCGGAGAGAGCCAGGCGGCCGAACTCAAGCCGCGTGCGGCCGCCGATGCCCAGGATGTATGGGGAGCCCGGCTCACCGGCGCCTGTCTCGATGGAGAAACTGACGTCGGCATCGGCGGCTGCGCCGGGATTGAAGCCCGTTCCGTTGAAAGGGATGAAGAGATCGACGGCATTGGCCGAGCGGATGCGGAACTTGAACGTCCATTCGTCATTGATGGGCAGGTTCAGGTCCAGTCCGCCGCCGAAAGCGACGAGCATGCCGGGACCGCCATGCGGCCTGGGCACGAACACCATGGAACAGCTGACGTCGACCGGCGAGCCGTCCGGCTGCGGGATCAGGAACGAAAAGATGCGGTCGGAAACGATCTCGCTCAGGACGGATTCAGCGCCGGGTTCCGGCTCCCAGCCGTAACTGAAGGTCGAGATCTTATGCAAGCGCCGGAATATCGCAACGAGCATCGCCAGCGGCAGGAAGACGAGATCCGAGAGGCCCCTGGCTTCCTCTTCCGTTTCGAGCCCGACACCGAGCTGCTTGAAATGATCTCCGATGCCTTTGAAGAAAGAAACGAAGCGCTCCGGGTAGGCTTTGGCCGTGGAGTGTGTGGTGAGGGATTCCTCGATGAAGCCGAAGGGCTGCGCCGCCCAGTAAAGGCCGGGCTGGTGCATGCGCACATAGTTCAGGGACAGAACCTGAAACGCGCGGTGCGAGTACTCTTCGATGGCCGCCTCTTCGCTGACTCCGGCGGCGCGGATGAACGACCGCACCGCCTCGAAGAGGACTTTCATGTCGTCCACCGATTGCATGAATGCGGCGGTATCCACATCCGCGGCGGCGCGGTATCGCTGCAGGCTGTCGAGCTTCTCTTTGGGAATGTCGATCTTCGCGGCAGCGGCGTCGGCGGGCAGGCCGAGGTCGGTCAGCAGCGCCGCCCGGGCCTGTTCGTCGGTGAAGGTATCCTTGACCCAGCCGTAAACGTCGGCGAAGAAGCCGATCACCCGCTGAGGAATCGTTTTCCTGGGCTTTTTGCCGTCGCTCATACGGCGCCTCCCAGGGTGGGCTCCGGCTCGTCGATCTTCGCGTCTCCCAGAGCGGCAAGCTGCACGCGATGGAGGGTGTACAGTTCGCCCTTTTTCGGGTCGGCCGCCTGCGGGTGAGCCGTGAACAACTCCTGGACGGCGAAGAGCGCCGTGGGAGTCCGCTCAAACCGGATGCGTCCCAGGTTATTCGCCATCAGGATCTGGCGCCCGTGCGTGGCGCCTTTGAACTGCTTCACATGGCGCGCCACCAGCTCGCGGTAGCCTTCCACCGTGGCGGCATCGGTGCCGGCGGGCAGTTGCGCCGGGCGGGCGTTCTCGGGGCGCTCCGCGTGGGGACGTTCATCGCGGACTACGTGCGCCCGCCAGCGCCAGTCCGGCGGGCGGTTGAAGGTGGCGGCCTCCGGCCAGCCCGTGGCGGGGATCAGCACCGGGCTCGATTCCAGCCTGGTGCGAAGCGCCGGCGGCACACCGCCGTCTTCGGCGGGGAGGTTCAGGGGAGGCGGCGACTTCTCATTCCAGCCCAGGCGCGTCGTGCCGAGCCTGGCGCGAATGATCCGCTGCACCACGGCGAAGCTGCGGTCCACCATCCGCAGAAATCCCGGCATGACGTTGCGCACGCCGCTTGAAGTGAATTGCACGAAGCGGGCCGGCTGCGTGTCGCCTTTCTTCCAGTAGCTGAGGAACTGAGCGGATCCGTTATGCACGTCGCCCGACAGCAGCACGATGCGGCGGAACGGCTCCAGGCGCTTGAGCAGGGCTTCAAAGGTCTTCGGATCGAAGGCCCAGGCTTCGATCGCGTCGGGATTGGTCCCCGGCATGTTCTTGAGGTTGTGGTCGCCTTCCTTGAAGAAGCTGGCCATGTCATAGACGCGGTAAGCCAGCGGGGCGACGACTTCGTCGAAAACGGGCGGTCCCACCACGGGCAGCGGCGCGAGCACGATGGCCACTTCGATGCCGGCATCGAGCGGCCCCGCCGGAATCTGATCGGGAATGGCGGCGATGGCGATATTGCCGGGCGGGCCGATGCGCGAGACGAAGCTGCGCCGGGTCCGGTTGTCGATGGCGATCAACAGGTGCCGCGCGCTCTTGACGGTGTAGTTCCAGCGGATGGGAGGCTTGGCGGCGCCGTCGAGGCCGAACAGGACGCTGACACGTTCGGCGGCCGGCGGCTCACTGGCGGGCGGAGTCGTCAAGTCCTTCGGGAACAACTGCGGCAAAAGGCCAAGCAGTTCCGCCGCCGGACCGCTCTCGAAGTATTCCGGATCGTTGCCCCAACCCTGGAAGAGCGCGTAGGCGAGGATTGCATTGCGCAGCACGGTCTTGCCCAGCGGGTTGGTGTAGATCCGGTCTTTCCACATGGGATTGAGATTCCAGTCGTCGGTGACCTCGTGGTCGTCCAGCATCATGTAGACCGGCACGTTGGCGAGGGCGCGCCGGACCTTTGGCAGGTCGTTGTAGAACATCCGCACCTGCAGGTTCCGCTCGCTTTTGGCGGTGTGAAAGAGGCCGCCCCAGCTTGACTGCAGGTACGTAAACAACTGCCGGAAAAAGACCAGTTGTTCCCCCGTGAGCAGGCTGGCGGTGCGGTGGATCTTGCGCCGGCCCTGGTGCTTTTCCTGCAGCCAGACGCGCTCCTGGTCATTCGCCGGCTCGATCCGGCCGGGGCCATCCGCGCTCGCCTCCGCATTGACTTCGTCCAGGATCGACTGCAGCCGCTCCGTCGTGAGGCGGCCGGCATCCAGCGGCTGCCGCCACTTGGGTTCGCCCGCGTGCTTGTCGCGCGGCTTCAGCGCCGAGCGAAGTTCGGCCAGGCTCAGCCGGTTCGGCCCGCTTCCGGACGGAAGCAGCGCATCCATGAAGCCGAGCAGCATGGCCGGCTCGATGCGCGGCTGGTCGGAGGCGTCGCGCGTCTGGAGCAGGGCGCCGAAGTGTTCCCGCGAGCCGGAGCCGTTGAACAGGGTCTCGAGGATCTCGTCGAAGGTCGGGAGCGCGTTGATATCCCAGAGCACATTCGACCAGCAGAAAAGATACATGGCCGAATATTCGCCGAAGGACAACAGATGACTGTGGTAGTCGGTGCTGGTGAAGCGCGCTTCGGAAATGACGATGGCTTCACGGAGAGCGGGCGGGAAGTGGTGCGCGTCGGCGGGCCGGTAGGTCACGCCGGGGCCGGGCCACCGGGTGGGCAGGAACTCGTTGTTGCCCAGCAGCTCGCGGCCGCGGGCAAGCAACTGCGGCAGGAGGGGCAGCGGGACATCGTCCGCGTAGATCTGGTCGCCGGTCAGATAGAGCTGATGGGGCCGGTGGAGAGGGTCGTTGAAACGGGCTTCCCTGATCTGGTCGTCAATCCACGCCATGCCGTCCTCCATGGTCTGGGTGATGCGCCGGCAGGAGCCGTGCAGGATGCGAAGGTCCGTCAGTTCGAGGGGCGGCAGCTGGAAGGTCGGCAGGAAGCCCGGCTCATATCCCAGGGCCAGGTGGGGATTGCCGTTGATCTGGCCGTCCTGCAACAGTTCCAGGCTCTTCAGATCCTGCTCGCCGCCCTGGTCATCGCGCAGGACGACGTTGTAGGAGTACGTACGGCCCGGCAGCAGGGCATTCGCCGGGGCAAGTTTGAAGCTGGCCACCGCGATATGCAGGCGGTCGCCCGCGCGGACCGTGGAGACGGCGTTGCTGAGCGGCTGGATCGCGGGCAGGTTTGTGGAGAACAGCGAAGCGCCGCTCGAGTCCTGGGCCAGCCCGTCCCAGATTCGGATTTCGACCGTCCGGGGCTCGGACAATGCCAGCCACACGGTGATCAGAGCGGGTTCGGTGCGGCGGAGGATGGGGCCCGCAAGCAGCAGGGGCAGCATGATCAGGCTCCCACCCGCGTAACCGGCGCCGCTTCCCCGGGAGACGGCCGGGCTGTTCGGCGGACCGGCGCGTTCGATGCTGGTTCGAATGGGCGTGCTACGTGCGAAGTTTCTTCCGGCATTTTGGTAGAGGGGCCTCCGGCTCCCTACTCCCAAAAGCGGAAAGCGTGCGGAAAATTGGCAAAAAAAACACTACTTCCGCATAGTTCGCCGGCTGGATGCCGTGGGCCGGCTTACTGAGCCCGCCGGGGCGGCCGGCTAGCGCCCGGCTCCGCGGAGTTCGTCGTCATGAGCGTGCAGGAGGTTACCCAGAGCGATTCGGAGTAGTCCCAGCTGGTTTGAGAGATTGTCAATCGCCTGGACCAGTTGGGCCGGCGTGGCGCTGTCGGGGCGCGCGCGCAGTGCCTGGAGTGCCGGGAAAGCAGCGTTACCTGCCTGATCGCAAGCCATAAGGTTCTGATTAACAAGCTGCAGCCAGCGAGCCGTGATAGCCATGATCGGGTTTCCTTTCGGTGATATCGACAGCAGCCAGGAGTATAGAACAAAGGAGTGCTACGATGGCCCGGATGGTCCGATCCTGCCTGCTGCTGATGCTGTGCGCGAGCGCCTGGAGCCAGCCTTCCGTCTCCGACCTGATCCGTGAGAGAACCCTGGAGCGCCTGCGCGAATACGAGCGTTCGTTCGACGGCGCCCTCGGAGCGGCTTTCCTCGACCTCGAAGGGGGCCAGCGCTTCCACCTGAACGGCGATACGGTCTTTCCGCAGGCCAGCGTGATCAAGATTCCGGTCATGGTCACGCTCTACGAGGCCGCGCGCGCGGGCCGCCTGAGCCTGGACGACCAGGTGGCCGTGCAGCCGGGCGAACTGATAGGTGGCAGCCAGTACCTGAAGCCCAGGCTGGAGCGCGGCCCGGCCTCCTTCCCCCTGCGCGAACTGATCCGGGGCATGATCATCCTCAGCGACAACACCGCCACCAACAAGTGCATCGCGGCGGTGGGGATGGAGCAGGTCAACCGCCTGATGGAATCGCTGGGATTCAAGAACACCCGGCTGAGGCGCATCATGCTGGACGGAGCGGCCGCCTCGCGCGACGAGGAGAACGTCTCCACCCCCAACGAAATGGCGCAACTGGTCCGGCTGATAGCCGAGGGCCAGGCGGTGAGTCCGGAGGCCAGCCGCCAGATGCTGGACATCATGCGCGAAGTCGATGGAGCCTTCCGCCAGGGCCTGCCGCTGGATACGCCGGTGGCCGTGAAAACAGGAGCCATCCCCGGCTCCCGCAGCGAGAGCGGCGTCATCTGGGTGGCCGGCCGTCCCTTTGTCCTCAGCGTCATGTCGGCCTACATCGACGACCGCCGCTCCCCGGTCCCCGAGGTCGTCCGCGTCGTCTACCCCCTGATGGAAAAGCTCGCCCGCTCCAACCGCTACGGCCACCGGGTGCGGTAGAAGTTTCGGTGACAGGCTACATAACCCAAACCTGGGAGTTTGGGAGTTATGTAGCCTGTCACCGAAACCCGCC
>JADZAF010000240.1 GCA_020852755.1 Bryobacterales bacterium
GCAAGGCTCCGGCCAGAACCGCGGCCGCCACCCAATACCGAACGTGGAATCCACGGCGCATCGTAAACTCCCCGGTGAAGTCGTGAGATGGCGTGGCGCTCTGTCTTCATTATCCTCCGGGATGAAAACGGCGCGGTCCGCCAGGGTGCGGCAGTACACAGGCCGGCACGGGGCGGCGGCACATTCGCCAACCGTCCACAGGATGGGGAACCGGCGCGGCCGCCTCCCGGCATTGCTGCCGCGGGGCGCCGGGAACGAGGGCTAAGCCGAAAGCCCTAACGCGGAATAAGCGCGAAAATATCCTAAAGTCGGCCGTCCAACCGCCGATGGTGGGGTAATGCACGACGCCCGCATCCTCTGGCTCTCCTCCCAGCCCGCTCCGCCGGAGCGGACTTTCGCTGCCGAGGGAGTGGCCACGCCCGGCGAAGCGCTCTCCAGATTGGCCGCTGCGCATTTCGACGCCCTGGCGGCCTGCTTTCCGCTGGGCGATTGGCTGCCCGAGGAACTGCTCGAAGCGGTGCAGCAGCTGGATCCGGGACTGCCCGTCTTCCTCTCCGTGCCCGCCGCCAGGCTGGCGGATGCCGCCAGGTGGACCCGGCTGGGAGCCGAGGACTGCCTGGATGCCGGCTTCGACACCGGCGACCTGGCGGAGCGCATCGAAGCCGCGCTGGAATGCCGGCGCGGCCGGGATCTCCCTGCCCCGGCGGCCGCGGCCGAGCCGTGGCGCAAGCTGCTGGCGGGACAGAGCCGGGCGATCCAGGAGGTCTGCCATATCGTGCGCCTGATCGGAAACCGCCGCTGTACCGTCCTGATCACGGGAGAGACCGGCACGGGCAAGGAGATGGTGGCCCGGGCGCTGCACATGGCCGGCTCTCGTGCTCACCTGCCCATGGTTTCGGTCAACTGCGGCGCCTTGCCCGAAACCCTGCTGGAGGCCGAGTTGTTCGGCCACGTCAAGGGCGCCTTCACCGGGGCGGTGCAGTCCCGCACCGGACGCTTCGAACAGGCCAACCGGGGCACCATCTTTCTCGATGAGATCGGCGAGATGCCCCTGGAGTTGCAGGCCCGCCTGCTGCGCGTGCTTCAGGAACGCGAGTTCCAGCGGCTGGGCAGTTCGGAGACCATCCGGGTGGACGTGCGGGTGATCGCGGCCTCGAACTGCGATCTCGAGCGCCGGGTCGAAGAGGGCCTCTTCCGCGAAGATCTGTTCTACCGCCTCAACGTGGTGCCGGTACACCTGCCTCCGCTGCGCGACCGCCCCGGCGATGTGCCGCTTCTGGCCCATCACTTCGTCGAGAAGGTTTGCCGCGCCGAACAGATTCCGATGAAGAAGATCACCCGGGAAGCGCTGGATCGGTTGAAGCAGCACTCCTGGCCGGGCAACGTGCGGCAACTCGAGAACGCCATCGAGAAGGCGGTGGTGTTGAGCGGCAGCCGGGAGATCCTCTACCCTTCCGACTTCCCCTTGCCCGGGCGTCTGCGGCGCCTGGAAGCGGCGCCTTTGTCCATGCCTTCCCAAGTGGCTCTGCCGGAAGAAGGGCTGGACTTCGAGGAAACCGTCAGCGGCTTCGAGCGCAGCATTCTCCAGCAGGCCCTGAGGCGCACCGCCGGCAACAAGAAGCGGGCGGCCGACATGCTGCGATTGAAGCGCACCACCCTGGCGGCAAAGCTGCGCAGCCTGGGCGCCACCGCTTGACCCGCAATTCAATCCCTGCGTCTCCTTTTTTGCTAGGTTGATTACTGGACATGGCGATCGGTTATGCGGCGGCCTTTCTCGGCGGCCTGGCGCTGGGCGCCGTGCTGGCGTTTCTGTGGATGCGGGCGCGCGTCGTGGCGGTGGAATCGGCGAAGAATGCGGCCGAGGCCGCGATGGCCGGAATGGGCGCCACTTTTCAGTCCATGGCGGACGCGGCCCTGCGTTCCAGCCACCAGGCTTTCCTCCAATCGGCTCGGGCCACCCTGGAGACGGTGCGGGCGGAGATGACCGGCGACCTGGCGCAGAAAGAAGCGGCCATCGACCTGCTGGTCCGGCCGCTCCAGGAGTCGCTCAGGCGGCTGGACGGCCAGGTGCGGGAGATGGAATCGGCCCGGCAGCACGTCTTCGGCAGCCTGGAGCAGCAGATGCGCGACCTGGGCGCCACCCACGGGCGGCTCCAGAAGGAGACCGCCGCCCTGGTGTCTGCGTTGCGGGCGCCCAACGTGCGGGGCCGCTGGGGTGAAATCACCTTGCGGCGGGTGGCGGAACTGGCCGGAATGGCCGGCCAGTGCGACTTCTTCGAGCAGGAAACCCACGGGAACGACGGAGCACGCATCCGCCCCGATATGATTGTGCGCCTCCCGGGCGGCAGGACCGTGGTGGTGGACGCCAAGGTGCCTCTGGCGGGCTACCTGGACGCCGTGGCGGCCGACGACGAGAGCCAGCGGCGGGCGGCCCTGGCGCGCCATTGCCAGCAGGTGACCCGGCACCTTGACCAGCTCAGCGGCAAGAGCTACTGGAGCCAGTTCCAACCGGCGCCGGAATTCGTGGTGCTCTTTCTTCCCGGCGACCATTTCCTCAGCGCGGCCCTGGAGTTGAATCGCGACCTGTTGGAAGACGCCGTGGCCCGCCGCGTGCTTATTGCCACTCCGACCACCCTGATCGCCATTCTCAAGGGGGTGGCCTACGGCTGGCAGCAGGAGCAGCTGGCCGAGAACGCGGAGCAGATCCGCCGGGAGTCGTCCGAATTGTACGAGAGGTTCCAGACCGTTCACGAACACTTCTCGCAGGTGGGCGCCGCCCTGGCGCGGGCGGTGGACGCCTACAACCGGTGCGTGGGATCGATCGATGCCCGCCTGCTGCCGTCTCTGCGCCGGGTTCGCGAACTGGGGATCACTGCCGGCGAGGAGCCCGCGCTGCCCGGCCGGGTGGATGTCTCACCCCGCAATTCGTCCGGCCCGGAGGCAGCCGGCCCGGAGAGGGATTGATGCGTTCCCTGCTGCTGTATCTCTCGCGCCACAAAGCTCTGCGCCGCTGGATGGAGACTTCACCGCTGGCCTGGAAGCTGGCTTCGCGGTTCGTGGCCGGCCGGACCCTGGAAGATGCCCTGCGCGTCTCCCGCCGGCTCAACGCCGAGGGCATCTGGGTTACCCTGGACGACCTGGGAGAAAACGTGACCTCGCTGGAGGAGGCCGCCGCCTGCCGCGATGTCTACCTGGGGACCTTGCAGGCGCTGGCGCGCGAGAAGCTGCAGGCCAACGTCTCGATCAAGCTGACCCAGTTCGGGCTGGACATCTCCGAGCAGGCCTGCCGCGACAACGTGGAGCAACTGGCGGCACTGGCGAAGCAAACGGATAATTTTGTCCGGATTGACATGGAGTCGAGCGCCTACACCGATCGGACGCTGGCCCTGGCCGGCGAGCTGTTCGACCGCTGCGGTTCGGTGGGCACCGTCATCCAGGCGTATCTGTACCGGAGCGAAAAGGACGTGGAGATGCTGTGCCGCAAGCGCATGCGCGTCCGGCTGTGTAAGGGCGCCTATCTCGAGCCCCCCGAAGCAGCTTTTCCGCGCAAGGCGGATGTAGACCGCAACTTCATCCGCCTGATGGAGATCCTGTTCGACCGGGGTAACTACCCGGCCATCGCCACCCACGATGAAGCGCTCATTGGGAAAGCCCGGGAGATGGCGGGCGCGCGCGGGCTGTCCCCGCGCCAGTTCGAATTTCAGATGCTGTACGGAATCCGCCGGGACATCCAGATGCGCTTGGTACAAGAGGGTTACCGCCTGCGTTTGTATGTGCCGTTCGGCGGCGCCTGGTATCCCTATTTCATGCGGCGGCTGGCCGAGCGTCCGGCGAACATACTGTTTCTGCTGAAGAACTTGGTGCGCCGCTAGCCTGTCTTTCGCAGGTCGGGCCGGCAAGCGGGCGGAGGCCCCTTTCGCTGGTTTGGAAACTTCCCGCCTTCGGAAATCGTCTAATGAGCGTGAAATATTGGGGCTATTTTGCGGGAAAAGTGCTGCTCGCGGCCGCCATCGCCGCCGGGGCATTCTGGGCCATGCACCGTTATTGGCCGGTTCAGCAGTACTGGCTTCCCGTGTACAAACCCCTGGTCGGGTACCGCCTGGTTGAATACACCTATGTGCCCAAGTTCGGGACGGACCTGGCCTTTACCACCGCCGTGGGCTTGTGGTTCCTGTTCACCTGCGGGCTGCTTTACCTGGCCGTCTGGGACCAGCGCTACCGTTGCCGGGTCTGCCTCCGACGGCTACGCATGCCCATCCAAACGGGCTCCTGGAGCAGCATGTTGCAGCGCGGCCGTCCCCGCATCGAGTACATTTGCGCGTACGGACATGGCACACTGAATGTGGAGCAATTGCAGATCGGCGGGGTGGAGAATCCCGAGTGGACTCCGCAGCAGGAGGATCTTTGGGAGGAACTCTACGCCGGTCTTTCCCGCTCCGACGAAAAGCGATAACCATCCGTGGCGCAAATGCCTTCCGTCTCCAAGTGGCGCGTGGCCGCCGCCGCCGGCGTGCTGGCCGTCCTGGCGGCACTCGGCTCCCAGTTGCTTCCCATCTATCTCGACAACATGAAGTTGCAGCAGTTTGTCGAGGAAACCGCCCGGCAGCCGGACAGCAGCGAGCTTTCCGACCTGGCCTTGCAGGCGGCGGTGCTGAAGAAAGCGGCTACCCTTGGATTGCCGGTACGGAGGAGCAATGTGCAGGTGGAGCGGTCGGCCGGGGGGCTGCGTATCGACGTGCGCTACGTGGTTCGGGTGGATCTTCCTTTCTATACCGTGGACCTGCACTTCTATCCCGGCGCCGGCAGCCGCTGAACCACCGGCTTCCGGCACGCAAGCTTGTCCCGCCCGCGAAGGGCCGGGTTCCCGTGGCGCGGAGGGACTGACCGCGGGCAGGGCGGTGTCCCGTTCGCGACAGCCGGCGGCAGGAGCGCTGCCTCAGCACGCCGGGACCGTGCGCCGCAAGGACGGCGCCGCTGCTACCCGGCCGCGGGACTCTGCTTGGGGGGTTTGGCCGCGCTGGCTTTCACCGGGCTGATCAGGATGTGGGCCGCCCGCCCTTCCAGGCGGGGAACGCCTTCGACCGAACCGTAGGCGGCCAGGTCCTCGGCAAAACGCATCAGGAGTTTCCTGCCAAGATCCGAATGGGCGATTTCCCGTCCCCGGAACTGGACCACCGCCTTGACCCGGTTGCCTTCCTTCAGAAACCGGATGGCGTGGTTCTTCTTGAAATCGTAGTCGTGGTCGTCGGTGTTGGGGCGGAATTTCAGCTCCTTGACCTGCACCACGTGCTGCTTCTTCTTGGCTTCCTGCTGCTTCTTTTTCTGTTCGTACTGGTAGTGACCGTAATCGACGGCTTTGGCCACCGGGGGGACCGCGGTGGGCGCGATCAATACCAGGTCCAGGCCCAACTCCTGGGCCTTGCGCAGAGCGACCGATGTCGGCATGATCTCTGCTGTGCCATCGGGGAAGACGGCCCGCACTTCACGGGCGCGGATGGTCTCGTTAACGTCTTCTCTCCGGTGGTGCTTGCGGGGGGGGAAATGTCTTCCTGGAAACATTCGCTATAGCGTCGACCCTAGTTTACTTGGATTCACACGGGTTGTCTACCGCAATCGCAAGGATTTTCATCCGCCCGGTGGCGCCCGGCACCTCCCGGTTGCTACGCTTCTGGGAAAGAGGATTCCCGCGCATGAAACTCGGACTCGGACTCTATCGACACATGCTGACTCCGGAGAACTTCCGGTTCGCCCGCCAGGCCGGGGCCACGCACATTGTCGCTCACTGGGTGGACTACTTCCACGGCACCGTGAAGATCCCGGAGAGCGACGATCAGCGGAACTGGGGTGTTATCGATAATCGCGACCGGCTCTGGACTTACGAGGAACTTCGGGACCTGAAGGCGGCGGTCAACGCCGAGGGACTGGAACTGGCGGCCATCGAGAACCTGGACCCCTCCCACTGGTACGACGTTCTGCTGGACGGCCCCCTGAAGGCCCAACAACTGGAGAACATCAAGACCATCGTGCGGCGCATGGGCCAGGCCGGAATCCCGATACTGGGCTACAACTTCAGTATTGCCGGGGTGTGGGGCCACGTGCAGGGACCCTGGGCGCGGGGCGGGGCCGAGTCGGTGGGCTTTCTGGGTCCCGACGGCCCCCGGGAAACGCCGATTCCCAACGGCCAGGTGTGGAACATGACTTACGACCCCGACGCGCCTCCGGGAACCGTCGCGACGGTGACTTCCGAGCAGTTGTGGCAGAGGTTGAACGACTTCCTGCAGGCCGTGGTGCCGGTGGCCGAAGAGGCCGGCGTCCGGCTGGCCGCGCACCCCGACGACCCCCCCATGCCCGCCATCCGCGGCACCGCCCGTCTGGTCTATCAGCCGCACCTGTATCAGAAGCTGCTGGACCTCTACCCCAGCCGGTCGAACGCCCTCGAGTTCTGCCAGGGCACCATCGCGGAGATGAGCGAAGGGAACGTGTACGACGCCATCGACCGGTACAGCCGGCAGGGCGCGATCGCCTACGTCCACTTCCGCAACGTGCGCGGCAAAGTCCCGCGCTACCATGAGGTCTTCATAGACGAGGGCGACGTGGACATGATCCGGGCCTTGAAGATCTACCGGCGAAACGGCTACGACGGGGTCATGATCCCGGATCACACGCCCCAGATGAGCTGCGGCGCTTCCTGGCACGCGGGCATGGCCTACGCGCTCGGCTACCTGCGCGGCATCCTCCACACGCTCGAAAAAGAAGCTTGAGCGTTACAGGAACCGCACCTTGACGTCCGGCCGGTTCTCCAGGTGCACCGTATCCACGAAACGGACCTTGGCGGGCGTGGAGGTCATCACGATGGATTGGGTGCGGGTGCCGTCGCCGAAGAAACGGACTCCCTTGAGCAGGTTGCCGTCGGTGACACCGCAGGCCGCGAAGATGATATTGCGGCCCGGCGCCAGGTCCTGGGTGGTGTAGATGCGGTTGGGATCGGCGATCCCCATGGCGTGCATGCGCTCGGCCTGGGCTTCGTCCTTGATGATCATCCGGCTCAGGATCTCGCCGTTCAGGCAGCGCAGCGCCGCGGCCGTAAGCACCCCCTCGGGAGCGCCGCCGGAACCCATCACCGCATGAACCCCGGTGCCCGCCACGGCTGCGGCGATGCCGGCCGAAAGGTCGCCGTCGGAGATCAGCCGGATGCGGGCACCCGCCTCGCGGATATCGGCGATCAGTTTCTGGTGGCGCGGCCGGTCCAGGACCACCACCACCAGGTCGTCCACGCCGCGCTGCAGGCGCCGCGCGATGGACTTGAGGTTGTGCTTCACCGGGGCATCCAGTTCCACCGCGCCCTTGGCGGAGGGCCCGACGATGATCTTCTCCATGTAGCAATCCGGAGCGTGCAACAGGCCGCCCCGCTCGGCGGCAGCGATCACGGTGATGGCGCCCGCGCCTCCGGTGGCGCAAAGATTGGTGCCTTCCAGGGGATCCACGGCGATGTCCACCGAAATGCCGTTGTCCGACTGCTTGCCGGATCCCACCTTCTCGCCGATGAAAAGCATCGGCGCCTGGTCTCGCTCACCTTCGCCGATCACGATAGTGCCGTCGATCGGGACGGTGTCAAGCACGCAGCGCATGCTCTCCACGGCCGCCTGGTCGGAGATTTTGGCATCTCCCATTCCCATGGTGCGGGCGGAGGCAATCGCCGCCTCCTCTACCACCCGGATCACTTCCAGCGACAGGTCCAACATGAGTCTCTCCCCGGCAGGCTGAGCCGCCTTCCGCCTGGCTGCTCCCGAATCATAGCAGCCGGGACGGTTCCATCACTCGCGTCCGCCGCGGTACGAGCGCGGTGGCGGACTTGGCAATCCTCACCTTAACACCGTCACGGGTAAGGGCAAACCGGGCGTGTGAGCCTTCATACGGTGGCGCCCGGGCCTTGCTTTTTCACTCAATATAGACTATCTTGATAGACATTAGGTATATCTCTGTGGAGCATTTCACCGCCGAAGAGATTATCGCCTGGGCGCAGGACCGCTTCGGCCGCCAACTGGCCCTCTCCACCAGTTTCCAGCCTGCCGGCATGGCGGTGCTGGACATGGCCGCCCGCCGCGGCGGTCCGTTCCGGGTGTTCACGCTGGATACGGGGCGCCTTCCCGAGGAAACGCACCAGATGATGGAGACCGTGCGACGCCGCTACGGCATCGAGGTCGAGGTCGTGATGCCGGACGCGGCCGAGGTGGAAGCCATGGTGCGGCAGCACGGCTCGAACCTCTTCTACCGCAGTGTGGCCCTGAGGACCCTCTGCTGCCAGGTGCGAAAGGTGCGGCCGCTGGAGCGCAAGCTGAAGGAGTTCAAAGCCTGGATGGCCGGAATGCGCCGGGACCAGGCGGGTTCCCGGGCCGGGATTCCGAAGGTGGATTCGAGCAGCGAGCCGGTGAAGATTCACCCCCTGGCTGACTGGACTCGTGCGCAGGTGGACGACTACCTGAAGCGGCACTCGGTCCCGGTGCACCCGCTTTACGCCAAGGGCTATGCCAGCATCGGGTGTGAGCCGTGTACCCGGCCCGCCGGCGCCGACGAGGAGGAGAGGGCCGGGCGCTGGTGGTGGGAGCAGGGAGCGGCCAAGGAGTGCGGCATTCACTTCGAACCGGACGGCACGTCGCGCCGCGCGGTGGATGTTCTGCTGGGGCGGATCCTGAAGCCGGAAGAGCCAAACCGTGAATACGCATAGCGGGTTCGCCCCTGGCCGGCCGGCATGCCGGACGGCGCTGCCTCCCGCAACGGGGCATTCGCAATCGTTGCCGCGATGCCGCCCTGCCAGGGAGGTCTGGAGGAAGCGAGCTTCCTCCAGAGTCCTGTTGAAGTGCGAGTTTTGTTGAAGTGTATGTGGACTGCCCGTCCTCCGATGGGCCGGAGCCGGCAATTTATTCCCATCGGGAGCCGGCCGAGCGGAGCGCAGCCCGCGTTTCAGATACACTAACAGCTTCGGGGTTGATTTCCCTCGCTTGATCGACCTGCATACCCATACCGACGAATCCGACGGGTCCTATAGCCCGGCGCGCCTGGTGGCGGAAGCCAAGGCCATCGGGCTGGAGGCGCTGGGCATTTGCGATCACGACAACATGGCCGGGTACGACCTGGCGGTGCCCATCGCCCGGGAAGCGGGGCTGGAACTGGTCTGCGGGATCGAGTTGTCGACCAAGTACCGCGGCAAGTCGGTTCACCTGCTGGGCTATTTCCTCCATCAGCCTCCCGCGCCGGAGTTCCGGAGCTGGCTGGGGCAAATGCAGGACAGCCGGCGGGACCGCAATCGCCGCATGGTCGAGCGCCTGCGCGGTTTCGGGATGGAGATCACCATCGCGGAAGTGGAAGCGCGGGGCCGGCGGCAGGCCGGCCGCCCGCACTTCGCCGCGCTTCTGGTGGAGAAGGGCTACGCCGCTACGGTGCAGCAGGCCTTCGATGAGTACCTGGACGAAGCGGCCCGCGGGTACGTTCAGCGGCTGGAGCCTACGCTGGAAGAGGCCATAGGGCGGATTCTCAAGGCCGGCGGTTTGCCCTCCCTGGCCCACCCCGTCCGGCTGCTGAACAGCCATCGCGCCTCGCTGGATGCAATGCTGCGCGAGTTCTGCGACATGGGGCTCAAGGCCCTGGAGGTCTACCACTACGACCACTCTCCGGCGCAGGCCGACGAGTTTCGGGTGCTGGCGGACCGGTACGGGCTGGCGGTGACGGGCGGGTCGGACTTCCACGGCGACACCAAGCCTTCAGTGAGGCTGGGCTGGAGCCAGCAGGGCACACAGAGAATCCCGCGGGAAGTACTCGACCGCTTACGGTGAGTAGGGCGGCCGCACTTCGGCCTTGCGGCCTTCACATCGCAGGACGGCGCCCGGCTGCGCATTCTCCCTGCGGACGTAACCGAGAGCCATCACGGCTTTTTCCGCGGGCGAGCAGGCCGCCGAGGTAATCTTTCCGGTCTCCGTCTCGCCGGCCATGAGCGCGGCGCCGGCGGCGGGCGGTGTGGCGCCTTCGATGCGCAAGCCGGCCAGCAGCCGGTTGACCATGCCGCGGGAACGCACGCGCTCGACGATCTCCTGGCCCGTGTAGCAGCCTTTGTTGAAGTGAACGGCATAGAGCTGCTGGGTTTCGTGGACCAGGGAGGTATCGAAGATGTCCTCTCCGTAGCGGGGCTTGCCGTGCTCCAGGCGGACCGCCCGCACGTCGTCCGGGCCGGCGGCGCCGCATCCGGCCTCTTCCAAACGCGCCACGGTTTCGTCCTTGCTCCCGCGCTCCAGGAAAATCCGGAAACCGGGAGCGCCCGTGGCGTTCAGCCGCGCTACCCTGCCCCGATTCGTCTCCAGATGCGAGAACGGGGACTCGGGCACGGGTAAACCGGCGCGCTGCAAAACCTCGCCGGCCAGGGGTCCCTCGACGGACAACACCGCCATGCGGGAGGTGAGATCCTCGAGGCTCACGTCGTCGGCGATGATGTAGTGGTCGATGTGCGCCAGAACACGATCCCGCGTTTCCGGTTCGGTATCGAGCAGGACGCGGTCTTCGGCCACCAGCACGTTCAGGTCGGACTGTATGCGGCCTTGCGGATTGAGAAGGAAGGCGTAGCAGCCCTGGCCGGGCTGCAGCTGCTGGATGTGGTTGGTGGTGAGCGCGTGCAGGAGGCGGACCCGGTCCTCGCCCGTGGCGGCAATTACTCCGCGCCCGGTCAGATCGAACCATGCCGCGCTCATACGGAGCCCCTCGTAGCCGGTCATTGATTCCAGTCTAGCCCGAAGTTCCGCACGGAGTGGGAACGTCGCTGCGATCGGGCCGGAACAGGAGGGAACGCGCAACGCTCCTTGCGGTCGCGGCGCGGGGCCGGGTTCTTCGAGTCTCCTCAGCTTTGGCTGGCCGCAGGCGGTGCGGCCGGAAGGCGGCGAGGTGACACTCGGGTCCGGCTCGACAGTACAATCGGATGATGCTCCACGAGATCATTCCGGTGGGACCGCTGCAGTGCAATTGCTCGATCTTCGGCGATGAGGCGACGCGCCAGGCGATGGTAGTGGATCCGGGGGACGAGATCGACCGCATCCTGGCCGTGCTCGAACGGCACGCGCTCACGGTTACGTCCATCGTCGTGACCCACGCTCACATCGACCACATCGGCGGCGCACAGAAGCTGAAGGCCGCCACCGGAGCGCCGGTCTACATGAACCTGGCCGATGAAGAGCTGGTAAAGCATTTAGACGCGCAGGCAGCCTGGCTGGGCCTGCGGACGCCCGAGCGGCCTGCCATCGACGTGCCCGCCCGTGACGGAGACGTGCTGCGGCTGGGAGAGGCCGTTATCGATGTGTTGCACACGCCGGGACACACTCAAGGCAGCATCAGCCTGTGGATTCCTTCCGAACGGAAAGTCGTGGCCGGAGATACCCTGTTCCGGGACAGTATCGGGCGAACCGATCTGCCCGGCGGCGACGGCAGGCAGATCCTCCGCTCGATTCGCGAGAAACTGCTGGCTCTGCCGGAAGACGCCCAGGTCGTCCCCGGCCACGGGGAAAGCACCAGTATCGGACGGGAGAAGCAATTTAACTACTTCTTGCAGGGACTGTAGAGCGGCGCTTCAGCAGAGCCTCACCGCGAGCGGCTGCCGGAAGTCTTCTGGATGTCGCCCTGAATGCTGGTAGCCATATTCAGGTGCTCCCGCAGCGCGGGCAGGGTGTTGGAAGCGTAATTCTTCACATCCTCTCCGGTTCCGCGATTGGCCTGACGCTCGAACAGGGCGATGTCCTGCTTGTGGTCCCTGATCATGTGCTGGATGTAAGCCCGGTCGAACTCCTCACCCGAGAGTTTCGAGAAGCGGTCGATGTGAGACTGGTGTTTCGAATCCAACTGATCGGGCAAGTTGATGTTCTCGCGCCCCGCAATCTCCCGCAGCCGGGTGAGCGCCTGGGTGTGATCCTGCTCCAGGCGCTGGGCATAGTCTTTCACCGCCTGGCTGGAAGCGCGCTGCTGGGCGATCCCGGCCAGGCGCATCTCGGCCATATGGCTCATGGCCGCCTTCTGGACGAAACGCTGGTCCGTCATGGCGCCCGTCTTGCCCGGCTTGTCCTTGTCGCCGGCAAAGGCCCCGCATGGAACCAGCAACCCGGCCGTCAGCACGGCCAGTGCAAGTCTGGATTGGTTGGTCATGGAAATCCACCTCCCAGGGGAGAACGGAGCAGCTTGCGCTCCTTTGTGAGCCGCGCCACGGGCGGCCGGGACCCGGCGAAATCCGCCTGACGCCTCAGCCGGCTGCAACGTGGGCCAGAATCCGCTCCACCCCGCGCCGGAAGATGTCAGGAGGCGTGAGCAGGCTCAGCACCAGGAACGCTTCCGAGTCGAAGTCGTAGAAATAACCGGGTTGGACGAGCACACTGTCAAGCTCCAGCAGTTCCAGCGCCCATTCCTCCTCGCCGCGGGTGCGGGGCAGGCGCAGGATGGCGTACCAACCGCCCTCGACCGGGAGTACCTGGCAGGGGCATTCCATCCCCACTTGTGAGCGGAGCCAGGCAAGGTTGGCGCGGATTCGCGCCAGAATGCGGGGGCGCATCACTTCGCCGGCGGCCAGCAGGCCGGGCAGCGCCAGATGCACGGGCGTGGAAACCGAAAGATAGGTGTCCGCCACCAGTTCCAGCCGCTCTATTGCGGCTCGCTGGAACGGCGGCGGCCCGGCCACAACGATCCAGCCGAGTTTCATCTGGGGCAGCGCGGACACTTTGGAGAGCCCGCTCAGGCAGAAGGCAGGGGCCTCCCGGACGTCCGCCAGGCTGGAGGCGCGGGCCGGATCGGGATCGAAGGCGAAATCGGAGAAGACCTCGTCGCCGATCAACGGGATTCCCCGCTCGGCGGCCACGGACACGAGGCTTTCCAGTTCGCTGCGCTTGATGAAGGAGCCGGTCGGGTTATTGGGGTTCACCAGGAGGATCGCCCGCGTGCGCGGGGTGATGGCATCCCGGAGCATGTCGAAATCCAGCCACCAGCCGCCATGGTAGGCCAGCGGGTAGTACGAGATCCGGACGGACTCCAGGCGGGCCAGGAAGTCGAACAGGGGGTAGGAGGGGCGGGGGACCAGGATCTCGTCGCCGGGACTGGCCAGCACCTTGAACAGGAAGGCGTAGGATTCGCTGGTGCTGGCGGTGAGGAGCACCTGCTCGGGCGCCACCCGGCAAGCCCGCTCTGCGTAGTAGCGGGAAACTGCCTCCCGGGCCTCCGGAGAGCCGGCAGGTGTGGGATGGTACTCCAGCATACGCGGGTTCCTGAAGGCGCCCAGAATCGCGTCCACCGGGTAGTCCAGGCCCGCCCGCGTGGGGTTGGATTCGGTGAGATCCAGCAGCTCCGCGCCCGATTTTCGGAGGGCGGCGGCCATCCGAGCCAGGCGGTTCGGAGCGAGGTCCCAATCCAGGCGGGAGGAGAACAGATCAGGCCTCCGGACGAGACCGCCGCGCCAGAACGAAGGACCGCACGCAAAGCGCCACGAAAACTCCCGTGAGTGCGGCCATCAGGGACTGCGCCAGCACCGCCGCGGGCCGGGCCACCGGCTGGCCGCCGAGCAGGGCAGGGAGTTTTAGAAGGCCGGGCAGGGATCCCAGGAAACCGATCAATCCGACCACGACGGCGATGTGCATGGCGAGTTTCCGTCTGGCCGGGTCGCGGGCCACCAGGCCGAGCAGCAGGAGGACCAATCCCAGGGCGGCCGGGATGAGCGCGGTGAGACTGGCGCCGCCCGAGGCGGCGTACCCGGCCACACCGAGGACGAGGAGCAGAATGCCGAAACCCAGGGTCGTGTTAGCCATAACCTGATTCTAGTGGAACCGGCGCACGGCTGCTCCGCCAGGTTCCCCGCGACACCCGCAAGCGCAACGGTTCCCCGCCTCCGCCATCGGATGTTCCCGCGGGATGTTCCTGCGGTTGACAACGCAATTCTACTTGGCTATAGTGCTAAAATACTGAAGATCAATGGCTTGTTGGTCAATCGGCGACACGAGTTTCCGGGGGTCCAGATCCAGATCGAGTTTCCGCAGTCCTGTCGTGCTGACTCCGCAGTTCCCGCCCCGCGCGATCGATTCACAGCCAACGCTACTCAGTCACCCTGGAGGTTTAGGGAATGGCCGTCAACCAGGAAAATGGGCAACGAGACCGCCAAGCGCGGGCGAGCGAAGAGGATTATGAGCATCTCTTAGAGGACTATACGCATTTCGCGCCGCCGGCCGAAGGTGAGGTCCTGGAAGGACGAGTCCTGTCGGTTACCTCCAAGGAAGTCATCGTCGATTTTGGCTATAAGTCCGAAGGTCTGGTTCCCATTCAGGAGTTCCTTTCGCCGGAAGGCGAGCCGCTGGTGAAGCGCGGCGACGTGGTGGACGTGATGATCGACCGCCACGGCGAGCAGGTTGAAGGCTACGTCCTGCTCTCGCATCTGAAAGCGGCCCGCATCCGGGTGTGGGAGAACCTGGAGAAGGCTTTCCGCGAGCAATTGACGATTTCCGGCCGGGTTCTCTCGCGGGTCAAGGGCGGCCTGGCGGTGGACGTTGGAGTGAAGGCCTTTATGCCGGGCTCGCAGGCCGATTCCCGTCCGGTCCACAACCTGGACGTCTACATCGGCCAGGATATCCCGGTCAAGCTCGTGAAGTTGAACCGCCGCCGCGGCAACGTCGTGGTCTCGCGCAAAGCGGCGATTGAAGAGGAAGCCGCCGAGCGGAAGTCGGCCACCCTGCACCATCTGGAGGAAGGCGCCATCGTGACGGGCGTGGTCAAGAACCTGACCGAATACGGCGCCTTCGTGGACCTGGGAGGCATCGACGGGCTGCTGCACGTCACCGACATGTCGCATGCCCGGGTTGCGCACCCCAGCGAAGCGGTCCACGTGGGCGACGAGATCACGGTCAAAGTGTTGAAGTTCGACCGGACCAAGGAACGTGTCTCGCTGGGTCTGAAGCAGCTCGAACCCGACCCCTGGCTGACGGCGGCGGAACGCTATCCGGCACACAGCCGGGTGGTTGGGAGGGTGGTGAACGTAACCGATTACGGCGCCTTCGTCGAACTGGAGCCGGGCGTCGAGGGATTGATTCACGTGAGCGAAATGACCTGGTCGCGCCGCATGAAGCATCCTTCCAAGGTTGTGAAGCCCGGCGACCAGGTGGAGGCGGTCGTGTTGGAGGTGCAGCCCAAGGACCGGCGCATCTCGCTGGGGCTGAAGCAGTTGGAACCGAACCCGTGGACGACCATCGATCAGCGCTACAGCGTGGGTTCGGTGGTTGAAGGCCGGGTCCGGAATATGACCGATTTCGGCGCTTTCGTGGAGATCGAAGAGGGCATCGACGGGCTCGTGCACGTATCTGACCTGTCCTGGACCAAGCGGGTAAAGCACCCTTCCGAAGTGCTCAAGAAGGGACAGCTGGTGCAGGCGGTGATCCTCAATATCGATTCCAAGGGGCACCGCCTTTCGCTGGGTATCAAGCAGCTGCAGCCGGATGCCTGGGAGCTGTACTTCCAGACTCACCAGCCGGGCGACCAGGTGCGCGGCCGGGTCTGCCGCCTGGCGAGTTTCGGCGCCTTTGTCGAGCTGGCCGAGGGAGTGGAAGGCCTGTGCCACAACTCGGAGATGTCGCCGCCGGCGGGGCGCTCGGGCGAGCCGCCCCTGGAAGTGGGCGGCGAGTACGAATTCAAGATCATCAAGATGAACGAGGCCGAGAAGAAGATCGGACTCAGCCAGCGCGCGCTGGCCGACGATGAGGAGAAGACCCGGTTGGCCGATTATCAGCGCCAGGCGGCCGCGGCCACTACCACCATCGAGGAGGTCATGAGCCTCCGGGAGCGAGGCCAGGAGAATTCCTGACCGGCGCTTTGAATCGGGAACAAGGAGAATGATGCAGACTATGACCAAAGCGGACCTGATAGAGGAAGTCTCCCGGGTAGTGGAGATGACGCGCAAGGAATCCGAGGTCATTGTGGAAGCGATCTTCGACAGCGTGGTACGGGCCCTGCGAGGCAAGGAGAAGATCGAGATCCGGGGATTCGGCAGCTTCCGCACGCGCCAGCGCCAGGCCCGCATCGGGCGCAACCCGAAATCCGGCGCCCGTGTGGAAGTGCCCGCCAAGCGCATCCCGTACTTCAAGCCCAGCAAGGAGCTGAAGGATCTGGTGAACCGCGTTCCCGAGCCTGAGCCGGCCGCCGCCGACCACGCTCAGGTTCCCTCCAGCTGAGGCATGGACTATCTCTGGAGCCCCTGGCGATACGCCTACGTCAGCCAGGCTCAACCGGCCGAGGGCTGCATCTTCTGCGTCAAGGCGGCGCAGTCCCGCGACTCCGAGAACTTCATTCTGCACCGCGGCCGGCTGAATTTCGTGATGTTGAACCTATACCCGTACACCACCGGCCACATGATGGTGGCGCCTTACGCGCACCGGCCCACTCTGGAGGAGGCCGATCCAGAGGCGCTGGGCGAGATGATCCAGCTGACCCGGACCGCGGAGAGACATCTCCGGGCGGTGTACCGCCCGGCGGGCCTGAACATCGGGATGAATATCGGCGCCTGCGCCGGAGCGGGAGTGGCCGGCCACATTCACATGCACGTGCTCCCGCGCTGGGCGGGAGATTCCAATTTCATGAGCACCGTGGCGGAGACCCGGGTGATGCCGGAGGAACTCGCGGTCACGTACGGGAAGCTGCTGGAACGGTTCCGTAGTGAACCGGACTGATTGCGCCGCCTCGTCGAGGCTTGCAACCCTGATATAGAATTGAGCATCAAGGAGGAACGGCATGACCAAAGCCGACCTGATCGAAGAGATCGCCCGCGTTGCGGAACTGAACCGGAAAGAGGCGGAATTCGTGGTAGAGACGATCTTCGGCGGCATCGTGAACGCTCTCAGAGCGGGTGACAAGGTCGAGGTGCGGGGTTTCGGGAGCTTCCGGTCCCGCGAGCGCCAGGCGCGTGTGGGCCGCAACCCCAAGACCGGTGCAGCGGTGGACGTGCCGGCGCGGCGGGTGCCGTACTTCAAGCCCAGCAAGGAATTGCGCGACCTGGTGAATCAATCGGCCGGGCAGCCGCTCACTCCCGATCCGCTGCAGGCATGAACCGCCGTCTTGCGGGCGAACTGGCGGCCGAGTTCCTGGGCACCCTCGTCCTGATGCTTTTCGGGAACGGCGTGGTAGCCATGGTCGTTCTGTTCGGAAGCGGGACGCCCGGCGAGGTGGTTCATGGCGGGTGGACCAATATCACGCTCGCCTGGGGCCTGGGCGTCACCCTGGGCATCTATGTGGCCGGACGAATCTCCGGCGCTCACCTGAACCCGGCGGTCACCCTGGCGCTGGCCGCCTTCCGGAGTTTTCCCTGGCGCAAAGTGCTGCCCTACTCGGCCGCCCAGACCGCGGGTGCTTTCGTGGCGGCGTCTCTCGTGTTCTGGAACTACCTGCCGGCCTTTCGCCGCGCGGACCCTTTGCTGGAGCGCACCGCGGGCATCTTCACCACCTTCCCCGCGTTTCCCGGCTGGCCCTCGGCGGGGCTGCTGGACCAGGTACTGGGCACGGCGCTGCTGCTCGCCCTGATCTTCGCCATCACGGATGAACGCAACCAGCCGGTGGGCGGGAACCTTGCGCCCGTGCTGATCGGACTGGTGGTGGTGGCCATCGGCATGTCTTTCGGCGGCCTGCACGGCTATGCCATCAATCCGGCGCGGGATTTCGGCCCCCGCCTGTTCACCGTGCTTGCCGGATTCAGGAACAACGGGCTTACGGACGGCACGCTGGTCTTTTGGATTCCGATCGCAGGCCCGCTGGCGGGCGGCCTGATTGGAGCGCTGGTTTACGACCAGGGCATTCGCCGTTTCCTGCCCCAGGGCCGCGAGTACGCCGTGGAAGAGGAGCGGAAGCGGCGCGAGGCAGTTCGTTCATGAAGCGGTTTTCGATCGCAGTCATCGCCGGCGACGGAGTCGGGCGGGAGGTGATCCCGGAAGGGAAGCGGGTTCTTGAGCGGGTCGCCGGAAAGCACGGCGCCTGCTTCGAATTCCAGGATTACGACTGGGGCGCCGAGTATTACTTCCGGCACGGGCGCATGATGCCGCCCGGGGGACTGGAGATGCTGCGCTCGGCGGACGCCATCTACCTGGGCGCGGTGGGCGATCCCGGCATCCCCGACCACATCACTTTGAACGGGCTGCTGCTGCCGGTCCGGCGTGCCTTCGATCAGTACGCCAACGTGCGGCCGGCCTACCTGTATCCCGGCGTGGCTTCACCCCTGGCTGGCCGCGCGGGAGGCTCCATCGACCTGGTGGTGGTCCGCGAAAACACCGAAGGCGAGTATGCCCAGGTGGGCGGCTTTCTCTACGATCACCAGCCGGAGGAGGTCGCCATCCAGACCTCGGTCTTCACGCGGCGCGGCGTGGAGCGGGTGGTGCGCTTCGCTTTCGAGCTGGCGCTGCGGCGCGGCGGCAGGAAGCGCGTGACTTCGGTAACCAAGTCCAACGCGCAGGGCTACAGCATGGTGTTGTGGGACCGCGCCTTTCAGAGCGTCGCCGCGGAGTTCCCGGAAGTGGAGACCGAATCGCTGCTGGTGGACGCGGCGGCCATGAACTTCATCCGGCGCCCGGAGAGCTTCGACGTGGTGGTGGCGTCCAACCTGTTCGGCGACATCCTGAGCGACATCTCCGCCATCCTGGTGGGCAGCATGGGGCTGGCCGCGAGCGCCAACCTCGATCCCACACGCCGCTACCCGTCCATGTTCGAACCGGTCCACGGGTCGGCGCCGGACATCGCGGGGAAGGGAATCGTGAATCCTCTGGCCGCCATCCTGAGCGCCGCCATGATGCTGGATCACCTGGGACTGCCCGGGGCGGCGGGAGAAGTGAACGCCGCCGTGGCGGCCGTGCTGGCCGAGGGCCGTGTGCGCACGCGCGACCTGGGCGGCGGGAGCGGCACACGCGAGGTCACCGAGGCCGTCCTGGCCCGCCTTCCGTGACCCGGCGGGAACTGCTTTCCGTTCTTCCGGCCGCGCTGGCGGCGCAAGGATCCACTCTTGTTCACGAACACGTGATGGTGGACTTCGCCGGCGCGGACCGGATTCGCCCCGGACGGTACTCCCCGGCAGACGTCCTCCGGATTGCGGCGCCCAAACTCCGCCAGGTGCGGCAGTGCGGCTGCCAGCGCCTGCTGGAGTGTACCCCCAATTTCCTGGGGCGCGATCCGGCGCTGATGTTGGAGATCGGGCGGGCGGCCGGGATCGAGATCTGGACCAACACGGGCTTGTACGGCGCCGGCGGGCACAAATACCTGCCGCAGTATGCGTTCCAGGAAACCGCCGCCCGGTTGGCCCGCCGCTGGATCGGGGAATTTGAGAAAGGCGTCGACGGGGTTAGGCCGCGTTTCGTCAAGATCGGCGTTAACGCGGCTCCCTTGAGCGAAACCGATCGCAAACTGGCTCGGGCTGCCGCCATCACCTCTCGCGAGACGGGTCTCACGGCGGCCTCGCACACCGGCGGCGGCGTGGCGGCGATGGAGCAGATCGCCGTTTTTGAACAGGAGCGCGTGCCGCCCTCCCGCTTCGTCTGGGTCCATGCGCAATCGGAGAAGGACCGCAGTTTTCACGAGCGGGCCGCCCGGGCGGGAGCGTGGGTGGAATTCGACGGCATCGCTCCGGAGACGGCGGACTGGCACCTGGAGTGCCTGCGCCTCATGTCCCGGCGCGGCCTCTTGGGCAAGGCCCTGATCTCGCAGGATGCCGGCTGGTATCACGTGGGCGAGCCGGGCGGAGGCGACTATCGAGGCTACACCTACCTCTACACCGGCTTCCTGCCGCGCCTGGATCCGGCCTGGGCACGCCTGCTGCTGGTGGTGAATCCGGGAAAGGCGTTCGGGTTTGCTGCCGGCCCGCAAGCTTGAGTCAGGTCAGCGCCGGGTTAATGCATCGACAGCCGCGTGACGCCTGGCTGCGTTGGCGCTTCAGATCGAGCGGGAGGTCCTCCCGCGCCGGCCGGCCTGATCTGCAGGACCGCAAATCGGCGACAATATAGACCCGGAGAAAGGAATCGCCAATGAGGAGCGTATCACTGTTGTGGTTGGCGTGCGCGGCGTTGTGGTTGGCGTGCGCGGCCGCGGCCTGGCCGCAGGCTTCCCCGCCGCTTCGGGTTGAGCGGATCGCGGAAGGCGTCTACTGGATGCAGGGCGGAAGCGGGGCCAACACCGGAGTGGTGATCGGCCGCGGGGAAGCCGCGGCCATCGACGCCAAGACGGACGCGGAATCCGCGCGGGCGATGCAAGCCGAAATCCGGAAACTCACCCCGAATCCGGTTACGACCCTCATCCTCACTCACAGCGACGGCGACCATGTGAACGGCCTCGCCGGTTTTCCCAGAGGGCTGCGCATCGTGGCCCATGGCAACACCCGGAAAGACATGGAATCCGCCTTCTCCGATCCGAAGATGGGCGGGCTGCTCCCCTATCTTCCCAATGAAACGGTGGAGGGCAGCCAGCGGCTGAACATCGGCGGCGTCCGGATCGAATTGCTGCACTTCGGCCCGGCCCACACGCAGGGCGACCTGGTGGTCTACCTGCCCGAGAAGAAGGTGGTTTTTCTGGGGGACCTGGCGTTTATCGGCCGGGACCCGCTCATTCACCGCCACAAGAACGGTACCTCGCTCGGGCTGGTGCGAACGTTGAAAGAGATCCTGGCCCTGGACGCCGGGACTTTCATCGCCGGGCATGCCGCCCCGCTGAAGAAGGCGGATCTTCAGGGACTGCTGAGTTCGATACAGGAAAAGCAGGCCAAGGTCAGGAGCCTGATCCAGCAGGGCCGCTCGCTGGAGGAGGTCAGGACGGCTTTCGGCGCGGCGCCGGCCCCCGCTGCCGGAGGCCCGCGCCGGCCGGGATTCATCGAGATCCTTTACCAGGACCTCGGCGGGAAGTAGCCGGCCTGGCCCCTCAGCCCATCTTGGGGGGCAGGTCCGTCATCGGTCCCATCCAGAGCAGCTGCCGGTCATTGTCCCGGTGCAGGCGGTAGGACTTGCGCACCTTGGCGATCTCCGTCCCCACCACGTCGATCTTGTTGATGTCCCAGTTGCCCACGCCCGTCTGCCCGCAGTAGACCAGCCCGCCCGGCCACTCGGGATTCACGCCCATGCACTCGGTGGCGACCCGGTCCGCGGCGATATAGTCCGTGGAGGCGACGGCCACCCGCGAGGGCACCGGGGTGCCGGAGGACGGGCCGTTGCCTTCCATGCCTTCGAAGCCGTCGATCACCGTAGCCCCCCAGAACGGCGCCAGCTTCTGAGCGGTCAGCAGCATGTTGTAGTGCCCCTGCCGGATGCCGGCGTGATACTTGCGCTTGTCGTTCCAGCGCGGCGTCTCGCCGGGGCGCTGATGCAGCGGGGCTCCCAGCGTCATGTTCTTCATCGAAAGGGTGACGATCATGACGTTGTGAGTCTTCATGCAGGCCGCGCAAAGAACGAAAGCGTCCGGATCGAGCAAACGCGCGGCCAGCCGCACCGAATCCAGGTGCAGGTCATAGTCCAGCACCGGGATGCGCTCGAACTTGGCTTCCGCGTTCAGGTCCACCAGCTCGATCTTGCGGGATTTGTACTCGGCCGGCAGCTTGGTGTACCCGAAATTCTGGAATCCCTGCATGGTATCGCCGGCGGAGGATTCGGCAATCACCACCGGGCCCTTGAAGCGCGGCGCGAGGAAGTCGAGCATGCCCCGCAGGGCATCGGCGTGAGTGGCCGCGAGCTGGTTCACCGTGGAGACGTTGTTCGGCTTGATGACCACGTACTTCTTGCGCTTCAGGACCGGCTTGATCTGATCTTCGATGGCCACCAGCGAGTCGTGCACGATCTTGCGGCGGTCCTCGCCATGGATCAGCGACACCTTGGAGCGCCGCGGATACTCCCGGATGACGATGGGCGGAATTCCCGGGGGCGGGGTCTGTCCCAGAATGTGGCGGGCCGGATCGAGGGCGAAAGCCGCGGCGCCGGCTCCTGCCGCCAGGTGTAGTAAATCTCTACGGGTCAGCTCTGTTGGCATTGGGCGAATCTCCCGAATTACAATATAATTTCGTATCCGATTATATCAATCAGGAGAGAGGTCAGCGATGAGTTCGTCCCGACGCAGTTTTTTGGCCGCCGGGCTGAGTGTCCCCCTGGCGAAAACCGCCCGGAGCGCGGAGCCGCAGTTCGAGTACCGCACCCTGGGCAAGACCGGATTGAAGGTAACTTCAGTCGGATTCGGCTGCATGATCACCTCCGATCAGAGCGTGGTGGAAAAGGCGGCCGAAATCGGCATCACCCATTTCGATACAGCCCGCGGATACCAGAGCGGCAACAACGAACGCATGGTGGGCGCCGCGCTGAAAGGGCGGCGCAAGAACCTGGTTCTCTCCAGCAAGACCGGAGCGCGGAACAAGGCCGATGCGCTCAACCACCTGGACACCAGCCTGCGCGAACTGCAGACCGATTTCCTGGATGTCTGGTATCTGCACAACAAGAGCCGGGCCGCCGACCTGCTGGACGAACTGATGGAAGCGCAGGACATCGCCCGGAAGGCCGGCAAGATCCGTTTCGCCGGCGTCAGCACGCACGGCGGGCAGAAGGAAGTGATGCCGGCGGCGATCAAGTCCGGGCACTTCGACGTCATCCTGACCTCCTACAACTTTTCCATGGACACCGCCGAGATGGACGGGCTGATTGCGGACGCAGCCAGGGCGGGCATCGGCATCGTGGCCATGAAGGTGATGGCCGGCGGCTTCCGGCGGGTGAAGCCGGACAGCCCCCTGTACTCGGTTTTGAAGCGGGACGGCGCCATGCTGGCGGCCCTCAAGTGGGTGCTGAGAAACCGCAGCGTGGGAACCACGATTCCCAGCATGACGGACATGGACCAGTTGGACGAGAACCTGAAGGCCATGTCCAGCCGCTTCAATCCGGCGGACGAGAAACTGCTGGCCCGCCAGCTGGATTACATCCGCCCGCTGTATTGCCGCATGTGCGGAAGCTGCGAGGGCGTTTGTCCCAAGGGCCTGCCGGTTTCCGACGTATTGCGGTACCTGGCGTACGCGGAAGGCTACGGCCAGTTCCAGTTGGGGCGCGAACGCTTTCTGGAGCTGTCCGCCGAACAGCGGGAGGTGCGCTGCGGGGACTGCGCCTCCTGCGCCATTCAGTGCCCGAACGGGGTTCGGGTCAGCGAGCGCTTGATCCGCGCTCAAGAGCTGTTTGCATGATCCTGTCTTCCCAGGCGCGCGGAGGGGCGCCGGGTCCGGCCGCGCGCGGAGGCGGGACGCGGAGGGCGTGGCCATGAATTCGCCGGGAGACACTTCCCGCCGGGATTTCCTCGCCGCGGGCCTGGGCCTGCCCGCGCTGGAGCCGGGCGGGCTCCGGTATCGCACACTGGGCAAGACCGGTCTGAAAGTCACCACGCTGGGAATGGGTTGCGTGCTGATCACCGATCCCAGCGTCGTGGCCCGGGCGGCCGACCTCGGCATCAACCATTTCGACACCGCTCGCGACTACCAGGGCAGCAACAGCGAGCGCACCATCGGCCCGGCGCTCAAGAGCCGCCGCAAACGCCTGGTCATCGGCACCAAGACCGGCGCCGAAACCACCAAGGGGGTGCTGGCGGACCTCGAGCTGAGCCTCAGGGAACTGCAGACCGATTACCTCGACATTCTGTACATCCCCGGCAAGAAGAAGGCCTCCGAGATCACCGGCGAGGTGCTGGAGGCCCACCGCATCGCCAAGCAGCAGGGCAAGATCCGGTTCACGGCGGTGAGCACCCATGCCGGGCACGCCGAGGTCATCGGAGCGGTGTTGAGGAACCCGGCCATCGATGTGCTGCAAACCTCCTACAACTTCACCATGGAGAAGCAGATCGAAGGGTTGATCGACGCGGCCGCGAAGAAGGGCCTGGGGGTGATCGCCATCAAAGTGATGGCCGGAGGCTACCGTCCGGGAGGCCGGCGGCGCGAGGGAGTGATGCCGGCCGCGCTCAAGTGGGTGCTGCGCAACCCGAACGTGCACAGCACGGCGGTGAGCATGGCCGACATGGAGCAACTGGAGGAGAACCTGCGGGCCGTCCCGGAGCCGTTCACGCAGCGGGACCGGCAATTGCTGGCCGGACAGCTCGAACGCATCCAGCCCCTGTACTGCCGCATGTGCGGCCGCTGCGAAGGCTCCTGCCCGAAAGGCCTTCCGGTCGAGGACATGCTGCGCTGCCTGACCTACGCCGAGGGGTACGGCCAGTTCGCGTACGGGCGCGAGAACTTCCGCATGCTGCCGGCGGCGGCGCGGAAAGTGCGCTGCGGCGATTGCGCCGTCTGCCCGGTCGACTGCCCCTACGGAATACAGATTTCGGCGCGGCTGAGCCGCGCCCAGGAGATTTTCGCATGAAGCGTTTTCTTACCGTTATTACCGTTTTCCTGTTAGCGGCGGCCTTAGCCCCGGCGGCCCCAGCCCCGGATTGTAAGGCGGTGCCGGGTTGGAGCCAGCAGGGCGAGCCGCGCAGCTTCGTGGCCGACAACCTGTTCGAGTACATGGACGGCAATGCCGAGGGCTACCTGATCTACAGCTTCCAGCGCATGCAGGGTGTCACCTGCCAGCAGGGCGAGGACACCCTGGTGATCGACGTCTCCGAGATGGCCGATCCGGATTCGGCCTACGGGATCTTTGCCGCCAACCGCGACTCCCGCCAGCCCACTGCGAAGATCGGCATGGCCGGGCAGATCGTGCCCCGGCGCGCGATCTTCGTGAAGGATAAGTACTACGTGGAGATCGCGGCGAACCCCGCCAAGGACCACACCGAAGCGTTGAAAGCCTTTGTGGAGGTGCTGGAGAAATCCATCAGCGGGCGAACCGAGCTGCCCGACGCCCTGCGCTGGTTTCCCACCGAGAAACTGGTGCCGGATTCGACCCGGCTGATTCCGGAAAGCGTGCTCGGCCTGCGTCTGCTCAAGCGCGGTTACGTGGCCCAGTACGAATTCGGCAAGGCCTTCCTGGTGTTTGAGGCGTCGCCGGAGACCGCCGCCGGCGTGATCACCAAGCTCAAAGCGCGTATCGGCGAGACCAAGCCTGCGCAGATCGGCGACGAGGCGTTTCTTGCGACCGACAAGTACCTGGGCGGCATGTGCGTCTTCCGCAAGGGGAAAGTGATCGGCGGTTACGCCAATCTGAAGGACCAGGACGGTACCGGCCTGGCGGCTGCCCTGGCCGCGAAGATTCAATAGCGGCCGGAGTCCCCGCGGCCGGCGGGTTTTGTCAGCCCGGGCGGCCGCGGGCCCATGGGAATCCCGGTTGAAACTCGTGCGGCCGCGGCCTATGCCGTTCCCCCGCTTCCGGCCGGAACGCGAGGAACGGCAGCCGGCCTCGGGCGCATGCGCATATACTGGAGAATTAGTTCCCAAACCCCATGAGCACTGGATATCAGATCATCGTGTGCGGAAGCGTTGTCCCCGACCCGCTGCAAACCCTTGAGCCGGTCGCGGGAACGGGCCTGCCCGCCCTGAAGAACGAGATGATGCTGCCGGCGGTTCTCGACCCCTGGGCGTCGCACGCCCTGTACGAGGCCGCCCACCTGGCGCAGGCCAAGCCGGGCAGCAAGGTCTGGCTGGTCAGTCTGGGCCCCAAGGCAAAGCTGCAACAGGTGATGATGACGGTGGCCCAGAAGGCCCCGTTCGAGCTCGTCGCCGTGGACGGCCCGGCGGGGGGATTCGTGGACGCCCACGAGACGGCGGCCGCTCTGGCCGGCGCCATCCAGGCCATTGCGGGACTCGATCGCGGGCGTCTGCTGGTGTTCGGCGGGTGGGAATCCGCGTCGCGGGGCGCCGGCGCGACTCTGCAGATCGTGGGAGAGCGCCTGGGCATCGTGGACCAGTTCCAGGGCGTGGACCAGCTGACCGTGGCGGATGACGGCGAGTTGGAGATCCTGGAGAGAATCGAGGGCGGACAGCACCAGGTGTCGCGCTGCGTGGGCCCGCCCGCCCTGCTGGGCTGGGCCACCGGGCATCTGCCGGAACCCAGAAACAACCCGCAGATTGGGATGACCAACATGCGCGCCATCATGCCGGCGCTGCAAAAGGCCAGGCCGGCCAAGGTGGCGGCCGAAGGCGTGGTCTACCACCGGGTCACGCTTCCTAGACAGCAGCGCGAGACGCAGGTGGTGAAAGACCGCCCGGCCGGCGAGATCGCGCGCGAGATCGTGGATTGGATCGTACAGGGTTGAGGGGACCTGACATGGAGAGACTTCTTGTTCTCGCGCACACGGAAGGGGACGGCACCCTGGGACGGCCCGCGCTGGAGGCTCTGAACGCGGCCGCCGCGCTGGGCGGGGATCTCACGATCGGGCTTGTGGGTGAGGAGGCGCAGGCCGCCGCGAACCAGGCCGCCAGATCGGGCGCGGTGAGGTTCCTGGCGGCGCAGGGCCCGGAATTCGCCCAGCCGCGCTACGTGACCGACGCCGCGGCTGCCGAAGCGCTGTGCCGGGCGGCGCAGGCGCAGGTGGTGATCGCTCCGGGGACCGCGCGCTGGGCGCGGGTGCTGCCCGGGGTTTCGGCGCGCCTGGATGGCCGCGTGGACACCCACGTGACCGCCATTGCCGTCGAGGCCGGCGCTCTGGCGGTGACGCGCTGGTACTACCGGCAGCGCATGGAGGCGGTGCTGAGCCGTTCCCGGCGTCCCTGGTTCATCCTGGTGGATGCGGGCGTTGCCGCGCCGTGGCAGGGCGAAGCGGGCGCCGCGCGGGTGGAAAGCGTGGATGCCGCGATCCCGGAGATCCGCACGACGGTGAGCGGAGTGCGCGCCCCGCGCTCAGGCGAGCAGACCATTCGCCCGGACGCCGATCTGCTGTTCGTGGCCGGGGCCGGCTGGACCAAGAAGCAGGCGGACGGCCAGACCCACCTGCCCGAGGCCGAGAAACTGATCGCCGGATTCCTGGCGGCCACGGGCGCTTCGCTGGGCAGCAGCAAGTCGCTGGTGGACCTGGCCGGCGAGGGGCAGGCGGTGCTCAGCTTTATGACCCATCTGAACCAGGTGGGCCAGACCGGATCCACCCCCCGCCATCCCAAGGGACTGGCCGCCTGTTGCCACGGGGAGGAGCCGCACGTGGTCGGCTGGCGCTTCATCAACCAGCGCCGGGCCATTAACCTGGATCCGAACTGCGGCTGGGCGCGGGGCAAGGCGGACGTCGTTTACGTGGCCGATGCCTTCGAGGTCATCGCCAGAGTGAACGCTCTGCTGGAAGAACGAAAAGCGACATCCGGCTCTTAAAACCGCCCGGAAGGGGCTATAATCAGTCTTCCTGAGCGGGCCGGGTCGCGCGGTCCGCCGGTATTTTAAGGAGGCACTGATGAGCAGGACCGCATGCCCGATGACGCGCCGCCAGTTCGGGCTTTCACTGACCGCCCTTCCCTTCTGTTCTCCTCTTGGCGCGGAGGAATTCGGCTCGGGGCCGTGGAACGGACCCGCCACCGTCGCCAAGGTCTACCTGGCCGGCCCGCAGATCGCCTGGCCGAAGCCTACTCTTGATATTGCGCAGGACATCGCCGAGATCGAGGCCAGGCTGGCTCAGGTAGAACGCACCAACGCGGAGAACGTGCGCTTCACCGCAGGAACGGCCACCATCCGCGGCGAAGCGGATGTCAAGCCCTGGCTGGCCAAACTGGGCGACGTGGACGGGGTGCTCATGATCCCTCTGACGCAACCCACTCCCTCGCTGCGGCCCGTCGTGGACGCGCTGCCGGTCCCGGGCCTGTTCTTCTCGCGGCCGTACGCCACGCACGCCTGGTCGTCCATCGCCGATCTGCGTAAGAGCGGGCGGAAGCTCGACGTGGTGGCCACCAGCAGTTATGGCGACCTCGACCCCTACATGCGCGCCTTCCGTACCGCCCATCACCTGCGCCGCAGCAAGGTGCTGGTGGGCGCGGCCGCGCCGGGCGGCAGGCAGGCCGCGATGGATGCCTACACGAAGCACTTCGGCACGTCGTTCCAGCTGATCACCGGCTCCGAGTTCCGCAAGGCGTTCGACGCCGCCGACGAGCGCCAGGCGCAGAAGGAAGCCGACGCCTTCGTGCGCGGCGCGCTGAAGGTGGTGGAGCCTTCCGCCAAAGAGATCCGGGACGGGCTGCGCTTCTACCTGGCGCTCAGGGACATGCTGAAGCAGGAGCAGGCCAACGCCCTGACCATCGATTGCTTCGGCACGCTGGCCGCCAACACCTTGCCCGGCTATCCCTGCATCGCCTGGTCGAAATTCAACGACGCGGGGTTGTACGGGGTGTGCGAGGCCGACCTGGCTTCAACCATGACCCAGATGCTGGTGACCTCCTACACCGGCATGCCGGGGTTCGTCTCCGACCCGGTCTTCGACATCAGCCGCAACGAGGTGATCCACGCGCACTGCGTCTCGGCCACGAAGATGAAGGGGATCCACGGCCCGTCCTACCCGTACATCGTCCGCAATCATCTGGAGACCAACGAAGGGGCCGTGCTGCAAGTGCTGATGCCGTCGAACGAGACCATCACCGTGGCGCGCTTCACCAGCCCCACCCGGATGTTGATCTCCACGGCGGAGGTGACCGGGCCGGTGGATTCCGACCGGGGCTGCCGCAGCCAGATCCGCACCCGGGTGAGCGATGCGGAGAAGTGGCTCCAGAACTTCACGGCCGGCCTGCACCGGGTCATCTTCTACGGCGATCACGTGCGGTCAATGGAGCGCATGGGCCGGCTGCTCGGCTTCGAAGTGGTTCACGAGATCTGAACGGACCGGCGTCAGTCGCCCGGAACCTGGGACGGCCGCAGGCCGGCCTCAGTCGCCGGGACCCGTTCCCTGGCGCGCTCGGTTCGCTCCTCGAAGGTCAGATAGACCAGCGGGACGATCACCAGGGTGATGAGAGTCGAGCTGGTGAGCCCGCCGATGATCACCCGGGCCAGGGGCGCTTGAAGCTCGGCTCCCTCGCCGATGCCCAGCGCCATCGGGATGAGCCCCAACACGGTCGTGCTGGTGGTCATCAGCACCGGCCGGAGGCGGCGGCGGGCGGAGGTTACCACCGCTTCCCGGACGCTCATCCCGTGCTCCCTGCGCAGCAGGTTGGTGTAGTCGATCAGCACGATGGCGTTGTTCACCACGATGCCCACCAGCACGATCATTCCGAGGAAGCCCTGGATGTTCAGCGTCGTGCCGGTCAGCAGCAGGATGGCGACCACGCCGACGGCCGCCAGGGGAATCGAGAAGAGCACGATGAAGGGATCGCGCAGCGATTCGAACTGGGCGGCCATCACCATGTAGACCAGGACCAGCGCCAGGATGGCGGCGAAGGTCAGTTGCCGGAAGGCCTTTTGCTGCTCTTCGTACTCGCCGCCGAAACTCAGGTCGTACCCGCCGGGACGGGGTATGTTGCGCAACACGGGATCCAGATCGCGCACCACGCTGCCGAGGTCGCGGTCGGCGATGGTTCCGGAAACGGTGACGATGCGCTGCTGGTCCATCCGGTTGATCGACACCGGGCCCTCCTGCCTGCTGAGCGACAGGATGCTGGCGGCGGGGACGGTCCGGCCGGCGGGTGTGGTAAGGGGGATCTGGCCCACCTGGGCCAGGTCGAGGCGATCCTGCTCGCGCAGGCGTACCAGGATGTTGAACTCGTCGCCTTCCTGACGGTACATGGAAGCCCGGCGGCCGCCCACGGCGGTTTCCAGGGTGGCGGCCACGTCGCTGACGTTGAGCCCCATGCTGGCGGCCTTCGGCCGGTCCACGCGCACCAGCATTTCGGGCGTGCCCGGCTCCAGGCTGACCTGGGTCTCGGCCACCCCGGGCACCTGGCGCATGGCCTCCCGGACGCGGTCGGCGAGCTGGCGGAGCACGCCGAGGTCGTGGCCGCGGATGTCCACCGCCAGCCGGTCGCCGGAGCCTCCCCCACGTGTCCAGCGGGCGAACATCCCGCCGCTCACCCGCACGCGCACGGCCAGGCCCGGCTCGATCTGCAGGAGCGGCCGGATGGAGTTGGCGATCTCCCGGGCCGAGCGCTCCCGCCGGGCCTGCTCCACCAGGGTGATCCGAACCTCGCCCACGTGCTGCCGGGCGCCGCGCCAGCCGCCGCCGCCGCCGGTCTCGATCATGATGTGCTTCGCTTCGGGCACCCGGTCCCGAATGATACGGCCGAGCCGCTGCATCACCTCGTCGGTCACTTCCACCCGCGTGCCCGGCTCCAGCTCCACATCCGCCCGGACCTCGCCCTCATCGACTTCCGGCTGGAGTTCCACGCCGATGTTGGGGGCCACGTACACCGTGGCGGCGAACAGAACCACGGTGGTCAGCGCAACGGCAGCGCGGTGGTCGATGGCCCAGGAAATGGACTTCGCGTAAGAGGAAGCCAGCCTGTCGGGCACCCACCCCGCCAGGCGGTAGAAGGCGCCCAGGATGCCGGAGCGCCCCTGCGCGGGCCGCCGCAGGAAGCGGGAGCACAGCACCGGCACCACCGTGAGGGCCACCACCAGCGAGCACAGCAGCGAGAAGGAAACCACGTAGGCCAGCTGCTTGAAGGTCTGGGCCGTCATGCCGGCGGTGAAGACCACCGGGACGAACACGGCCACCGTCGTGAGCGTGGAAGCGCTGACCGCCATGGCCACTTCCTTGCTCCCGACTACGGCCGCCGTGCGGATGTCGGCGCCCTCCTCGCGGTGCCGGAATATGTTCTCGATCACCACGATGGAGTTGTCCACCAGCATCCCCACACCCAGCGCAAGACCGCCGAAGGAGACCGTGTTCAGAGTGAAGCCATAGAAGTACATCAGCGCGAAGGTGGCGATCACCGCTATGGGAATGGCAATGCCCACGATCAGGGTGCTGACGAAACTCCGCAGGAAGAACAGTAGGATCAACACGGCCAGGAAGGAGCCCAGCAGAGCCGATTCCTGAACGTTGCGGATCGAGGCGCGGATGAAGTCGGCGCTGTCCATGGTGGCGGTGATCCGCACGTTGGGGTAATCGCGGTGGATGCGCTCGATCTCCCGCCAGACGCCGTCGGATACCTCCACCGTGTTCGAGCCGGACTGCTTGTAGACCTGGAGCCGGATGGCTGGATTGCCGTCCAGCGTAACCATGTAGCGCAGCTCCTCGTGGGAGTCCTCCACATCGGCCACGTCGCGCAGGTAGATGGGAACTCCGCCGCGGGTGGTCACCACCAGGTTGCGGATCTGCTCCAGGTTTTGAAACTCGCCCTGGGTCCTCAGCAGCAGCTGAAAGCGCCCCTCGTGCACCGGGCCCACCGGCAGGTTGAGATTCTCCCGCTGCACCATCTGCACAACCTGGGCCACCGACATGTCGAGCGCGCGGAGTTTCCGAAGGTCCAGATCGACGTGAATCTCCCGGCGCAGGCCCCCTTGCACGCTGAACTGAGCCACGCCGGGGACCCGTTCCAGACGGTACTGGATGCTCTTCTCCACGAAATAGCGCAGAGTCTTCAGATCCATGTCGGTGGCCGACACGGTGAGGAACATGATGGGGAACTGGGATACGTCGAACTTGTAGAGGACCGGAGGTTCCATATCCTCCGGCAGGGAAGCCCGGCGCCGGTCCAGCCGGGAACGGAGCTCGTTGGCGGCTTCGTCCAGATTGGTCCCGTAGGCGAAACTGACCCGCACCGAGGACTGGCCCTCGGAGGACCTCGAACTGATTTCCTCGACTCCAGGCGCCGCCGCGAAAGCCTCCTCCAGAGGCCGCGTCACCAGGTTCTCCATCTCCTCCGGGGCTACGCCCTCGTACTGGGCTGTGACGCTGAGAGTGGGATAGACCACTTCGGGCATCAGATCCACCGGGATGTTGACGAAAGCGATGGCGCCCAGCAGGATGGCCACCAGGCAGACCATCAGGGTCGTAATCGGGCGGCGTATGGAGAATTCGGGTAAGTTCACGGCTTAACTGTTCCCTCCGGGAGACGTCCGGTTCTCGGTGCGTCCGGGCTGGGCGGCGGCTTCATCGGTCGCCGCCGGAGCCACACGGTCGCCTTCCTGCAACATGGCCGCGCCGCGGCCGACAAGCACAGCGCCGGGAGAAAGATTGGCGAGCACCTCCACCCGGTCGCCTTCGGTCAAGCCGGTCTCGATCGAACGGAAGACCGGCCGGTCGCCCTGGACCGTGAAGACCCCCGCCTGGGTGCCCCTGTAGACCAGCGCGTCCCGGGGAATCAGCAGCGCTTGCCGGGTGGTGGCCAGATCGAGTTCCACGCGTACGAACATCTCGGCGCGAAGCCGGCCCTGCGGGTTGGGAATCTCGATCTCGACAACGGCGCTGCGGGTGGCGGCGTCCAGCACCGGGCTGATGCGGGCCACGCGGCCGCGGAACACCTGCTCGCCGAAGGCGTCCACGTGGACCTCGGCCGTGTTGCCTACCCGCAGTTTCGCCACGTCCCGCTCGGGAACACCGGCCGCCGTGACCATGGTGGCGATGTTGACCAGGCGGACGATGGGAGTGGTAGGGCTGACCAGGGCGCCGGTGTCCACGAAACGGGTGGCGACGTAACCGTTCATCGGCGATTGAATACGGGACTGGGAGAGGCGGATCTTCAGCTCGCGCAGTTCCGCGTCGGCCTGCTGCTGCTGCGCGTGCGCGAGTTCCACCTGGGCCCGAATCACGTCATGGTTGGTCTGGCGCGCGGCGTAGTCCTGGGCCGAAATGAGGCCGTCCTTGCGCAGGCTCTCGGCCCGGTCCAGCTCGGCCCTGGCGTTGCGCAGTTCAGCCTCGCGCTGTGCCAGTGAGGCCCGCGCGACGGCCAGCGATGCCACCGCCCGGCGAACCTGCTGCTGCAGTTCGTCGTCCTCCAGTTCAGCGATCGGAGCGCCTTCCTCCACGCGATCGCCGACGTTGACGTAGATCTTCTCCACGCGGCCGGTGGCCTTGGGCGTCACGTCGACTTGTTCCTTGGGCTTGAGGGCGCCGGTGATCAGAAGTCTCTCGCTGATCCGGCCCGCCTGGGCTTTGACGAGTTCGACGGTCACCACCCGCGCGGCCGCCCCTCCCGGGCCGGGAGCGCGCTTCTGTTGTTTCGGCTCGGAATGCGATCGCGTGTAGGTCCAACCCGCTACCCCTAGCAGGGCTGCGGCCGCTACGGTCAAGAGGATGGGTTTCTTCGCTCTGGTCACAGTCTTCCGCTTCCCCGCCTGCGTGGCGGCTTCTTAATGTTCCTTAATTATGGATGGCGCACCGCTCCCAGGAGATGTTTCCAGGGAAGCCGCCGCCTCGCAAAAAAAACACACGGCATCGTAGGCCTGCTTACGTCTTCTCTTCAGCTTATCAGCCGAACCCTGGCCGGGCCAGCGCGTGGTAAAACGGTGGCTGTGAGCCGGCCGGTATGAAATCGCCCGCGCGTCGCGAAACACTGGGAGCCTATCTTTGCTCGCTGCCCGAGCGGGTGCTGCGCTCCGTTTCGGCGGTGAGCGGCGGCCTGCTGAGAGAAGTAGGCGAGGTGTCGCTGCCGCCGCGCTTGCGGCGCACGCGGCTCTACCAGTCCCTGGTCGAATCCACGCTGCGTTTCCTGATCGAGCAAATCGGGCAGGTACAAGGCGCCTATCCGAGGGGGAGCGGCCTGCCGCGGGACTTCCTGGTCCGGAGGACCGCGGGCAACGCGCTGGAGGTGGCCGGGATTGCCGCCTTCCGGGCATCGCCGGTGTGGGTTCTCGCGGCCCTGGCCGACGTTTCGGGCGCGGGCCGGGATCTGGTGACCGAGATCTCCGAAACGCTCCAGCAGGAGGGGTTGCTGGAACCGGGAAGCTCCTTCGCCACGGCCGGGCAGTTGCTGGACGGGCTCGAGCGAACCGCGGGCCGCCTGGCCGAGACGGTGAACACCCCGCCCCTGGATGTGGCCACCCTGCGCCAGGATTGGGCGGCGCTCAAAGAAGAGGCCCGCCGGATTCCGGCCGGCAGTCTGCCATCGCCGGTGCTGTTGCAGGATGCCTGGCGGCAGCTTCGGCAGGAGGCCGTGGAGCAGCACGTTTCGGTTTTCGAACTGTCCACTGCTTTGGCGGTGGGAGCCATGCGCGGGCTGCCCGATAACGCCCGCTGGCTCTCCCGGGTGGCCCGCGTCAGCGCGCGCCGCGCCGGCCGGTTGCTGGCGGAGGGCCTGCTGGAGCACTACAGAACCACCCTGATCGAGATTCACACGACCGGATACGGGCGGTACTGGATGAACGAGTTCCGGCCCTATCTGGCGGGCGCGCTGGAACAGTTCTCCCGGCAGCGGGTAACGGTCACCGAGCGGCTGTTGCAGTCCCGGGCGTGGCGGGGCAGGTGAATGCCTCCCGTACGGTGACCCTGGCGCCCGCCCTTGGCGGGAAACGTTCCGTCTGTCCCAGGTTTGCGCTAAGATCGGGGACCGATGCAGCGGCGCGAATTCCTGGCCATGGCGCCGGCCATTCAGGCCAGAGGCGGCAAGACGGTCATCCGGGCCGGCTGGAGGCTGGAGGTGGATCCGTCCGGCCGGATCGTCTCCCTCCGCAGCGGCCGGACGGAACTGGTGGATCCACGCGTCGACAACCGGCCCAGGGCCGGCGGTCCGGCCGCTTTGGGTTACGACGTCGACCTGGTGGCAATTCGGGGAGGCGCGGCGCTGAAGCAGACCGTCGCGCTCAAGGCCGCCGCGGGCTCCGAGGCGCTGCGTGTCGAACTGCCGCGCTGCGTGCGCCTGCCCTTCGATTCCCGCAAGCGCTTCCTGCCCATGAAGAACGGCATCGGCAAGCGGGTCTCCGCCGGGGAGGAAGCGGGCGTGTTCGAATTCGCCGGCGGCCACACGGCTGCCAGGTTCTTTTCGCTCGCCATCCCCATGGTGGACGAGTATTGCGATCGCACGCGCCTGCACATCACCTGGACCGCCGATCCGGCCTTCACGACCTGCTTCGCCGACCCCATCCACTGGGTTTACACTGCGTCTGTCCCTCGGGCCGCCCACGAGGAGCGGACCATCTACACCTGCCTGCACCAGGGCGGTTTCGAGGGCGCGATCCAGGCTTTCTACGAGACTGCCCTGGGCGACATCCGGGAAGGGCCCGGCTGGCTGCATGACGTGGCCATGGTGGACTACGATTTTCTGAGCAAGAACGGCCGCGGCTGGTTCGCCGATATCGACACGCTCGAAAGAGCACTCCCGCCCGCCGACCGCGGCAAGGTGCTGCTGGCGCTGCACGGCTGGTACGACTTCTGCGGGCGCTACACCTTCGATTTCAGAACCAGGTCGCTGGACCGCAGCTGGACCGCCTTTCCGAGCGCGCGGGAGCCCGAGTTTCAGAAACTGGCCGAACGGCCCGACACCGGCAGCCCGTACTACTGGGCGCCCTCCTCAATCCGTGCGCTGCGGCCCGTTCCGATGAGCATCGAAGACCTGCGCGCCAGGATCCGCTACGCAAAAGCGCGCGGATTCCGGGTGGCCCTGTACTTCGCCGACGGATTGAACGCCTGCGACGGCCTGCCGGATTTCGATGCGGAAAAGGTGCTGCGCTGGGGCGGGTGGACCGGTCCGGAAACGCGCGGCAGGAGCTATACGCTGAACCCGCTGCATCCGGAAGTGCCGGCCTTTTTCAAAGGCTACCTGCAAGCCCTGCTGGCCGAGTACGGCAAGGAAGTGGACGCCCTGGTGTGGGACGAGACGTTCCACGTGCAGGCGGAGGACCTGGGCGCCGGACGTTACCGCGGCTACGCCGCGCGGGCCATGCGGCATCTGGTCCGGGAGTTGGCCGCTATGGCCGGAGCCTGGCGGCCGGGTCTTGCCTTCCTGGTCTCCGACGACGTCGGCGTCGCGCCGCGCTACAAGGCTCCTTACGCGCTGGCCGCCCACGGCACCTATCAGGACAGCTCCTGTATCGAGAGAGGCTGGCCGTACGGGCTCTTCCCGAACTTCAGGAACACTTTGTGGTCGTGCAACTGGGCCCCGGTAAAAGCCTTTGAGCGCACGCGCTACGCGGCCGAGACCTTCGACGTCCCGGTTGCCATATCCAACGGGTACGCCGAGGACCGCGGCGTCTCCGACATGACTCCCCGGCAGCTGCGCGGGATCCTGGATCTGTTCCAGCGCCGCAAGCAGCGCCGCATGGAGATTACCTGGATCGAAGAGCAGGAAGGGCGGCTGACGTACCGGAACCGCCCGGTCACGCATATCTGAGCGGGTGAGATGCGCATCGCATGGTTATTTCTCACGGCAGCGGCGGCGGCCGCGGATTTCCCGGGCGCGCAGTGGGATAGGCGCGACCCGGCCGCGCTCGGAATGGACGCCGCGAAACTCGAGGAGCTGGCCGCCAATCTGGGAGGGCGGGGCTGCGTGGTCAAAGACGGCTACGTGGTGAAAAGCTGGGGATCCCAATCCGAGCGGGGGGACTGGTACTCGAGCGCCAAGCCGGTGCTCTCGACGCTCCTGCTGTTCGCCGTCCAGGAAGGCAAGGTGAAGAGCGTCGATACTCCCATCCGGCAGTACGGCTGGCCGCTCGAGGGCAAGGACCGCGAGATCACTTTCCGCCACCTGGCCAACATGATGAGCGGCTACGCCAGGCCGGAGGCGCCGGGAGCGGCTTTCGCCTACAACGATTACGCCATCCAGTTATACCAGGTCACGCTTTTCGACCGGGTATTCAAGGAAGCGCCGGAGACCGCGGCCATGCATCCCCGCCGGCTGGGACCCCTGCAGTTCGAAGACGGCCTGCGATTCCTGAAGAACCGGCGCCTCTCGGCCTCGGTCCGCGATTTCGCCCGCATCGCCTGGTTCTGGCTGCAGAAGGGCAACTGGCGCGGAAAGCAGTTGCTGCCGCGGCGTTTCTTCGAGGAATACCAGCGGCCGCAGGTTCCGGCCGGACTGCCGCACACCGCGAAGGGAGAGACGAACGACTGGCTGCGGATCGGCTCGTACGGAGGCGGCTCCGATCACTTCACCGAGTACGGGGCGGGAATCTACGGCTTCAACTGGTGGTTCAACGGAACCGGCCGTCTCCACCCCGGCCGGATCACGTGGCCGGATGCGCCGCGCGACGCCTTCATGAGCATCGGAGCGGCGGGCAACAGCGCGGTGGTGATTCCGAGTCTCAACACCGTGCTGGTGGCTGCGCGCGCCAACTGGGGCTCGCTGCGGCCCGGCGACGAGAACGCCCTCGCCAACCTGCACATGCGGCTGCTGGTGGACGCGTTGCGGCCCGCCGCTCCCGGCGCTCCGGAGGAAAACCGGACCGCGACGCTGTTCGCCGACGATTTCTCCCGCTACCCGCCGGGCTGGCTAAGCACCCCGGTGGGTATGTTGAACGCGGCCATTCAGGAGTACCACTACCTGCCGCACCGGGGCGTGCCGCTGGAACCGTGGGCTAACCCCATCGGCCACCAGGACTCCTGGGTGGCGGGCGACGAGGACGGGCAGCCGTATCTGGAGCAGCACCTGACTCCCGACGCCCGCCAGTTCGCCACGCCTCTATTCATCACCGGCGACGAAGTCTGGCGCGATTACACCGTGGAGGCTCAGGTAAAACCGCTCTCGGCCGCCGGCATGGCCGGTGTGGTCTTCCGGTACCGCACCAACCGCCACTACTACCTGTTTGCCCTGACCGGCGGCAGCCAGGCCCGCCTGGCCCTGCACCTCCCCCTGGAGAAGGCCCTGCGGGAGCGCGACTGGAAGGAACTGGGCACGGTTGCCTTCGCCTATGACACGGACCGCTACTACACCCTGCGGGTCGAGAACTCCGGCGCTCGCATCCGCGCGTTCGTGGACGGCAAGCTGCTGATCGAGGCGGCGGATCCGGAACTCCCGGGGGGCAGGGCGGGCCTGGCCGCGAACATTCCGGCGCGCTACCGCGGCTTCCGGGTGCTGGCGAGCGAAGCGGGGGCGCGCGAGATCCGGCGACGGATCGCGGCGCGGGAAGCGGTGGTGGCGGGTTTTCGGGAGCTGAATCCCAAGCCGAAATTGTGGAAGAAGTTCGATACCCCCGGTTTCGGCGCGGGGCGCAACGTGCGCTTCGGCGATCTGGACGGCGACGGACAAACCGACCTGCTGATCGCGCAGAACATCCCGCGAGTCCGCGGCGACGCCTTCGACGCCATCAGTTGCCTCACCGCCGTCAATCTGGACGGCAAAGTGCTCTGGCAGTCGGGCCGGCCCGATCCGCGCAACGGCCTGCTCACCAATGACACGCCCTTCCAGATTCACGACGTGGACGGTGACGGGAAGAACGACGTGGCCCTGGTGCGCGATTTCAAGCTGCAGATCCTGGAGGGCGCCACCGGACGGGTCCGGCGCTGGACCTGGATGCCGAAGGCTCCCGGGGCATCCGAACGGCCCTATGAGCGGGTGGCCGGCGACTCGCTCGCTTTCGTCAACGTCTCGGGCGACCCCGCGCGGCGCGAGATTCTGGTCAAGGACCGGTACCAGCATTTCTGGGTCTTCAACAACCGGCTCGAACTTCTGTGGAAGGGCCAGGGACAGGTGGGTCACTTCCCGTTTCCTTCGGATGTGGACGGCGACGGCCGCGACGAGATCGCCATCGGCTACGCGCTCTGGGACGACGACGGCAGGCTCCTGTGGAGCCACGACCGGGAACTGAAGGACCACTCCGACGCCATCGCGGTCGCCAACCTGAGCCCGGATGGGAAGGCCGAGCCGAGGGTCTACTCCAGCGGCAGCGACGAAGGCCTGCTGATCTTCGACCTGCGTGGAAAGCTGCTGAAGCAGGTGCGCGTGGGCCATAACCAGAGTCCTTCGATCGGCGATTTCCGGCCCGATCTGCCCGGCCTGGAGTACTTCTCCATCAACTTCTGGAAGAATCCGGGCATCGTGACGCTGTTTGACAGGGACGGCGGGATTCTGGCGCAGGGCGAACCGGTTCACACCGGCAGCCCCATGCTGCCGGTGAACTGGCGCGGCGACGGCGAGGAGTTCGTTCTGCTTTCGGGCAACCCGAGAGAAGGCGGGATGCTGGACGGTCGCCTGCGCCGTGTGGTGATGTTCCCCGAGGACGGCCATCCCGACCTGGCGGCCAACGTCCTGGACCTGACCGGCGACGCGCGCGATGAAGTGGCGCTCTGGGACCAGCAGCGTGTCTGGATCTACACTCAGGACCGCCCCTTCCGCGGCGCCCGCATTTACGCACCTCGGCGGAGTCCCGACTACAACGAGTCCAACTACCGCACGGCGGTCTCGCTGCCCCGCTGGAAGCCGGTGGAGACACGGTAGGCCCACGTATAATTGAAGTTCCGAGGAACTTCGACCCGAAATTCCGAAAGGCAGAAAGGATCTTCTTCCATGAACCAGCGAATGACCATGGGCGTGATCGTCGGCAACCGCGGTTTCTTCCCCGATCACCTGGCCAAATCGGGCCGCGAGGAGATGATCGAGGCGTTGAAGAACGCCTGTATGGATGCCGTCGTGCTCGGTCCCGATGACACCAAGCACGGAGCCGTGGAGAGCCGGACCGACGCCCGCAAGTGCGCCGGGTTATTCGACCGGCATCGCGCCTCGATCGACGGCGTGATCGTCACCCTGCCGAACTTCGGCGACGAGCGGGCGGTGGCCGAAACGCTGCGCATGGCGAACCTGAACGTGCCCGTGCTGATCCAGGCCACGCCGGACGAGGCGGGCCGCATGACGGTGCGCGACCGTCGAGACAGTTTCTGCGGCAAGATGTCGGTCTGCAACAACCTCAGCCAGTACGGCATCCCCTATTCGCTGACCACCCTGCACACCGAGAGACCCGATTCCGCCCAGTTTCGCAAGGACCTGGACTGGTTCGCGGGTGTCTGCCGGGTGGTCAAGGGCCTGCGCAAGCTGCGCGTGGGGGCCATCGGGACGCGCCCCGCCAACTTCAACACTGTCCGGTTCAGCGAGAAGATCCTGGAAGCCAATGGCATCGCGGTGGAACCGGTCGATCTTTCGGAAATCTTCGGGCGCATCGAGCGGATGAAGGACGGCGACCCGGCCGCCCAGGAGAAGCTGGCGGCCATCCAGGCTTATGTCCCCACCGGCGGCGTGCCCGCGGCGGCGCTGCTGAAGATGGCCAAGCTCGGCGCGGTCATCGAGCAGTGGATGCGGGAGACCGAGGTGACCATGAGCGCGGTGCAGTGCTGGACCGCCATGGAAGAGTATTTCGGCGTGGTGCCCTGCTCGGTGATGAGCATGATGAGCGAGAACCTGATGCCCAGCGCGTGCGAGGTGGACATCTGCGGCGTCATCGGCATGTACGGCCTGCAGCTGGCATCGGGCGCCCCCAGCGCGCTGCTCGACTGGAACAACAACTACGGCGAAGACCCCGACAAGGCGGTCTGCTTCCATTGCAGCAATCTGCCCAAGCACTTCTTCGAGAATGTACGCATGGATTTCCAGGAGATTATCGCCGGCAGCGTGGGGCCGGAGAACGCCTTCGGCACCTGCGTGGGCCGGGTGAAGGCGGGGCCCATGACCTTTCTGCGGATCTCGACCGACGACCGGAGGGGCGTGATCCGCGGCTACCTGGGCGAAGGCCGCTTCACCAGCGATCCGCTGGATACCTTCGGCGGCGCCGGAGTGGTCGAGATCCCCGGCATGCAGAGGCTGTTGCAGTACATCTGCGCGAACGGCTTCGAGCACCACGTGGCGGCCAATCTTTCCTCCACCGGGAGCATGTTGCGGGAAGCCCTGACGCGTTACCTGGGCTGGGAGATGTACTCGCACCAATGAGCGGCCTCTCGCGCCGGGAACTGCTGGCGGGAACGGCAGCGCTGCCGGTTGTAGCAGCGGCCGATCCCGCGGTTGTGAAGCGCCACGATCAGGCAGTCGAGAACTATCTGAAGTCGCAGGTGACCGACCCGCGCAGCCGGTGGCGCGGCGCCTTGCCCGACGCCTTCGGACTGCACAACCCCGGCACGGCAGGCGGGTGCTTCGAAGCCTTCACGGCGGCTTTTCTGCACCCCGGCTCGAAATTCCACGGCAGCTCCGAGCTGGTCCAGCGCATGCGCCTGGCGGCCGGTCACCTGGACCGGGTGCAGCACGAATCGGGGAACATCGACCTGCTGATCACCAACTTCAACTCCCCGCCGGACACCGCTTTCGTGGTAGTGCCGGTGGCCGCGGCCGCCAACCTGCTGCGCCGGGCCGGGCGGACGGAGTTGTTCACATTGGTTGAGCGCTTTCTGAAGAAAGCCGGCGCGGCGCTGGCGACCGGCGGCGTGCATACGCCCAACCATCGCTGGGTGGTCTGCGGCGCGCTGGCCCAGATCCACGAACTGTTTCCCGATGCCTCCTATCTGCGCCGCATCGACCAGTGGCTGGCGGAGGGCATCGACATCGACGAGGACGGCCAGTACACGGAGCGCAGCACCACGGTCTACAATCCGATCTGCGACCGCGCTTTCGTCACGATGGCCGCGAAGCTGAACCGGCCGGAGCTGCTGGACCCGGTCCGGAGGAACTTGGACGCGATGCTGTACCTGCTGCATCCGGGTTACGAAGTGGTGACCGAGATCTCGCGCCGCCAGGACCAGTACGAGCGCGGCGACATGGGCCGCTACTGGTTTCCCCTGCGCTACCTGGCGGTGAAGGACGGCAACGGGCAATACGCGCTGCTGGCGGACCATTTCGCAGCCGGACACGCCGGCCTGGCCAACCTGATGGAGTACCCGGAACTGAGCGCGGCAGGGCCGGCCGTGAAGCCGGTTCCGGAAGATTACGAGCGCTTGCTGCCGGCGCTGGGAATCGCCCGCATCCGCCGGGGCCTTACCAGCGCCACCCTGGTGATGGGTGGTTCCAGCCGCTTTCTGGCGCTGCGCCGCGGCGCCGCCGTGATCAACGCGGTGCGCTTCGCCAGCGCTTTCTTCGGCAAGGCGCAGTTCCGGCCCACGGAAGCCGTCCGGCGCGGCGGCATGTACGATTTTCGCCAGCTTCTGGAAGGGCCGTACTATCAACCGCTGGACCCGCCGCGAAAGGTCCGGGCAGGGGAATGGGAATCCAGCCGCCGGTCACGGCGCCGGAGCGAGATCTGCCGGCTGGAGCAGGCTGCCTCGGTGCGCGAGGTGCGGAATGGTTTTGAGGTGCGAGTCCGGGCGGCGGGCACGGACTGGGTTCCGCTGGCTATAGAGGTCAGCCTGCGGGACGGCGGACAACTGGAAGGATGCGTGCCGGTTGAAGGTGTCGCCGGCGCCTGGATTCTGCCGGAGGGGAGCACGGCGGTGTACCGGGCCGGAGGGGATACGATACGCTTCGGGCCGGGACTGCGCAGCCACAGTTACACCCAGGTGCGCGGCGCGGAGCCGAAGGTGCCCGGGCTGAGTGTTTACCTTTGCGGCTACACGCCGGTCGATCACACCATCCGCTTTGAATTGTGAGGGCTGGCAGGGGAGTCAGTATGGACCATGAAACACGGCGTACTTTCATGGCCGGAGGCTTGGCCGCGCCCCTGGCGCTGGCCGGGTTCGCTCCGGCTTCGCAGGATCCAGGCGCGCCCTGGTACCGGCGCGCCTGTCGCTGGGGACAAACCAACATCACCGAACGCGACCCGGTTCGATACGACATCGGCTGGTGGCGGAAGTACTGGAAGCGGACACGTGTGCAGGGCGTGATCATCAATGCCGGGGGGATCGTGGCCTACTATCCGAGCCAGTACCCCCTGCATTACCGCGCACAATTCCTGGGCGGCCGCGATCTGTACGGAGAGCTGGCC
>JADZAF010000241.1 GCA_020852755.1 Bryobacterales bacterium
GGGAGGTCATGGGCGACAATATGTTCCGCCTGAAGGACCGTTTCCAGCGCGATCTCTGCCTGGGCATGACCCACGAGGAGGTCATGACCAGCATCGCCCGCGCCGGGCTGCGCAGCTACAAACAGCTGCCCCAGATCTGGTACCAGATCCAGACCAAGTTCCGCGATGAGCCGCGCCCCAAGTCCGGCCTGCTGCGCGTCCGCCAGTTCCTCATGAAGGATTCCTACTCGTTCGACCTGGACCAGGCCGGCCTGGACGCCGCCTACGACAGGCATTACGAAGCCTACTGCCGCATCTTCAGCCGCTGCGGCCTGACCTACATTCCCGTCGAAGCGCACTCCGGCGCCATGGGCGGCAGCCAGTCGCACGAATTCATGGTGGTATCCGACGCCGGCGAGGATTTCGTGGCCCGGTGCGCCGCGTGCGGCTACTCGGCCAACCTGGAAAAGGCGGTTTCGGTCGCTTCCCCGCCCCTGGCCCCCGATCCCGAGGGCGACCTCTCCCCGGAGGAGTTTCACACTCCCAACCGCAAGAGCATCGCCGAGGTGGCCGAGTTCACCGGCCTCCCGGAAACCTCACAGATCAAGAGCCTGGTGATGTCGGCCGGCAGCGAGCCTCTGCTGGTGCTGCTGCGCGGCGACCACCAGTTGAGCGAAACCAAACTGGCCGGCGTGGTCAGCGCCATCGACGTGCGGCCCGCCCACCCGGTCGAAATCCGCGGCTGGTTCGGCGCCGATGCCGGCTCGCTCGGCCCGGTAGGCGTGCGCAACATGCGGATCGTTGCCGATACCGCCTTGCAGGGACGCAGGAACATGATCGCCGGGGCGAACCGCGACGACTATCACCTCCGCCACGTCACCCCCGGAGAAGACTTCCAGGCCGAGTATTTCGATCTGCGCCAGGCGGCCGCGGGCGACCGCTGCACCAACTGCGGCGCCGCGCTCGAACTGGTGAAGACCATCGAGATTGGCCATATCTTCAAGCTCGGCTACAAGTACTCCGACGCCATGGGCCTGCGGGTGCTCAAGGCCGACGGCGCCGAGGAGCGGGTGATCATGGGTTCCTACGGGATCGGCATCGAGCGGATCCTGAGCGCGGCGGTCGAACAGGGCCACGACGCGGACGGCATGATCCTGCCCCCCTCCATCGCGCCGTTCACCGTCGTGATCACCCCGGTCAACGGCGCCGACCGGGCGCAGATGGATACCGCCCGCCGCATCTACGGGGAGTGCCTGGCCCTGGGCCTGGATGCCCTGCTGGACGACCGCGACGAGCGCCCCGGCGTCAAGTTCAAGGACGCCGACCTGGTCGGCATCCCCTTCCGCATTACGGTGGGCAAGAAGCTGGTTTCCGGAAAAGTGGAACTGGTGGAGCGTAAGAACAGGCAGGTCACCGAGGTGCCGCTGGATGGCGCGGCGGCTGCCGTGGAGGCCAGGCTCCGGTGAACGTGAACTGGCAGACGCTCCGCGCTGAGTTTCCCGCCCTTTCCGGCTGGACCTATCTCAACACCGCCACCTTCGGCCAGCTGCCCCGCTGCGCCGTGGAGGCTGTCCGGCGGCATTTCGAGCGCCGCGACCGCTTCGCCTGCACCGACTTTCTCGACTGGTTCGGCGATGCCGACGGCATGCGCGACGTGGTGGCGCAACTGATCGGCTGCCGCGCCTCGGACGTGGCCTTCATTCAGAACGCCTCGTCCGGCCTCTCCCTCCTGCTGGGCGGGCTGGAATGGAAACCGGGCGACCAGGTGGTCACCCTCGAACACGAATTCCCCAACCACTACTACTTCCCGCAACTGCTCCGCTACCGCCAGGTCGAGTTCATCGAAACCTGCTGGGACCGCTTCTACGACGTGATCACGCCGCGCACCCGCGTGGTCGCCATCAGCACCGTGAATTACACCACCGGGTTCCGGGCCCCGGTCGCGGAGATCGCCCGCTTCCTCCGCGAGCGCGGCGTTCTGTTCTACCTGGACGGCACCCAGAGCGTCGGCGCCCTGGAGTTCTCCTGCGACGCCGTGCAACCCGACATGTTCGCCGTCAACGGCTACAAGTGGCTGCTTTCGCCCAACGGCGCCGGGTTCATGTACGTGAGCCCGGAGCTGCGCGAGCGGCTGCAGCCCAATATCATCGGGTGGCGCAGCCATAAGGAGTGGCGGCACCCCGAAAACCTGCACGAGGGTATGCCGGAGTTCAGCCCCGACGCCGAAAAATACGAGGGCGGCATGCTCAGCTTCGCCCCGCTCTACGGGATGGCGGCCTCCATGAAGCTGATGCTGGAGATCGGGCCCCGGCGGATCGAGCAGCGGGTTCAGGAGATCGCGGAAGCCGCTCGCGAAACCTTGCGCAGCGCCGGCGCCCGGCTGCTGTGCGACGCCGCTCCGCACTTCGATGCGCCCCTCATCGCCGCGCAGTTCCCCGGCCTGGATGCCTCCCGCCTGGCGCGCGATCTGCGGGCCTCCGGAGTGGTGGTCTCGGCGCGCCACGGGTATCTGAGGGTATCGCCCCACTTCTACAACGACGAAACCGACCTGGACCGTTTTGCGCGCGGTCTCAAGGCCGCCTGCGGGCCGGCCTGAGACAGTAAGAAATCCATCAAATATTCAATAAGGCACGATACATTTTCGCTTTGATTCACCTGGGCTATTTTGGAAAATGTAGCGGCCGGTACAAGAAAGCATAGAAATTCCGGGCCGTTTCCTTTCTTCCCTCTTGACAGCCGCCGGGAACTCTGTGAAGAGAAAGAAGGATCAGATGAGACGGGGGTTTTGGCACCGTGCTTGCACCAAGCACGGCCAAACCGGATCAACAGCCACTGACGGGTGGTGGTAGTTAAATCACCCGGGTAGTGGTGGGGTTTGCCTCATCGCTGGGATTCCAACCTGCAAGTTCTGTTTGAGGCGAAGGCTAAAGGGAGGGTTATTGTGAATCAACGAAGGACTCGCCGGATCAGTGTGCGCCCGCTGCCGCTGGCATCTCTGGGCGCCGCGCTGCTGCTCCTGCTTCCGGCTTACGGCCAGGAGCGTTTTGGAGCCATCCTGGGAACCGCTACCGACTCGAGCCGGGCCGTGCTGCCCGACGTGACGGTCACCATCACCAACAGAGCCACCAATCGTGCTTTCACCACGGCCACTCGGAGCGACGGGAATTTCAACGCCCCCGAGCTTGAGCCCGGCCGTTATTCCGTGCGGTTCGAGAAGACCGGGTTTTCCAGGTTCGAATCCCCGGACGTACTGCTGCTGGTCGGCCGGACCACGCGGGTCGACGCCGTCATGCAGGTGGGCACTCTCGAGCAGACGGTGCAGGTCACCGAAGCCGCGCCCCTGATCGACACCACCAGCACCATGATCGCCCACAACGTCACGGCCGAGGAGTTTGACCGCCTGCCCAAGGGACGCGATTTCCAGGGCGTGGCGCTGCTCTCCACGTCCGTCAATACCGGGCAGATCGAAGGCGGCTACCAGGTCAACGGAGCCAGCGCCGCCGAGAATAACTACTACATCGACGGAGTATCCACCAACAGCCTGATCGACGGCAGCGCCCGCCAGAGCGCTCCCTTCGAATACCTGCAGGAAGTCCAGGTGAAGACGGCCGGCCTGGAAGCCGAGTACGGAGGCGCGCTGGGAGGAGTGGTTTCCGCCATCACCAAGTCCGGCGGCAACGACTTCCACGGCGAGGCTCACTACTACTACTTCGGCAACCGCCTGAATGCCGGTCCGGTCAAGCGCCTGCAACTGGACCCGATCACCGAAACCAGTTACTCCTACGTTCAGGACGAGAAGCAGAAACGCGATTTCCACGAGTTCGGCGCCTCGCTGGGCGGGCCATTCATCAAGAACAAGTTGTTCTTCTACAGCTCGATTTCGCCGCGCTGGCAGCGCGCCACTTACAACTACCTGTTCAACAACGGGACCGAACCGGGCAGCCTGGATCGCAAGGCCCACGCCATGAGCTGGTTCAACAAGCTTTCGTTCGATCCCTGGAGCCGCGTGCGCACCAATTTCACCTGGCTGTACACGCCCCAGTACCTGACCGGATCGCTGCCCGTCTACGACGGCATGCAGCCCAACGTCAGCACCCGCAGCCGCGAATCGGCTCTGGGCGGGAGCACCCGCGGGTTTAACCAGCCCGAGCAGAGTTACACAGGGAACATCGATCTGGCCGTCACCAATACCTCGCTGCTCAGCGTGCGCGGCGGACGTTACTATCTGAACTACAAAGAGGTCGGCATCCCCTACAGCTATTACACCTGGTGGCAGGCCTCGTCAGTCGGCATGGAGGGCGTTCCGCCGCAGCTGCAATTGCCGCTCGGTTACGTCACTCCCAGCGCCGCCCAGACCATCTGGGACAATACCACCCGCACTTACGTGCAGGCCGATTTCAGTCAGTTCCTGAGCTTCGCGGGGCAGCACAATCTCAAGGCCGGCATCGGCACCCAGAAGAACGTCAACAACGTCAACGATTCCTGGTACGGGCCGCTGGGCCGGGCCCGCCTTTACTGGGGCCGCGCGTTCCGCGGCCTGACCGGAACCTACGGCTACTACCTGGTGGAGGACGGTCGCACCGAAGGTTCCACCGGGGGCCACATCACCCATATCTACATCCAGGATTCCTGGCGAATCCATCCGCGCTTGACCCTGAACATCGGCCTGCGAACCGAGAAGGAGACCATCCCGTCCTTCCGCCGCGACATTCAGGACTACGCCTTCCAGTTCGGCTACGGAGATAAGATTGCCCCCCGCGTGGGCGCCAGCTTCGACCTGTTCGGCGACGGCAAGGTGAAGATCTCCGGCGCCTGGGGCCGCTTCTACGACTGGACCAAGTACGACCTGGCGCGCGGCACCTTCGGCGGCGATATCTGGCACGGCTACTACCGCTCCCTGGACACCCTGGACGTCTTCAACCTGAACCTGAAGAACATGCCGGGCCGCAACCTGTGGACTGGTGAGTTCCGCGACTTCCGTGTGCCGGGCTTCGAGGACCTGGATCCCAACGTGAAGCCCATGAGCGCCGATATCCTCAACGTCGGCGTGGAGTACGAGATCCGCCCGCAGACCGTGTTCTCGGCCCGTTACGTGCGCAACCACTTGAACCGCACCATCGAGGACATGGGCGCCCTGGACGCCGAGGGCAACGAAGTGTACCGCTACGGGAACCCGGGCGAGGGCACCAACACCATCGCTCCCGTCTCCGGCGCCACCTGCGTGGTCACGCTGCCCAACGGGGCCTGCGGCTTCCCCATGCCCAGGGCCAAGCGCGTCTACGACGCCATGGAGTTGTCCCTGACGCGGCGCTTCAGCGGCGGCTGGTTCGCCAATGCCAGTTACGTCTATAGCAAGCTGTGGGGCAATTACGCGGGACTGCAGAGCACCGACGAGATCCGGCCGCCCACCCTGCCCTACACTTCGCCCGGCAACCAGTCGTTTGCCGGCCAGATGCAGCGCACCGGCGGCAACGCCAACCGCTACTTCGACCTGGACGAGGCCATGTGGGACGCGAACGGCAACGCCGGGCTGTATGGCCGCCTGCCTACCGACCGGCCGCACGTTTTCAAGTTCTACGGATCCAGGCAGTTCGGTTTCGGAACCGAAGTCGGCGGATTCTTCCGCCTTACCAGCGGCACGCCCATGACCACCCAGGTCACCACCATCAACGGCATCCCGGTCTACGTGAACGGCCGCGGCGACATGGGCCGCACGCCGGTCTTCAGCCAGACCGACCTCGTGGTGGCCCACGAAGTGCGCATGGGTGAAGTCAAGAGGCTGCGCTTCGAATTCAACATGGTGAACCTCTTCAACCAGAAAACCAGCATGTTCCTCTACGACCGGTACAACCGCGAGGAGAACTCCGGTTCCGCCGGCGTCGACCTGCATGCGGTCGATCTATCCAAGGGGTTCGATTACAAGGCGCTCGTGGCGCAGACCCCCGACGGGGCCAAGGCTCTCGATCCGCGCTACGGCAAGGATGCCATCTTCAACGAGGGCTTCCAGGGCCGCTTCGGCATCAAGTTCATCTTCTGATCGCGCTCCCGGCGTAGTATCCTGCCTGCGTGGGCGCCCCGATCCAGGTTCATGGCCATCGGGGCGCCCGCGCCGTTTTTCCCGAAAACACGCTGCCCGCCTTTCTGCACGCCATCGAAGCCGGCGCCGACGTTCTGGAACTCGACCTGGCGGTGACCCGGGACGACGTTCTGGTTGTCTGCCACGATCCGGTCCTGAGCCGCCGCTGCCTCGGCCCGGGCGGCAGCCGGGTGATCCGCTCGCTGACCCTCCGGGAACTGCGCCGGTGGGACTGCGGCTCCATCCCCCATCCACGCTTTCCCCGTCAGCAACCAGTCCCGGGAGCCCCGGTGCCGACGCTGGACGAGATCTTTGAACTTGCCTCGCGCGGCCGCTTCCTGTTCAACGTGGAAACCAAGATTTTCCGGCACCGGCCCCGCTATACGCCCTCTCCCGATCGCTACGCCGAGCTATTGCTGGAGCGCATCCGCGCGCACCGGCTCGAGCGCCGCGTGATCGTGCAATCCTTCGATTTCCGCACCCTGCGAGCCATGAAGCGGCTCGCTCCGGGAATCCGCCTGGCCGCTCTCTGCCAGGTGGGCCTGCGCAGTTTCCGCATGATCGCCCGCCGCGCCCTGGCGGATATCGTCTCCCCCGACCTGCGGCTGCTGACCCGCCGCCGGGTGGCCGCCGCGCATCGCGCCGGGCTCCAGGTCGTACCCTGGACCGCGAACACGCCCCGGCAGTGGGACCGCCTCATCCGCGCTGGGGTGGACGGCATCATCACCGACGACCCCGCCGGCCTCATCGCCTACCTGAAAAGCCGGGGACTGCGCTGATCGCCACAGGGCCGGTGGACTTCGGTGAGATTCCAGACGCAACGCGGCTTTCCACCCGCCTCCGCTCCGGGTATAATTCTTCCCCACCGCTATGTCTGGGATCCACAGAGGGGTCCGGCTTGCGCCGCTCGTACTCGCAGCCACGCTCTTCGTTGCGAACGACCTGGCGGTGCTGAGCGGCTGGTGGAAGACCCCGCCCGGTTATGTGCCCATGGGGGTGAATCGCACCATCGACGTGGCTCAGTACATCACGTGGCTGCAGGCCTTCCAGCACCAGGCGCTGATCCCCAATCATCACCTCCCCTGGATCACGGAGCCGGCCCTCTGGAACCCTTACTTCCTGGCAGTCGCCCGTCTCTCCCGTCTGGCCGGCATTGACCTCCGCGCCGGCTTCCAGTTCTCCCGGTTTCTGGTGTATCTGTTCACGGCCTACGCCCTGCTCTACGCTTTGCGGGTCTTTACGGATTCCCGGGGACAGGCCCTGGCCGCGTTTCTGGTCGCCGTATGCGCCGTTCCCCTCCGGTCTCTCGTGCTGCTTCCCGTTCATGTTTTCGGAATCAGGACGGGACCCGCATTCTTTCTCGCGGCGCGCGACTTTGGGGAGATCACATCGGACGGGTTTCTTCACTGCATCACGGAGAACGTCCTGGTGACGTTCGGCACGGGGATCACCCTCCTGTGCATGGCCCTGCTGGGCCGCTACTTCCAGACACGGAAGATGCACTACCTGCGCTACGCGGCGACGGGGGCGTTCCTCTCGGCGTTGCTCCACCCTTTCGAGGTCGTCGTCATCGTGGCGGCCGGGTCTCTTGCCCTTCTCCTGGCCCGCGTCGACACCCTTCCGCGCACCGCGGCTGCAGTGCTGCTTCTGGCGATTCCCGGCGCACTCGGAACAGCGCCCTACGCGGTTCTGGCGTTCCGGCACGACTGGGTGCGGGACCTGGCGGAGTGGAACGAGTGGCGCCCCGTCCCGGTGGACGAGCTCCTCCTTGCACTCGGTTTGCCTTCCATGCTGGTCCTGTTGTTCCTGGTCTGGCGACCCAGGCTCGCACAATTCAGCGATCTGCTCCTGCAGTGCTGGTTCGTTGTGGCTCTGGCAGGAGTCTATGTTCCAGGCCTGCCTTTCCAGCGCCACTTTCTGGATGGAGTCCTGTACGCCGCCGGCCTGCTTCTGGTCCGCCAGTCCGTTCAGATTGCTCCCTTGATGCGTTTCCTTCTCGGCAAGCCCCACATCGCTTTCGCTGGGCTCGGCGCCGTGTTCCTGTTGTCCCTGGCGGCCCACGCGGCGTTTCGCCTCCAGGCCTTCAGAGACGGCTACGCCATCAAGCCCAGGTTCATGTACTCCTCGGTGGCTCCGGTGGATGAAGTTGCCGCAATCGAGTGGCTGCGGCGCAATGCCCGGTCCGACCAGCTCGTCCTCGCGCCTCACGAGAACGCACCCTGGTTCGCCACCGTGCCGATGCACAGCTTCGCAAGCCACCCGAAGTCCGGCATGGCCGAATACCGGAAGCACGTCGAACTGGCGAGGGCTTTCTATGCGGGAACTTTGGAGCATGAAACCGCCCGCCGGCTCCTCTCCGATCTCGGTGTTCGCTACGTTGTGGTTCCGAACGGGAGCCGGGCGCTCCGCTACCTCTCGGATTCCCTTCTCAGAATCCGGTTCAACGAACTTGCCATACACGAGTTTCCGGAGAACTCGATGCGGCCCTACAGGACCTCGCACTGAACCGCCGGCCACGCTGGAAGGACTTGCCCAGTGATCACTCCCAGATGCGCCGCCAGGCAGCGGTAAGGGCTCGGACCGGCACGCGGCATTCTTCGGGCGGGACTTTCGCCTATCGGATCAGCAGGTAGGTTACTGTCAGGCGGTAAGGCGGCGGCGGCAGATTCACGGGATGGCACAGAAGCCGGATTTCCTTCCCGATAACCGGTTTCACCAGATAGCCGTTGATATACGACGTGAACCCGTTCCAGCCGATGACGGCTTTCTCGTAGTCGAAGGAGCCGCCGGTAAAATTGTGCATCAGCCGCACTTCGAGCTTCGCGTTCGCGGTCACCGGCGTAGCCGCGTAGTTGTCCACGAAGACGTGTACCCACACGCGGATCTCCTTCCAGCCGTTAACGGGAAGGTTCAGGTCGAACAGGACTTCGTAGCCCGGTCCGAACGGGGTCGCCAGGGCCGCGACCGCCTCGTTTTTGACCGGTTCGCCGTACTTTGTCAACGCTATGTCGATTTTGGTAACAGGTAGTGGGGGCATGGCTTCCTCTCCCGGCTTTTTGCTCCGGGGGTGATTATACTGCCAATCACCGTCGCTGTTGCCCTTTTTTTCGATATCTGGGGATGGAGGGTACTAACATCGGCGCCGCGCGCTGGTATCGTCTGTAGCCGTCGCCGAACTCCGCCAGCAGATCACGCTCTTCCAGCCTTGCGCCCAACACGATCCATGCGGTGAACAGGCAATTCAGAATCAGCCGGTCCAGGGAAAGAACCGGAGCGGCCCACACGGCCAGGATTCCACAGCAGTAAAACGGATGGCGCACCCAGCGGTAAGGCCCTGCGATGGTAAGTACCGGCGCAGGGCCTGGGGTCCCGCGCACTTGAGAAAGAAACGCCTGCGTACCGAAGGCGTCGAACTCCTTCAGCGATCCGATGCCCCACAACACCCCCGCCAGAGAGAGCAGCAAAACCGCCCGGGCCAGCCACAGTTGCGTCCCTGAGGCGGCGTAAATCACCGTCGCCGAGCGCTGCCAGAGACCCGCCAGCAGAAGAAGCGCCGCGGCGGAAGCGATCGTATAGACGACGCCATGCCAGTGGCCCGGCAGCACCGCTCCCAGCCGGTCCCGGAATGACCTGCGGACCATGACGCTGTGCTGGACGAAGAACAGCAGGCAGAGCCCCGCGTCCCAGCCCCACACGACGCGCTCCGGCAGGCCCAGGTCAACGAGGCCCAGCGCGCCTCTCCACAGGAAGAGTCCGAAGAGCGCCAGCGAGCCGGCGCCAAGCACGCCGGTAATCGCCGCGATCGCATATGCAGCTGTCGTGCCCACCGTCTTCATGCTCCTGGCCTCCGCCGGTTCAGGTCCGGGTATGATTCTATCCCCCGGGGAGGACGGTGCAAAGCGCCAGCCGGGCCGGATGCCGGTCAGGCTGGACTGTGGGGGGCCGGCCGTCGAACACGGGCGGGCTTTCCTCCGTGCTACTTGTCTCTGCCTGCTTTCAGCGCCTGCTCGATCACCGCTTCCCGCTGCCGCTCATTCCAGGCTTTGTGAATCTCGGCCTCGGGAAGCCCCGCGATGCGGCCGGCCAGGATGAAAGCGGGCAGGGCATACTCGAGCGTCTTCCAGCGCGCCATCTCGACGACCGCCGGCAGGGCGCGCTTGCGGATCTGTTCCACGTCCGAGGGCCTGGCTTTCTCGGTCAGATGCGCCAGCGCGACCGACGCCCGGTGCCGGTCGCTCAGCACCAGCGAGTTCAGCATCTCGATGAACCAGGTGGTGGAGACTTCGATCTCGAGATCGGGTTTCCGCTCCGCCAGAATGGCGATCGCCTCCAGCGCGCGAATTGCGTTACTGCGGACCGGCGGGTCGGGGTCCTGCAAGGCGAACTGCAAGTCGTTCAGCACCGCCTTCTTCTTTTCGGCGTAGGCCAGGATATACGCGGCCGCGGCGCGGTGGTCGCTGTCGGAGGATTCCCTGAGCACCTGCCGCAGCAAGGGCTGCTCCCGGGCCGCGATCCGTAGGAACTCTTCCTGGTAGCTCCGGCACTCGGCGTCGGCCATCAGGGAATGGCCCTGAGTCAGGTCCTCCGCTGTGCGTCCCCGGGCCACCGCCGATTGGAGGGCGCCCAGAAAATCGCGGTATTGCTGCATGATGGCGTCGGGGAGAACGGCGCTCCCGGAGGGTTCGGAACGCACTGCGAAATGGACCGCGCCCTTCTCTTCGATGCCCACGAACAGCGATGCCGCCCCGCCTGCGCAGCAGACCGCCTCCAGGCGGGCCCGGATCACGCCGGGAATCGTCTCCAGGCGCTCCTCCACGTCCTCTTTGGAGGGCGGCAGCCGGTCGCTTTCCTCCACCTTCAGGACTTTCCGGATACGCTCTTCCGGCACCCTCCGGATCCCATAGAATTCCAGGGCGCCGATGCGAGGGATCTGAGCCGAAAGCAGGGCGGGCGCCAGGAACGTCAATAAGAACAGTCGCACCATTCTTTGACGCAGCGGCGCCCACGCCGGGTACCACCGTTCCGGCCGGACGTCTGTCGCGAGGGCCGCCGCCTAGGCCTGCTTCTCGGCCAGCGGGCCGATCACCGGCAGAACCACCTTCTGGTCCTGGTAGGTCTTCCAAAGCAGGTACAGCCACAACACGAAGAAGGCCAGACCGATCAGCATGGAAAGGCCGCTGATCAGGCTGAACATGGCCCAGCTGATGGCCATCAGGATGGAGAAGAATATCTGGAGAACGATCCACAGCGCGAACCAGGCCACACTCAGAAAGATGGACTGGAAGGCGTGGAAGCGTACTTTTTTGTTGCGGTTGTAGGGTTCCAGGACGAGAAACAGGATCCCGGTGATGAAACCGAGCACGTAGCAGAGCGTGCCCGCGACGTTATCCGCCATGCCGGTGGCAGCTGCGGCGGGAGGCGGAGGCGCGCCGGGGCCGGTTCCGGCCGGCGCTTCCAGCGCGGACCCGCACTTGCCACAGAAGCTGCCTTCCGTGGGCGCTCCGCAGTTCGGACAAAAAGCCATTGATGGCCTCCTTCTCTCGGAAACTTTACCGATGTAAGCCGGCTTTCGCAACTTTACCCGGGACTATACCGGCTAGCACCCTGAGATTCAACCCCAGAGCCGCCAGGAAAAGTACCACCAGAGCGCCATAGATCCAGAGACTCCCCGCGTGTAAGCTCCTGGCCTCCGCCAGGTCGCCGCGGGAGATCGCGAGAAAAGCATGGCTTAGCCGGCACAAGGCACAGGAACCGCCCGCCTGCCGGGCCGGGCAGGGCGGGAGCCGCGAGAGAATGCCGCTATCCAGGGTCTCCGGCTCGAGCAGGAAGGACGATGCCACCACCGTGAGCGCCACCGCGCCGAGGACGGCCAGCAGCGATCGCCCCACCACATTCCATTGCACCCGCTTTATAGGACTCCTCCCCCCAACGCCAGGCGGATCAGTCCCAGCAGAACCGCGATCGCGCACATCACCAGCCCGGCCATGGCCGGACCCTTGGATGCGGCGTCCGACTTGGCAACCGCAATGATGGCGACCACCAGGCCGGCCGCCGAGAAGGGGATGTTGAGCCAGTTGAGCGCTCCCAGGCAGGGGAAGAATGCCACCACCATCCCCGCCAGCGCCAGGATGCCCCATATCAAGCTGAGCGTCTGCATCTAGGTCTCCTTCCCCCCGCGACCGCAGCCCGGCGGCCGCCCGTGCGCCCGGCCCGCCCGCCAACCGCTCTTCCGGTATGGTGTACCGCATCCGCCGGCGCCGGTGCAAGCCGGGCGCCCCAGCCGGATCCACGGGCCCGGCCTGCTACCATGAGAGTTAACCCCATGAGTCTGCTGTATCTCATTCGCCACGGGCAGGCCGGGACCCGGTCCGATTACGATATGCTCTCGGACCTGGGATGCCGCCAGGCGGCCTTGCTGGGGCAGTATTTCCGGTCTGCCGGCGTGCGTTTCCAGCGGGTGTATAGCGGCGCCCTGGAGCGGCAGAAACAGACCGCGGCCCTGGTGCTCGAATCGCTCCCCGGCGCCCCCGACCCGGTCGTCGACCCGCGCTGGAACGAGTTCGACCTGGCCGGCCTGTGGACCCACCTGGCTCCCCGCCTCATCGAAGCCGACAGCGGCTTCGCCCGCAACTACGATCTTCTGCATCGCAACAATCCCGGCGTGGACCGGGAGATGACTGTGTGCGACGTGGAGTTGATCCGGGCCTGGATGAGCGGCTCCCATGCCTGCAACGGGCTGGAAACCTGGGATCAGTTCCGCTCCCGGGTGCAGGCTCCCCTGAACGACCTGGCCGTGGAATCCGGCGGCGACATCGCGGTTTTCACCTCCGCCACCCCGACCGCTATCTGGTGCGGCCGGGCCCTGGAACTCGACGAACGCCGCATCTTCCGGGTGGTGTCCGTGCTCATGAATACGAGCTATAGCTGTTTCCGGCTGAAGGGCAAAGAGGTGTGGCTTACCGCCCTGAACAACGCCCCGCACCTCTGCGACCCGGCCATGCGCACCCTGCGCTGATTATTCGATGCGGAACGCGCCTCTGGCCTCGCCGGTCTGGTTTCCGATGCGGTCGCGCGCGCTGATCACCAGGGTGTACTCGCCGGCCGGAGTGCCCGGCTGCACCGTCAGGTTCATGATCCCCGGCACGTAGCGCTTGGGGTAGAAGGACCCGCCTTCCTCCACCGCCGCCTGGGGCTGCGAGAAGACGGTCTTGCCGCTGGGCGCCACGATCGCCACCCCGTATTCCACTTCCACCCGGTTGCCCGGCCCGAACTTGTAGCCCGTGATGTCGAACTTGGACCACAGCACGTCGCCCGCCCGGTAAGCCGCCACTTTCAAGGCTTCGCGATCGTCCTCGGAACGCGCAAAGCGGAGATTGCGGATGGCCAGCGTTTCGCTCGGCTGCACCTGGTGGCCCTGCACGTCGAAGAAGATCTCGTTGGCCGCCGCCGTTCCGCCGATCTCGTCTTTTGCCGAGGCGGCGATGCGGTACCTTCCCGAGCCGGCGAAGGGCGGGATGACGATAGTCCGCCGGACCTTGGGCTTCCAGTCCTTGTCCTCCGGGAGGATACCCGCGTCGATCTGCCCGGTGTGCGTTTCCACGATCCGGACGCCGTTCGGATCGAACGCATCGACCTGGTAGGATATCCGGACCTTGTCCTCGGGCGAAGCCTGGTAGCCCTCGAGTTGGAAACTGTAGAAGAGGGTCTCCCCCGGAACATGGGTGACGCCTTGCGGGACCCTTTCTCCATCCTCGGTCAGGTGTATCCCCGCCTGCACGAAGACGATTTGCTTCGCGGCCGGCCGGGCCGTTGCGGCGGCCAGCAGTAACAGCCAGCAAACGATGAAACGCCTCACCGCCACCTGCCTTTTATTCTAGCGCCGCGCGGCCCGGCTTACTGCGAGGGGCTCTCGGTGGTAATGGTATCCCGCTCGTAGCGGAACGGGATGTCCACGTAGGCGTACCGTTCCTGCTCGGAATTGTCGGCCAGCCGGAGCCGGTAATGGCCGGGCGCTACATCGAACACGATGTTCCCCTGCGCGGTCTCGGCCGGCCGCACGTTCCGGTTGAAGCCCAGCCAGTTGGGATCCGAGGTTACGCTGGGCACTTCCGGATGGGAATTCTCGCGGTCGTCGACCAGAGCCAGCGGGGGAACCAGGGCGGCGGAGGCGCCGCCATTCGTCACGCTGACGCGGATCGACATGAAGCGCTGGTTCGGCGTCCGCACATCCTGCCCTTCACCCAGCCGGGTCAGCCACTGATTCTCAAATACCTGATAGGTGAAATAGCCGACAGTGACTCTCTCTCCCAGGGGATGGGTCTTGATCTCGGGCGTCTGAACCTGCCCGCATCCGGCCAGGATCAGTGACAGGGCGAGGCCGGCAACGCGGAGAACCGGAATGTGGCGCATACCACAGGGATTCTCCACCGGATGTGGCGGGCGTGTCAAGACTTGGCGAAGCGCTGGGACGTTCCCTCGCATGGTTCCCGGGCCCCCTCCGGTCGCGCGCGTTGCTACTCGCCGAACACCTGCGCGGAATACGTGTACAGCGTGCCCCGCCGGTCCCGGTAGGCCTTGGCGGGCAGGCCGGCCTTCTGCGCCAGGTTCTCCAGGAACTGGTCCCGGCTCCAGTTGTTCTCGGCGGCTACCTGAGGCAGCAGCAGGCCGGATTTGCCGTCCAGCACCAGGATCGCCCCCTGGCCCAGCCGGAAGTCACGCCAGGTCGCCAGCTTGCGCAACGGAGTCAGCAGCGAGATCTCCAGGCTGAAGGGACCTTCCTGCTTGGTCAGGGGCTTGAAGCGCGGATCCTGCGTGGCGGCCGCCAGGGTCCGGTCGGCCACCGCCTCCCATAGAGGCATCTGCGGAGTCAGGGCGCCTACACAGCCGCGCAGCCGGCCGTCCTTCTTGATGGTGACGAAAACACCGGTGCGATGGCTCAGTTCTCCGTTTCGATCCCCCGCGGGGACCGGCACCGGCGTCTTGGCTCCCGTCTCCAGGTAAGCCTCCAGTGTCTGCCTGGCCGAGAGCAGCAGTTTTTTCTGCTCGGCCGGACCCACCTCGAATGCCCGCGCCGGGTAGAATGCCAGGGCCCCGTAAGTGACGCTCAGCGAGTAATCCTTGGTGAGCGCGCCGGAAGGGAGGTAGTCGAGCGCCTGGACGTAGTGCGGCTCGCTCCGCCTGGCCAGCGCGGCCTGCAGCAACAGGATGGGCGCCCGCCCGCAGGTGGTGTCCCCGGTTTCGCTCAGAAACTGGTCGAACGAGCCGGTGTCCAGCGATCCCACGCGCTCGAAAAGGGAAAGCGCGCGCTCGAACAGCCGCTTGGGCAGCTGGTCATCCCGGGGGAACGGTTCGTAACGGTAGGCCTTCCCGTAATGGGTGAAATCGGACGACGCCACGATCACGTCGCCCTTGTCCAGCCGGGCGGCAAGTTTCCGCGCAACGGCCTTCCTCCGCGCCTCATCCATTTCGCCTACGATCAGCGGCGTCACGGTCGCTTCGGGCGCCGCCCGCAGGATGAAGGGCAGCTGGTTCTCCACCGAGTGATCGCATAGCGCTTTCTCGGGCCCCACCTGCACCTTCAGTTCCCGCATCACCGCGCGGTTCACCTTGACCTCTCCGGCCGGAGTGGCGTACGCATCCAGGTCGGGCGCGGCCACGCCGTCGATATGGCGGGAATGGCTGAAGCCCAGCACGATCACGTTGCGCGGCTGATGGAGGCGGCTGTAGGCCGCCGCGGCAATCGTTCCGGAGTAAGGAAGCGCGGCGTGCGGGGCTATGATCGCGGCCAGATGCCGGCGGTGCGGGGCCCCTCCCGTTCGCTTCTGGGCGAGCCGGAAAGCCTCGTCCAGCAGTTTCCGCAGGGCGGCGGGATCCGAGGGGTACCATTGCGGGGAAACGGGCACCCTGTGTACCTGTCCCCAGCTCAACGAGACGGCGGCCAGTGCGAGGACGGCTCTCATGCCCAGAACCGGTACCAGGGCTTCCCTTCAGGCGGCGGTTCCGGCTCCCACACGATGGTCTCGCCCGACAGCACCGCCTGGGGATTCTGCCGGAACAGCGCCTCGGCCCGCGGTTCGCCCCATTTCCGCGCCACGTAATCGTAGGCCTCGCGCAGCAGCGGCGGGCGGTTCACGGTGTCGTGCGCGTCGCTGGCGATCACATGCACCAGCCCGCGCTGCATCAGCTCGTCGGAAAAAGCCTTGGCTTCGCGCCCCCAGCGGCCCAGGAACGACTGCGCCGTCACCTGCAGCAGCACGCCGGCCGAGGCCCAGGCTTGGAGCTGCTCCAGGCGCTTGCGCAGCAGCATATTCCGTTCCGGGTGGGTGATGATGGGGATCATTCCCGCTACCTGCATCCGGTAGAAAACCTCGTCCGCCGTCTTGATGATCAGTAAATCGGAGAATTCCACCAGCACGTAGCGCTTGTTATTGATGGCATACTTCGACGGGTGCTCCAGAGCGTCCTGGATATTGTCGTAGTAAAGGTGGAAATCGCAGCCCCGGTAGATGGGAATTACCGCGCCGCAGGCCTCGCTCAGCTCGGCGATTCCCCGGTCGACCGTGGCCGGGTCGTACTTGTACTGGAGGTCGGAGTGCGGAGTCGCCACGATGTGCCGGGTACCCTCTTCGGCAGCCATACGGACCATGGCCACCGCCTCCTCCAGGTCCCTGGCGCCGTCGTCCAGGCCCGGCAGGATGTGGGTGTGAATGTCAACCATGTATCGGAACCGCTTGCGCGCCGCCACAAGGCGCGCTCAGTTCCATTCTATTAGATGAACATCTCCTCGTCCTGCGTGACCCGGTCCACCCGGCCCTGGGGACCGTGCAGCAGGGTGAGCAGGAAGGCACGGGCTCCGGCCGCCACCGCGCCGGCCTCGCGGACCGGCCGCACCGCGGCGCTGCGCACCGACGAGGCCGCCTGCTGGAGATTCTGGGCCGCGCCGTCCAGCGCGGCATCCACGCTCGCCGCCTTCATCCGGGCGCGCTCGGAGATGTCGCCCACCGCCTCGGCGAGCCTGCCCAATTCCGCCCGGCTGGTCCGGGTGATCTCCGATAAATCGGCGGAAATTTGCTCGATTTTGGGCCGGGTCTCTTCCACCATCCGGTGGGTCGAGTCCAGAATCGGCCCGGCCCGCTCCACCAGCTCGTTGATTTTCGCACGCGCGTCCCGGACCGCGCGGGCGAGGATCACGGCCACCGCCGCCTGCACGCAAAAACCGATCGCGGCCAGCAACACGCCAGCCGCGACCACCCAGCGGAATAGGTTTTCGTCCATGGATCAGAGAGGCCGGCAGCTACGCAGGATTCGGTTCGGAACTCGCGGGCTGCGTCCCACCTACGGTTTCGCGGTACGCCTGCTTTCCGGCTTCCACGGCTTCGGCGATGTGCTCCTTCTGACGGCCCACCGCTTCACGGCCTTTCTCCACCAGCTCGCCGGCCGTCTCGCGCAGTTCATGGCTGCGCCGTTTCACGTAGTCCTTGCCCTCGTCTGCCTTGTTCTTGAGGTATCCGCGAGTCTCCTGGCCGGACTGAGGTGCGAACAGAATGCCGACACCCACACCAATGCCCAACCCGAGCAGAAAGAACGAGAGTTTGTTCTGGTCCGCCATAAGTCCTCCTCCATTTTGCCGCGGGCGCGAAAAAGCGGCGCCCCGGCACCTTCAGTATACTGCGAGGCCGCGGGCCGCAGGTCGCCTCCGGGTAAGAGTTGGTACAATCCGAAAATCCATGCGAGTGAAACGCCTGGATGCCGAAGCCCTGTATCAGTACGCCGTCAAGGCCTTGGCCGCACGCTCCCATGCGGCCGGGGAGCTGCGCCAGAAACTCGCCGCCCGGGCGGAGAAGCCGGGGGACGCCGACGCCGTGATCGTCCGTCTCAAGGAGTACGGCTACCTGGACGACAAGCGCTTCGCCGAAAGCTACGCGGCGGCGCGCCTGGAAAGCCAGGGTCTCGGCAAGGCCCGCGTCGTCCGCGATTTGCGCAGGCGCCGTGTGGCCCCTGCGGTAGCCGAGCGCGCGGCCGGCAAGGTCTACCGCGACACCTCCGAGGAGCAGCTCATCGAGGAGTTTCTGCGCCGCAAGTACCGCAACCACGCGCCCGGAGATTTCCTGCGGGAACCCAAAAACCTGGCTGCCGCCTACCGCAGGCTGCTCTACGCCGGTTTCTCCTCCGGCGCGGCCATCGCCGTGCTGAAGCGCTTCGCCGCCGACCCCGGCCTGCTGGACCACTTCGAGCCGCCCGCCGAAGAACCAGAGAACGACTGATTTCCGCGGCTGGCCCCGCCGCTCCGGGTGCGGCCTCTCAGCCGCGACCGGGAGACCCGCATACCGAGCCGCGGCCGGGCGACCCGCATACCGAGCCGCGACCGGGAGACCCGCATACCGAGCCGCGACCGGAGGAAGCGGTTCAACCGCTTGGGCCACGGCTCGGCAACGGCGATAATGTATCATCGGGTTATACTTCAACCCCCTATGAAAGCCCTGGCCCTGCTGCTTGGCTTCGCCGCCGCGTCTCTCGCCCAGACCGGCCACCAGCACCATCCGCCCCGTTCGGCCGAGGAGTACATCCGCGTTCTCAACGACCCCAAGCGGGATGCCTGGCAGAAGCCGGATGAGGTAGTCAAGGCTCTGAACCTGAAGCGGGACGAAACCGTGGCCGATATCGGCGCCGGCTCCGGCTACTTCACCCGCCGGTTCGCCGCCCGCGCCGGCAAGGTCTACGCGGTGGACATCGACCCGAAGCTGCTGGAAGCCGTCCGCGACGGCGCTCCCCCGAACCTGGTCACTGTCCTGGCCGCTCCCGACGACCCGGGACTGCCTCCCGCTTCCGTTGATACCCTGTTCTTCTGCAACGTTCTCCACCACATCCGCAATCGCGCCGCATACTACGGGAAGCTGGACCTCGCTCTCAAACCCGGCGGACGCATCGTCATCCTCGAGTTCTACAAGAAGCCGCTTCCCGTCGGCCCGCCCGAGTCCATGAAACTCACCGCGGAGGAGGTCGTTTCCGAATTGCGCGGGGCCGGTTTCCGGAAGACCCGGAGCTTCGATTTCCTGCCCTATCAATACTTCCTGGTGTTTGAGCGGTGATTCCCCCCATCTACGCCATCCTCGATACCGGAGCCCTGGCGCGGCGCAACCTGCCTCCGGAGGCCGCCGCCGAAGCCATGCTGAACGGAGGCGCGCGCCTCCTCCAGTTCCGCCATAAGGGCCACTGGTCGCGCGGCATGTTCGCAGCCGCCGAACGCATCGCCGCCCTGTGCGCCGCCCGCTCCGTGCCGCTGATCGTCAATGACCGGGCCGATTTCGCCCTCCTGCTTGGCGCCGGACTGCACGTCGGCCAGGACGACCTGCCGCCCGGTCACGCTCGCCGCCTGATCGGACCGGACCTCATCCTCGGCTTCTCCACTCATAACCCGGACCAGCTCGCCGCTGCCGCCGCCCAATCCCTCACCTACGTCGCGCTCGGCCCCGTCTTTCCCACCGGGTCGAAGGAGAACCCGGACCCCGTGATCCAGCGTGAATGGCTGCGCCTGCCGCGCCCCTGCCCGCTGGTGGCCATCGGCGGCATCACCCGCGCCAACGCCCTGGAAGTCCTCGAAGCGGGCGCCGATTCCGTGGCCGTCATCGCCGATCTGCTTCCCGACCCCTGTACCCCGGAAACCGTCCGCGCCCGGATGGAGGAATGGCAACGGCTGCTGACCGCGTGAACGGCGAAACCGGGCTGGTCAAGGGCCTCGGGCTCCTGGATGCCACCACCCTGGTGATGGGATCCATGATCGGCTCCGGCATCTTCATCGTCCCGGCCGATATTGCCCGCCAGGTCGGCTCGCCCGGCCTGCTCATCCTGGTCTGGGTGGTCACGGCCGCCCTCACCCTCACCGCCGCCCTCAGCTACGGTGAACTCGCCGCCGCGCTTCCCCGGGCCGGGGGACAGTACGTCTACCTGCGCGAAGCCTTCGGCCCGCTCAGCGGTTTCCTCTACGGCTGGACCTCCTTCCTGGTCATCCAGACCGGCACCATCGCCGCCGTGGGCGTGGCTTTCGCCAAGTTCCTGGGCGTCTTCTTTCCCGTCATCTCCACCCGCAACCGGCTGATGCCGGGCCTCGATACCCAGCAGCTCGCCGCCATTGCCGTGATCGTGCTCCTGAGTTGGGTGAATACCCGGGGCATCCGCACCGGCGCCGCCGTGCAGAACGTCTTCACCTTCGCCAAGACCGCCGCCCTGCTGGGCCTGATTGCCTTCGGCTTCCTCCTCGGCCGGAATGAAGCCGCGCTTCATGCCAATTTGGGCGACTTCTGGGGGAACGCCGGCTGGGGCTGGGAGAGCGTCCGGCTGGTGGGCGTCGCCATGGTGGGCGCCCTGTTCTCCTCCGACGCCTGGAACAACGTCACCTTCACGGCCGGCGAAGTGCGCAACCCGCGCCGCAACCTGCCCCTGTCTCTCGGCCTGGGCGTGGTCCTGGTTTCGGCCCTGTACCTGGCTTCCAATCTCGCCTACCTGAACGTTCTGCCCCTGGATGCCATCCAGCGGGCTCCGGAAGACCGGGTCGGCACCGCGGCGGCCAGCGCCATGTTCGGCCCGGTGGGCGTGCAGTTGATGGCCGCCGCCATCGTCATCGCGACCTTCGGCTGCCTGAACGGCCTGATCCTGGCCGGCGCCCGCGTCTACTACGCCATGGCTCTCGACGGCCTCTTCTTCCGCCGGGCCGCAAGCCTCGATCCGCGCCGCCACACGCCCGTGGTCTCGCTCGGCATGCAGTGTGTCTGGAGCGTCCTCCTTACCCTGACGGGAACCTACAGCGACCTGCTGGACTATGTTATCTTCGCAGTTCTACTCTTCTACATCCTGACGATCGCCGGCATTTTCGTTCTCCGGCGCTCCCGTCCGGATCTGGAGAGGCCCTACCGCGCGGCCGGGTATCCGTTCCTTCCGGCGGCATATATCGCGGCGGCGGGCTTGATTGAGGTGCTGCTGTTGCTTTATAAGCCGAGCTACACGTGGCCCGGCCTGATCATCGTCATGTTGGGGATTCCGGTTTACTACGTTTGGCGGAGAAGAGAGAAACATTCATGAGTCTTTGGGCAACCAAATCCCTGGAGGTAATTCGCGCCGAATCCGAAGGCGGCGCCCACACCCTGCGGCGCACCCTCGGCGCGGGCCACCTGGTGGCGCTGGGCATCGGCGCCATCATCGGCGCCGGACTGTTCTCGCTCACCGGAATCGCGGCGGCCGAAAACGCCGGCCCGGCCGTCGTGCTGTCGTTCCTGGTGGCCGCCTTCGGCTGCGCCTTCGCCGGACTGTGTTACAGCGAGTTCTCGACCATGATCCCCATCGCCGGCAGCGCCTACACCTACGCCTATGCGACCATGGGCGAGCTGCTGGCCTGGATTATCGGCTGGGATCTCGTGCTCGAATACGCGGTGGGCGCCTCCACCGTATCCATCAGCTGGTCGGCCTACGTGATCTCGCTGCTGCACGATTTCGGCATCCACCTGCCGTACGAGCTGGTGGCCTCGCCCTGGCAGCCGGTGCAGCTCCCCGACGGCACCACCGCCTACGGCATCATCAACCTGCCGGCCGTGTTCATCGTCTGCGTGATCTCTCTCCTGCTGATGGTCGGCATCAAGGAATCGGCCCGAACCAACGCCATCATCGTGGTCATCAAGGTGGCGGTGGTCATCGTCTTCATCGGGGCCGGCGTCTGGTACATCAAGGCCGACAACTACGTGCCCTTTATTCCGCCGAATACCGGCACTTTCGGCGAATTCGGCATCAGCGGAATCATGCGGGCGGCGGGCGTCATCTTCTTCGCCTACATCGGTTTCGACGCCGTGTCCACCGCCGCCCAGGAGGCCCGGAACCCGCAGCGCGACATGCCCATCGGCATCATCGGATCGCTCATAATCTGCACGGTCCTGTACGTCGCTTTCTCGGCCGTCATGACCGGCCTGGTGAAGTACACCGACCTCAAGGTCGCCGCCCCGGTGGCCCTGGCCATCGATCAGACGCCCTTCCAGTGGCTGAAAACGGCGGTCAAGCTGGCCATCATCGCCGGGTTCACCTCGGTCATTCTGGTGATGCTGCTGGGCCAGTCCCGCGTCTTCTTCTCCATGTCGCGCGACGGACTGCTCCCCGGGGTCTTTTCCGACATCCATCCCAAGTTCCGCACGCCCTGGCGCTCCAACCTGCTGTTCATGCTCTTCGTGAGCCTCTTCTCCGCCTTCGCGCCCATCTCCATGGTCGGCCACATGACCAGCATCGGAACCCTGCTGGCCTTTGTGATTGTCTGCACCGGCATCATGATCATGCGCCGCACCCAGCCGCAGCTGCACCGTCCGTTCCGGACTCCCTGGGTTCCCTTCGTGCCGGTTGCGGGCATTGTGGTCTGTTTCGCCATGATGGCGTCGCTGGGCCTGGACAACTGGCTGCGGCTGATCGTCTGGCTGGTGATCGGCCTGACGATCTATTTCACATACAGCCGGAAGCACAGCCACCTGGCCAAATCGGCCGGCGTGAAGCGCTGAGCGAAACCCGGGGCGGCTCGCGTGCCGAAGGATCCCGAACCCACCGGGACACGCTCGCGGACCGCCGGTCCCTGACGCTCAGCGGATCCGCGAGATCGCCACACCCTCCGAACGGTAGATCCGCTCCCCCAGGAAGGGCGCCGGGTCGAAGCCACCCTGCTGCCGCAGGTCCTGCTCGAAATCCACGCTGGTCGAGATATGAACGCCGGCCCGGTGGGTGCGGGCGAAATCGGGCAGACTGCGGGCCGCTCGCCGGATGGGTCCCATGTCGCCCGTGAAGGCCGGACCCACCGGCAGCAACAGGCGCACGGCCTTGCGTCCGGTGTACAGGTACAGCATGCCGTCGTGATCCGCAACCGCGTTGACACCCGGAGGCAGGTGGCGGTCCAGCCAATCATAGGCCGCGCGGTGCTCGTCGGTGACCGCGCGCCGCTGCCGCAGGAGATCGGGCAGAAAACCGGCCAGCGCCTGGCCGTTCCTGGTCGCCGCCGCCATTGTTAGAAAACCGAGAAAGCCCGCCGCGGCGGCGGCCGCCGGAGCACGCGACATCCGCATCGCATCCGCGAGCCGCAGAATCTCCCGCGCCAGGCCCGCCAGCAGGACCGGGAGGACCGGAAAGAGTAGCCGCTCGTTGGGCGGGTAATTCCAGTTCAGAAGAACCGCCAGGTAGAGCGCGGCGAACGCCAGCCCGTGAAGCCCCGCGCCGCTCCGCGCCAGGCGGCAGCAACCCGCCAGCGCGCCGGCCGCCAGCACATGCGAACAGGCGAGGCCGGCCGCCGATCCGCTCAGCTGGAATGCCGTCAGATCGCCCGCTGCCCGCACCAGGTAGTGGAGATTCATCCACACCATTCCGGGCCACTCGCTCCACGAGACCGCGCGCTGCCACTGGCCGGCGTAGCTCGTGTAGAACAGCCACACTTCGTCTCCGCCGCGCGGCCCGTGAATCCAGACCCACCACTGCCAGGCCGCCACCGCCGGAAACATGCCCGCCATGAAGAGTCCTGCGGCGGCCCGGCGTTTTCGGATCAGGAAGACCAGCGGCGCGCTTGCCAGCAGCGGCAGCGCCGCCGACCTCGCCAGGAAAGCAACCCCGCCCAGCAGGCCCGCCGCCGCGGCCGTTTTGCGCGAACCGCTTCGCTCGGCGCACCCGCACAGAACCAGCGCGGCCATCAGGAGACAGGAGAAGATCAGCTCCGGCAGCAGGCTCAGCGTGAAGAACACTACGTAGGGACTCACCGCCAGCGCGCCGGCCAGGCAGGCGCGCGCGGCCGGGCTCAATCCGAAGTCCCCGAACCAGCGCCATGCCAGCAGCAGGTACGCCGGCAGAAACAGAAAGTTCAGGCAGGCTGCCGCCGCCAGATTGCCGGGAAAGGCCCCGTTCAGCCTCCACACCAGCGAAAGCAGCCAGGGATACAGCGGCGGGAACTTGGTCTGGTACGGCTCTCCGGGGAGACTCGCGATGCGGTATCCGGCGCCGGCGGCCAGCGATCGCGCGCACACCCAGTAGATGCTGTCGTCGTGGAAGTAGCCCAGGTGCGGAACCCCAGGGTGGGTCCACAACAGCAGCCCGGCCGGCAGCAGAGCGAGGCAGAGCAGGGCGGCGGCCAGGCGGCGCATACAGCCCGAAAGTACCATTGCGCACGAGCGGACACTATCGGAGAAAGACCTGAATTCCGCTCCGCGCTTCTCCCGCACCGGGAAGCGGTTCACATTCCCGGCCGCCGGCCGGTGCCCAGGCGGCCCGTTCGCCAGCACCCGTGGTTCCAATACCCCCCTTGCACGCCTTCCAATGGCTGATTCGCTTCTCAGGAACGCGTTATCATGAAAGCGATGAGTTTGCTTTCGCCCAGATTGCAGTTGAAACTAGCGCAGAAGCAAATCCTCACGCCCAGCCTCCTGCAAATGGTGAACCTGCTCCAGTTGAACCGGCTGGAGTTGAAGGAAACGATCACCCAGGAACTGGAGAAGAACCCGGTCCTGGAAGAGGCCACCGAAGAAGCCGGCGAGGAGGTGACGCCGGAGGAGTTGGCCCCGTTACTGGAAGCCGAGGATGCGGCCGCCGCCGTGAACGCCGCGCTGCCTGACGGGGTGCTGCCCGACTCGAACCAACTGGACGGCGAGTCCGGTGAAGCCTCCCTCAATCCGGCCCTGTTCAGCGAGCCGCCCGCGGAAACCCTCGCCCCCAGCGACACGGAAACCGTCCCCGAAGCGGCGGTCGAACCGGCCGCAACCGACCCTTTCGAAGAGATCGATTTCGGCAGCTTCTTCGACGACTATCTGGACCCCGGCTACCGCAGCCCGGCTTCGGAATCGGTGGAGAAGCCGTCCTTCGAAACCTTCCTCTCGGCCCCCATGACGCTGTGCGACCACCTGCGCTCGCAACTGTCCATCAGCGTCCTGGACGAGAACGTGCGCGACGCCGCCGAGACCATCATCGGCAACCTCGACGAGGACGGCTACCTGACGGCCTCTCTGGACGAGATCGCCGCCTCGGGCGACCACAGCATGGAGGAAGTGGAAGCCGCGCTGCGGGTGGTGCAGGGGCTCGACCCGGCCGGCATCGGCGCCCGGGACCTGCGCGAGTGCCTGCTGCTGCAACTGGAAAGCCAGAACGCCCGCGGCGGCGTGGCCTGGCAGATCGTGGCGAATCACCTCAAGCTGCTCGAGACCCGGCAGTACCGCGAACTGGCCCGGGTGCTCGGCCGCCCGGCCGAACACATCGAGATCGCCGTGGCCGCCATCCGCCGCCTTAACGGCAGGCCGGGCCTGCGGTTCTCCGCCAGCGGAGCCCGGGTCATCGAGCCCGATGTCTACTTCATCAAGGACGGCGAGGAATTCATCATCCAGATGAATGACGAGGAAGTGCCCCAGTTGCGCCTTAACGCCCAGTACCGCCGCCTGCTGGACCGCGACAGCCAGGAGGCCGCTCCCAAGGAAGTGCGCAACTACATCAAGGAGCGCTACACCTCCGCCATCCAGCTGATGAAGAACATCGAGCAGCGCAAGCAGACCATCCTCAAGGTCTGCGAGACCATCGTGCGCCGCCAGCACGACTTCCTGACCCAGGGGATCGACGCGCTCAAGCCCATGATGATCAAGGACGTAGCTGAGGAAGTGGGCGTGCACCCCTCCACCGTGAGCCGGGCGGTGGCCAACAAGTACGCGCACACGCCCCACGGTGTGTTCGAACTGCGGTACTTCTTCTCCGAGGCGGTTCAGGGTCCCAAGGGCGGCTCCACCCCCCTGTTGATCCTGAAGCGCAGGGTGAAGAAAATGATCGAGGAGGAGGATCGCACCCATCCCCTCACCGACGAGCAGATCACCGCCCTGCTCGAGGCCGAGGGCATTCAGGTGACCCGGCGGACGGTGGCCAAGTACCGCGAGGACATGAAGATTCCGTCGACGCATCAAAGGCGTATCCGCGACTGAGCGGATTGCGAAACCGGGAATAGGGGGACAGATGAAAGTCACGTACACGGGCCGGCAAGTCGAACTCGGCCCGCCTCAAATGCGCAAGATCGAGACCCGCTTCCTGAAGATCGGCAAACTCCTGGACGGCAAGGAAGAGCGCGAGGCGCGGGTGATCCTGTCTCAGGAGCGGCACCTGCACCACGCCGAAATCACGGTGAATTACCGCGATCATTCGCTCGTAGTCGTGGCTTCCGACGCGGACCTGTTCACCGCCATCCTCTCCGCCGCTGAAAAACTGGAAAAACAGGCCCTGCGGGTGCGGGAGAAGTGGCGCGATACCAAGCGGCAGCCGCGCAAGGAAGAGATGTCCGCGGAAGTCCCCGAGACCTCCGGCGCACCCGTGGAAGAAGAGGACGAAGGCGTTCCGGAAGTCTTCCGCGTCAACCATCATCAGCGCCGCAAGCCCATGGCCCTGGAAGAGGCCCTTCTCGAAATCCAGCGCAATAAGACCCTCGACTACGTGGTCTACAGGGACATCGAAAGCGACCGGGTCTGCGTGCTGCTGCGCCGGCGGGACGGCAACTTCGACCTGGTGGAGGCGTAGCCGGGCCCGCGGATGAAGCAGGGGAGCGCACCGGTTGCCTCGCCCGCCCGCCCGGAATTACTGATCATCACGGGACTCAGCGGGTCGGGGAAAGGCTCTGTCCTCAAGGCCCTGGAGGACCTCGGCTATTACTCGGTCGACAACCTGCCTATCGACCTGATCCCCAAGTTCGCCGAATTGACCCGCGAGTCGCCCAGCATTCGGTCCGCCGCGCTGGTGGTGGACGTGCGCGAACGCGAAGGACTCAATCGTTTTCCGGCCATCTACAAGAAAGTGCGCCGCCAGCTGGCCACCACCCTGCTCTTCCTCGAAGCCGACGACCAGACTCTGCTGCGGCGCTTCAGCGAGACCCGCCGCCCGCATCCCCTGGGAACCGGCCAGCCGGTGGCCGAGAGCATCCAGTCCGAGCGGCTTGAGCTGGCGCCCATCCGGGCCATGTCCGACATGGTGCTGGACACCGCCAAGTTCACCGCACACGAGTTGCGCGACTTCATCCGCGAAAAGTTCCGCGGGCAGCGCGAGGAGTCGAAGATTGTCATCTACATCAACAGTTTCGGCTTCCGCCACGGCGTGCCGCCGGACAGCGATCTGGTTTTTGACGTCCGCTTCCTGCCCAACCCGAACTACATCCCCCGTTTCAAGAAGCTCTCCGGACGCCACCCCAGCGTGGCCCGCTACATCCGCTCGTTCCCCCAGACCCGCGAATTCGTGGAGCGCATCTCGCAGCTGCTGGTCTACCTTCTGCCCCACTACATCCGGGAAGGAAAGAGCTACCTGACCATCTCGTTCGGCTGCACCGGCGGGCGGCACCGCTCGGTCATGATGGCCGATGAGATCCGGAAGAACCTCGTCCGGGCGGGTTACAAGGCCAAAACCGCGCACCGGGACATGGAAAAGCCGGCCTGAGTTCAGTTTCGCCGCGGCGGGCGGGCCGGATTCTGTCTCAACGGAGGCTCGGCCGTCCCTGCCCCCGCCTGCCCCGGCATGTCCAGCGTGGAGAGCCGCCGCCAGCCGTTCTCCGCTCCGTAGCGGACCAGCACCCCGCTCGGCCCCACAATCCATACCCGGTCGTCACCGGGCAGCAGCCGTCCCAGGAATACGTCCGCGGTTACGCCGGTGCGCTGCCAGGTCGCGCCCCCGTCGGGGCTCTCCAGCAGTTCCGTCCCCGCCGCCAGCCAGCCCCTGCCCTGCCGGTCGAAGACAATCGAGGTCAGCCAGTCCCGCACCGGAAGCGGCTGCACGTGCCAGGTCTTTCCGCCGTCGCCCGTCCGCAGCAGCGTGCCCAGCATCCCGGTGATCCAGCCGCCGCGCTCGTCTTTGAAGAAAACCGAGGTCAGGGTCTCGTTCACGCCGGGCACGGGCACGGCCCTCCAGTTGGCTCCTCCGTCCGTGGTTCGCAATACGGTTCCCGACCAGCCGACCGCCCAGCCCGACCGCTCATCCAGAAACTGCACGCTTTCCAGCGAAGCCCCCGTGAAGGTCCGCTGCTGCTGCCAGGTCTTGCCCGCATCGCCGGAATGCAGCATCCCGCCTCCGTAGGACGCCACCCAGACGCGCTCGCCGGCAATCGCGATGTCGGTCAGGTGCTGCGTGGTGCCGCTCTCGATCCGGGTCCAGGTCTCGCCGCCGTCGGAGGTGGCCAGAAGGAGACCTTCATCGCCGGCCAGCAGGCCGCGCCGGTCGTCGATGAACCCGATGCTGCGGAACTTCCACTCCGGATTGAGGGCGCGCTCCTGCCAGGTGGCGCCCTCGTCCCGGCTCACCAGCAGCCGGCCGCCGTCGCAGGTCAGCCAGGCCGAGCGGCCTGGCGTGAGCACGCCATCCTGCAGCCAGCACTTGGGAACCTGCGCGGCAAAGGCTCCGGACACAAACGGGAGGAGCCGCACCAAAACTGTCAGTGCCGCGAGAATGAGGACCTTCATCATCGTAGGCCGCGGGCCGGCCTTCCGGTAGCTGTATTCCTTAGAACTATAGCAGATTAAGGACTCCGAAGCCCCGCGAGCCTCCGCCCGGCAGGCGCGCCAGGGCGCTCCGGCTTCGGCCTGCGCTATCCTGACGCTATGCGAATATTCCTGCTTACCCTATTGCTGGCTTTCTCAGCCCTTGCCGAGAAGCGCGTCATTCAGCCCAAGGAGTTCGCTCCGGGCGCGCCCTTCAGTCCTGGCATCCTGGTGGATGGCACTCTGTACATCTCCGGCCAGACCGGACAGGACCTCAAGACCCGCCAGATCCCGGAGAACTTCGAAGCCGAGGTCCGGCAAACGCTGGAGAACATCGGAATTGTTCTCAAGGCCGCGGGCATGAGTTTCCAGGATGCGATCTCGGTGCAGGTCTACCTCACCGACATGAGCCTGTTCCCACGGATGAACGCGGTCTACACCACCTATTTCAAGGACCCGCGCCCCACCCGCACCACCGTCGGGATCGCCAAGCTCGTGGGGACCGCCCGGATCGAGATCACCGTGACGGCAAGGAAATAGGTATGCCGGTCCCCCTCCTGCAGGTTGACGCCTTCACCAGCCGGCCGTTCGGAGGCAATCCGGCTGCCGTGTGCCTGCTGGACTCGCCGCGCAGCGAGTCCTGGATGCAGGCGGTCGCCGCCGAGATGAATCTCTCGGAGACGGCCTTCCTGCACCCCGAGGGGGACGGCTACCGCCTCCGCTGGTTCACTCCGGAGGTAGAAGTAGAGTTGTGCGGGCACGCCACCCTGGCCAGCGCTCACGTCCTCTGGGAAACGGGCCGGCTGGCCCCGGACGCCCGGGCCAGCTTCCATACCCTGAGCGGGGCGCTGGGCGCCGGGCGCGAGGGAGACTGGATCGTGCTCGATTTCCCGGCCACTCCGCAGACTCCGGCCGCCATGCCGCCCGGCCTCCTGGACGCCCTGGGAGCGCCGGCGGTCCACACCGGCCGCACCCGTTTCGACTTCTTTGTCGAGCTCGGGGGGGAACAGGCGGTGCGCGGGCTGAAGCCGGACTTCCAGGCGCTGGCGGCGGCCGGCGCCCGGGGGATCATCGTAACCGCCCGGGCGGACGGACCCGAGTACGATTTCGTCTCGCGCTTCTTCGCCCCGGCATCCGGAATCAACGAGGACCCCGTCACCGGGTCGGCCCATTGCTGCCTGGCCCCGTACTGGAGCGAACGCCTGGGAAAGACTTCGCTGACGGCCTGGCAGGCGTCCAAACGCGGCGGAATGCTCCGCCTGCGCGTGGAGGGCGACCGGGTGCGCATTGCCGGGCAGGCAGTCACCGTCCTGCGCGGGGAGTTGGCAGCGTAAATTTCCCCGGTAGAGGTTCCACCCGGAGAATACCGGAACCAGGCGCGATGACGGGGCGTGGTGCCCGCCTGCATCAAGGAAACTCAGGGAACGCCGTTTCCGGGCCGCGGCCGCAGGCCGCGGTCACCGCTTCGCGTCAGGACTGGTCCGTCTGTTCCCCCCGACTTTACGCCCCCTCCGCCGGTTCCGGACGCCGGACGTTCAACTGCCCGCCGCCCCGCTCGCTCGAAGACGGGGTCCCGGCGCCCGCCGGGCGAGGCAGGCCGGTTTTGGCGTAGTAGAAAGCCAGCAGTTCGTTTTCGTCGAAGTCGATCGCCCGGGCATATTGGCGTATGTAGCTGATGTCGTAAATTCCGCCCGGGAGTTTCTTGAAGTCGCCCTGTTCGATGGCGCGCAGCGTCCGAATGCCGATCTTCGTGTCGTTGGCGATCTGTTCGAGGGTAATTCCTTTCTTGTTGCGGACCGTTACCACGGTATGCAGGACTGCGTTATTAACCAACGGATGATGAGCTTGTGGAGCGTTATGAGCCACTCTGCCTCCAGGAACCGATTATCAGACCCAAGACTATCATACAAACTTCCGGCAGCCGGAAGACCGGCCTGTACATGTAGTTCCCTTCAGAAACGATTTCGCTCAGCAGAATCCGGCGGTTTGCGCCCGGAAAGGACTCAACCCGCCCCTCGGTGCATTAGCACCACACCAGCCAATCCTCCGCGCCTGCCGGCTGCCACTCCACCCCCGGCAAGACCGGCAAATCCGCGTGCTTTCTCTCATGCACGTAGTTCCGGGCCAGGGTGACCGCATGATCCTGAGCCTTTGCCACGCTGAACTGGCGGGTCCCATGGATGGTCATGCCGGGACTGTAGAGCATCACCCGCCACTCGTTGAATTCCTCGGCGACCAGCAAGGTAAGATCGTGGTATTGGGCTTTGTAGCCGGAGAGAGAGCGAAACATTTATGCCTTCCTCCAGGAGAAATCTATCCGGTCCGCTTGCAGAATACGCCAAGTGGGAGGCTTGAATCAATAGATTTCAGGACCTCGTAGTCCTGATCCGGCCGCGGGCGCGAGGCTGAGGGCGCCGGCTGGAACCGGCTCTCCCCGTGCCTGCCCTCAGTAGCCCCGGCGCATGTCCACCCGGTTGCGCAGCATCTCCCCGCGAGAAAAGCGCCGGACGTTGTCCTTGATCAACTCCAGCCGGCGGGGTCTTTCTCCGTCTGTTTCCGTGGCCATATGGGGGGTGATGATCACGTTGTTGAACTTCCACAAGGGGTGTCCCGGAGGCAGCGGCTCCGGGGTGGCGACGTCCACCCCCGCGCCCGCCAGTCTTTTGCTCTCCAGCGCGTGGACGAGCGCCTCCATACGGTACAGGCCGCCTCTCGAGATGGCGATGAAATAACTGCCCTTCTTCATCAGCCGGAACTGGCGTTCGCCCATCATGCCCTCGCTCTCCGGCGTCAGCGGCGCGCTGACAAAGACGGCGTCGGCCAGCGGGAGGACCTCGTCCAGGCGGCCCGGATAGACCATGCGGCGCACGAAGGGGCTGGGCGGCATCTCCCTGGGGTCCACGCCGATGACGTTCATGTCGAAGGCGTGGACTCTTCGCGCGATCTGGGAACCGATGTTGCCTACCCCGATGATCAGCGCGGTCTTGTCCTTGAGTTCCAGCAATCCATACGGCCGCCGCTCCCACTTCTCCCGGGTGCGGATTTCCGCGAAGTAGGCCAGCCTGCGAGTCAGCCCCAGGAGCATTCCCACCGCGTGATCGGCAATGCCCGGGCTGGCGATCCCCCGGCCGTTCGTCACCATGATGCGCCCGTCCAGCAGTTCGGGATAGCGGTACTCGTCCACCCCCGCGCTCAGGATCTGCACCCACCGGACCTTCTTGGCCGCTTGCAGCATCTCCCGCGTAGGGCCTCCGATGATGGCGTCCGCATCCGCCAGTTCCCGCATCAAAGCCGCCTCCTGCTCGGAACTCTCGGCCCGGTCGGCGGTCACGGCCGTGACATCCGGGGCCTTCTTCGTCAGCGGCGCCACCAGGTTGACGTCCGGGTTGGCCTCCCGGATCTCGGCCACGTCTCCGGGCGACATCTGCAAAACCACGATTTTCGTGCTCCGGGCGGCCGGAGCCGGGAAGAGGCTGGCGATGGAACAGGCGAGAACCCCCCAGGCTCGCATGCGGCCCTCCTTAGCCCTCCGGATGTAAGGCCGGTTACCGGCCCTTGAGATGTTTGTCCGCGAACGCCAGGAACTGGTCCCAGTCGTAGGCGGTCACATCGTGTTTCCCCGCCCGTATATGATATCCCACGCTGTTCATGATGGGCTGATGCACCGGCGGCATCTGGTCCGTGCCCAGCCCTTGCTTTCCCAACAGCTCGAACACTGGCCCGGCGTTGACCGCCGCCAGGAACTCGCCGCGCGGGTCGGCCCACAGGTCCTCCTGGGCGCTGGCCACGTAGACCGGCCGTGGAGCCGCCAGGGCGATCAGCATGTGCTGGTCGAAGGGCGCCTCATCCTCCCGGTCGTTGTACTTCCGGTAATTCAGGCAGAACCAGTGGGGGAAGCGTGTATTCAGGTCGCGAATGGTCTCCCCGAACCGCCGCCGGCTGAGCGCCGCGCCGCCTTCGCCCGAATCGTTCGAGATCACCATTGCGAAACGGGTATCCTGCGCCGCCGCCCACAATGCCGTCTTGCCCAGGCGGGAATGCCCCATCACCGCTACCTTTCCGGCGTCGACGTCCCGGTCCGTTTCCAGGTAATCCAACGCCCGGCTCAGGCCCCAGGCCCAGGCCCCGATGGCGCCCCATTCGTCCGCTTCCGGCGCTTTGCGCCCCGCGCGGAGGAACAGGGACCGCACGCTGTAGGGGAGGCCCCCGTCGAAATCCGGCTCGATGTCACAGTAGTAGCCCGTCGCCAGGCCGTAGCCCTTCTCCAGCACCTTCTCCACCTGCCAGCGGCCCGACGCGCTGCCCCGCGATTCGACCGTGGCCGGACGCTTCACTCCCGGCTTCCCGGCCTCGCCCCGGGTCCAGACCTCTCCAAGCCGGATGCCGGGGTCGGCATTCACCGCGTGATTGCCGCCGAAGTTCAACCCCAGAAAGACCGGAACCGGCCTGGCCGCGCCGGCCGGCAGGTAGATCAGCAGGTGCATGGCCGGGGCATCCGGCTTGTCGGAGAACCGCACGGTGACTTCCTTGCGGACCGCCTTGCCGCCCAAAGCCTGCTTCTCCAGGGAGGTCAACTCGAACCGCATGTGCCGCGGCCGGCCCGGACTGCGCCCGTAAACATGCTCCTGGAACAGAGCCAGCACCTCCTGCCGGCGGCGCCGGTTCCATGTGGCGGCGTCCTTCACCGGCTCCCCGTTCTTAAGCTTCAGCAGGCCGGGCAACAGGTAATTCGGCACTTTGGCTTCGTCGTAATTCGCGCCGGCGGGCTGGGCCGCGGCCGGTCCCGCCAGCAGGGCCGCGAAAACCAGGCAGCCGGCAACTTCGGCTCTGAGATTCATGCGCGATTTCTCCCGACCCATTACGATATCAGGGGTAGGTGCCCGATGCGAATTCCGATTGTATTCCTCAGCCTGTGCTTCACCCTTGCCGCCCAGCAGCCGCCCTCCCGCGAGGAAACGCTGGCCGCCATGCGCAGGGCCGCCGCCTTCTTCACCGGCAAGGTCGCCACCGGGGGCGGATATCACTACTACTACGCCGAAGACTTGAGCTATGGCCGCTCCGAGCACGGCGAAGGTCCCACCCAGATTGAAGTGCAGCGCGAGGCCACACCCGTGGTCGGCATGGCCTACCTGGAAGCCTGGCACGCTGCCCGCGACCCGGTGTTTCTCGAAGCCGCCCGCCAGGCCGCCCGCGCCCTCGTCGCCGGCCAGTTCTGTTCGGGCGGCTGGGATTACATCATCGAGTTCGATCCAGCCAGACGAAAGAACTATCCCTACCGGACCGTGCATGACTGCGGTTCGGCCGCGCTCCCCCGCAGGCCGCCGACCACGCTCGATGACAACGTTACCCAGGCCGCTACCCGCCTGCTGATGCGCGTCGACCGGGCGCTCGATTTCAAAGACGCCGCGATCCACGAGGCTGCCCGGTTCGCCCTCGAAAGCCTGCTGCACGCCCAATATGACAACGGCGCCTGGCCCCAGCGCTATGCGGCGCCCGCGGAGCGCGGCCGGCACCCCGCCCGGCGCGCCGGCTATCCCGCGGACTGGCCGCGCCAGTGGCCGGGTGAAAACTACCAGGCCCATTACACCTTCAACGACAACTCGATCCTGGACGCCATCGATACCATGCTGGAAGCCGCCCGGGTCTACGGCGACTCTCGCTATCGCCAGTCGGCCGAACGCGGCGGCGCATTCATCCTGGCGGCCCAGATGCCCGATCCCCAGCCCGCCTGGGCGCAGCAGTACGACGCCGAAATGCATCCCGCCTGGGCCCGCATCTTCGAACCGCCTTCCGTCACCGGCGGCGAATCGCAAGGTGTGATGAAGATGCTGCTGGCGCTATATCGCGAAACCGGCGAGAAGAAGTACCTGGACGCGGTGCCGCGCGCGCTCGATTATCTGGAACGCTCCGTGCTGCCGTGGCCCGAGCGTCCCAGCGAAGCCTGGAGCCGCTTCCGGCGCGGCGAACCGGTGCTGGCCCGCTTCTTCGAGCTCCGGACCAACCGCCCCCTGTTCATCACCAAGGGCACCCGGGTTCGCGCGCAGGGCCTGGGCTCAAAGCTGGTGGATGGGTACCAGCTCAGCTACACGGACGAATCGGTCATCACTCACTACAGCGTTCTGATCGGCGGCGGGGGCCTGGAGGCCATTCGCGCCGAGTACGAGCGGCTGCGGGGCGCCCCTCCGGCTGCCATCCGGCGCCCGGCCCGGCTGAGCGGCCTTTCTCCCTGGGCGGAATACCGTGACGGCCCCGAACCACGGCCATCCGCCGCCAAAGTGCGCTCGATCCTCAATGCCATGGATTCGCGCGGGGCTTGGGTCGAGCCGGGCGTGATCGGCAAGGCCGACCAGCTGGTTTCCGTGTTCGCTGCCCGGCCCATGGTCCTGACCATCAATGGCCGCGCCATCCAGATCGACGAGAACGACACCCTCGAGTTGTTTCAGGGCCCTCAGCCTCCGCGCACCCGCATCATCCGCTCCGGCGCCTTTGCCGAAAACCTGGAGACCCTGGCGGCCTGGCTGAAATGAAGGCCTGGATACCTGCACTCTGGCGCACGCTCCAGCGTGCCGTGGCGGCACTCTTGCCGCCGCGCTTCAGTCAAATCCAGCCGGGAGTGCTGCCGGAGAGGAAACAGCCGTTCGATATGGGTCGTCGGGATCCCGATTGCGCCGCGGTGAGGCTTGGGGATTCCTCGATGAACGTTCACCCTGGATCCTCCGCCGCAGCAGCCTGCCTGCCGCTTCACCCGGTTTGTCCCCCGCCGTTCCGGGATGCTACCCTGAGTCCTTCTCTTTATGAAAAAGCTTGCCGTAGTCTTCCTTCTCGGCGTCTGTTTATTGACCGCCGAAACCGTTGATCTGCTGGTCATCAACCGGATCAAAGCCGAGGCCTTCGACAACTCCAGGGTGATGGAGAGCGCCTTCTACCTGTCGGACGTCCATGGCCCCCGCCTGACCGGTTCCCCGGGCTACCGCGCGGCCGGCGAATGGGCCAGGAAGCGCCTGGAAGAGTGGGGCCTCTCGAATGTTCGCTTCGAGAACCTGCCCTTCGGCCGGAGTTGGTCCTGCTCCCGCTTCGCCGCCCACATGAAGGAGCCGCAATACGCGCCCCTGATCGGCTTCGCGCGTCCCTGGTCGCCCGGCACTCAGGGCCCCGTGTCCGGCCAGCCGCAGATGGCGGTGATGAGTTCGGAAGCCGATTTCCAGCAGTTCAAGGGCAAGCTGAAAGGCAGGATCGTCCTCCTGGACCGGCCGCGCGACCTGGCGCTCCCGACCTCTCCCCTGGCGAGCCGGTATACCGACAGAGAACTGGCCGCGGACGAACTGGCCCCCGACCCTGGCCGCCCGTTCTTCGCGCGCCCCCGCAGGGGACCGAACTGGGAAAGCATGCGCCAGTTTCGCAACAAGCTGAACCAGTTCCTCTCCGACGAAGGCGTCGCGGTGGTCCTTTCCATCGGCGATCGCGGCGACGGCGGCACCGTGCGCGCATCGGCCCAGGGTTCCCGCGACCCCAAGGATCCCGTGCCTCCGCCCTCCGTGGCCCTCGCGCCCGAGCACTACAACCGCGTTGCCCGCCTCATCGAGAAGAAGATTCCCGTCACCCTGGAGTTCGATATCCAGGCCAGGTTCCACTCCGACACTCAGGAAACCTTCAACGTCCTGGCGGACCTCCCCGGAACGGACCGCAAGGACGAACTGGTCCTGCTGGGCGCCCACCTGGACTCCTGGACGGGCGGCACCGGCGCCACCGACGATGCCTCCGGCTGCGCCGTCATGATGGAGGCCATGCGCATCCTGAAGACCCTGGACCTGAAGATGCGCCGCACCGTGGGCGTGGCGCTCTGGGCCGGAGAGGAGCAGGGCTTCCTGGGCTCCATCGCCTACGTCAAGCAGCACCTCGGCGACCGCGAAACCATGACGCTCAAGCCCGGCCACGCGCGCCTCTCGGGCTACTTCAACTACGATAACGGGGGCGGCCGGATCCGCGGCATCAACCTTCAGAACAATGACATGATGCGGCCCATCGCCGAGGCCTGGCTGGCTCCTTTCAAGGACCACGGCGCCGCTTCCGTCACCATCCGCAACACCGGCGGCACCGACCACATTCCCTTCGACGGCATCGGCATTCCCGGCTTCCAGTTCATTCAGGATCCCCTGGACTACGGAACCCGCACCCACCATACCAACATGGACGTCTTCGACCGGCTGCAACCCGGCGACCTGATGCAGTCCGCCGCCATTGTCGCCTCCATCGCCTACCACGCCGCCAACCGCGAGGAACTGCTGCCGCGCAAGCCGCTGCCCAAGCCGGAGCCGAAGAAGCCATGATCTCCCTCGGCATCTTCTACGCCGTTCTCTCGGGCATCTGCAACGGCCTGTTTTCCGCACCCATGAAGATGATCCGGGGCTGGAAATGGGAGAACATCTGGCTGGTCTTCATCGTGGTGGCCTGCCTGGCCATGCCCTTCACCGTCGTCATGGCCACCGTCGGCGATTACCGGGCGGTGCTGGCGGAAGCGCCCGGCGGAGCCGTCGCGGCGGCCTTCGCCTTCGGATTCGCCTGGGGCTTCGGCGCCATCCTGTTCGGCCTCTCGGTGGACCGCCTGGGGGTTTCGCTCGCCAACACGCTGGTGATCGGGCTCAGTTCCGCTCTGGGCTCGGTGGTGCCCCTGCTGATCGGCGGCGCCTGGAACCTGGGCGCGCGGCTCGCCCTGCTCCTGCTGGGCGTCGCCACCTTTATCCTCGGCGTATGGATTTGCGGGCGGGCCGGCCGTATGCGGGACGGCGCTGCCGCCGGGGCTTCAGGAACGGGCTACCTGTTCGCCATCGGCAGCGGGGTCATGTCGGCGGTGTTCAATATCGGGTACAGCCTGGCATTGCCGGTCGCCGACGCCGGCCAGCGCCTGGGCTACTCCCGTTTCACGGCGACCAATTGCATCTGGCTGGCCATGCTGGGAGCCGGCTCGATCCCCAGTATCGTCTACTGCGGCCTGTTGATGCGCCGCCATGCCAGCGCCCCCCTGTTCGTTCGCGAGACTCCCGCGCGGGGCTGGACGCTCAGCGTCCTGATGGGCCTGCTGTGGGGCGCCAGCATCTTCCTCTACGGCGCCGCGACCCCCCTGCTGGGAGACATCGGCCCCTCCATCGGCTGGCCCTTGAGCCTGGCCGTGGGGCTGCTGGTGGCCAACCTGATGGGACTCTTTCTGGGCGAGTGGCGCACGGCGCCCGCTTCCGCGTCGCGCCTCATGCGGGCCGGGATCCTGACGCTGCTGGCGGCCATCGTGCTGTGCGCTCTCTCCTCCGGGGCCGGGGCATGAAGGAACGGCTCGCGCGGCTCCAGGGAAAGCTGCTGGTTTCCTGCCAGGCTTCCGAAGGCGACGCCTTCCACGACCCGCCGTCCATGGCCCGCTTCGCGCGGGCGGCCGTGCGGGGCGGAGCGGCCGGCATCCGGGCCAACGGTCCCGCCGATATTGCCGCTATCCGCGCCGCCGTGGATGTCCCCATCGTGGGCATCCAGAAACGGCTGCACCCCGACGGCCGCATTCTGATCACGCCCGGGTTCGACGACGCGCGCGCCCTGGTGGAAGCCGGGGCGGACATGATCGCCCTGGACTCGACCGCGCGCGGGCAGCGCTACGGCGCCTTGGAACGGCTGGCGCGCATCAAGGCCGCGCTCGGCGTGCCGGTGCTGGCCGATATCGCCACCGTGGAGGAGGCCGTGGCCGCCGCCCGGGCGGGCGCCGATTTCGTGCTCTCCACCATGCGCGGCTACACGGAGGAAACGGCCGCGGTTCAGGAGTTCCAGCCCGGTTTCATTCGCGACCTGGTGGCCGCGGTGCCCGTGCCCGTGATCGCCGAGGGCCGCATCAGGACGCCGGACCAAGCCGCCGCGGCCATCCGGGCCGGAGCCTTCGCTGTGATCGTCGGCAGCGCCGTCACGCGCCCGCACGAAATCACGGACTGGTTCGCCCGCGCCGTCGGGAATGCCTGGACCCGCCTGAATCAGCCCCTCTGGATCGCCGGCATCGACCTGGGCGGGACCAACACCAAGTTCGGCCTGGTCAGCCGCACAGGCGAGCTGCGCGCGGAGAGCTTTGCCCCCACTCCCTCCGGCGGGCGTCAGCCGCTGCTGGACCACCTCAAATCCACCGGCGCCCGGGTGATCTCCGAAGCGCGCGCCGCCGGACGCGAGCCCGCCGCCCTGGGCGTGGCCACCGCCGGCTGGGTGGACCCGGCCGCCGGCCGCGTCGTGTATGCGACGGAAAACCTGCCGGGCTGGACCGGAACGCCCATCGCCGGGGAATTGAGCGCCGCTCTCGGCCTTCCCGTAGCAGTGGAGAACGACGCCAACTCCCTGGCGGTCGCCGAGCACCGGTTCGGTGCAGGGAGGGATTCGGGCGACTTCGTCTGCATCACCCTGGGCACCGGAGTGGGCGGCGGCTGCTACACCGGAGGACGGTTGAACCGCGGCTCGCACTTCTTCGCCAACGCCCTGGGCCATATCCGGATCGAAGCGGACGGCCTGCCCTGCACCTGCGGCCAGCGCGGCTGCCTGGAGGTCTACTCGAACGCGGCGGCACTGCTGCGCTATGCCGGCCCGGGATTCCAGAACGCGGAGCAGGTGGTCTCCGCCGCCAAAACGGGCAACCAGACCGCCGTGGAAGCCGTCCGCATCCTGGCCCGCCGCCTGGCCCAGGGCTGCTCCACCCTGGTTCACCTGCTGGATCCCGAGCTGCTCATCCTTTCCGGCGGCATCGCCCAGGACAACCAGTTGCTCATCGCCGAACTCGAACGCGAACTCGCCGCCTGCACCACGGTCTGGGAGCAGCGGCGCCTGCGAATCCGCCTCTCCCCCCTGGCCTACTACGGGGGTGTGCTGGGCGCGGCGGCCGTGGCCCTGGAACACTTCGACTGGCTATAGCGTCAGGCGCGGCCGGCGAGGAAGCGGTCGATCTCCCGTGCCGCGCGGGCGCCTTCCGCCACCGCCTGCACCACGGTAGTTCCGCCGTTGACGATGTCGCCCGCGGCAAACACTCCCTTCCGGCTGGTGGCCAGCGAGCCGCCGGTCACTTCAATGAGGCCGGCGCGGGTCAGCCGGACGCCCCGCAGCGCGGCGCCGGCTCCCGGATCGATCTGCTGGCCGATCGCCTCCACCACCAGGTCCGCCGGCAGCACGTGCTCCGTCGACGCGATGGCTTCCGGCCGGCGGCGGCCGTCCGGCCCAGGCGCCCCCAGCCGCGTGCGGACCACCTTCAGCCCGGTCAGCCGGCCGTCCTCGCCGCAAACGTATCCTACCGGCTGGGTCAGGATCAGGAAATTTACTCCCTCGCGGATGGCCGCATCCCGCTCCTCCGGCCAGGCCGGCATTTCGGCAAACGAGCGCCGGTAGACGATCGAGACGTCCGCCCCGCCGGCTCGTTTGGCGGAAAGCGCGGCGTCAATCGCCGTGTTCCCTCCCCCCAGCACCAGCACGGTGCCCGAAACCCGCTCGCCGCGCTTCACCCGGGCCAGGAAGTCCAGGGCTCCGGCAACCCCCGACGCAGGACGCGCCGTGCCGGGAAGCGGCGTGGACCGCGTCAGGCCGATCGCCAGCAGCACGGCGTCGAAGCCTTCACCCGCCACGTCGTCCAGCGTGTAACCCGCCCCCAGGGAAGCCGCGCGCCGCTCGATGCGGTCTCCCGCCGAGGCCAGCACCTGCTCGATCTCCTGCCCTAAAACCTGCAGCGGCAGCCGCTCGGCCGGGATGGTTTCCCGCGCCGTGCCGCCATATTCCCGGGCCCGCTCGAACAGCGTCACGCGGTGTCCCAGCGCTGCAAGAGTAGTCGCCGCCGAGACGCCCGCCGCTCCCGCGCCCAGCACCGCCACCCGCTTGCCGCTCTCCGGAGCCGCGCCGGCCCGTTCCGCCGCCCAGCCTTCCTCCACCGCCTTGCGGCTGACCCAGCGCTGCAGATGCCGTATCGGCACGCTCTCCGTGTAGTGCTGGTTGATGCAGACGCCTTCGCACAGGGTCTCGGACGGGCACACATAGCCGCACACCGCCGCCAGCGCGTTGCGGTCGCGCAGCGTCCGGTACGCTTCGCGAAAACGGCCTGCGGCGATGTGGCCCACGAATACCGGTATGTCCACCTGCGCCGGACAGCCGGCGACGCAGGTCGGGTCGTTGCACTGCCGGCAGGTGGCCGCCATGGCCCGGATGGTGTCCAGCGCCTCCGCCCGGCCGCTCTTGTAGATCGGCTCGTAGATCTCCGCGTCGCGCGGAACGCACCCCGAGCGTCCGCCGTCCCGCATGATCTGGCTGCAGGCCGAGCAGGCCACACAGACCCGCTCGGGATCCAGCCGGCCCTTCTCCATCAGGTCCCGCGGATAGTCCGGGTACGCGAACGACATGCGGCCCGCCCCGGCCAGCGACACCCATCCGCTGCCGGCCGCCCCCGCCACCACGTTCGGGAAGAACTGCCGCAGCCAGGAATAGCCGCCGCCGAGCACCGCCACGTCCGGAACCGCCGCCTGGATCCGCCGCACGATGTGCACGAACCGCGCCACCCCCTCCAGCGGATGCTCGGGGGGGATCGGCAGCCCGGCGGAGGGCAGATCGAACGGCCGGTTCACGTGCGGGTTGTAGTAGGGGTTGCCGATGGTGATGTTCACCAGCGGCGCTCCGGCGTTCTTCAGAAAGCGCACCAGCTCGATCGGTTCCGCCAGGTCCGGTTTGTTGACGTCCTCCCGGTCCACGCCGAAGCCGTAGGGATACGCCATGGCATCGTAGGCGTTCATCCGCGAAGTGACCAGCAGGCCGGGCACCGCGTCCTTGATCTTCAGCACGATGTTCCGGATCAGGCGCGAGCGGTTCTCGAACGGTCCGCCGTAGCGCCCCTCGCGGGTATGCGACGCCAGCAGCTCCGAGATCAGGTAGCGGTGGCAGGCCTTGACGTCCACGCCGTCGAAGCCCGCCCGCCAGGCGCAGCGCGCCGCTTCCACGTAAACGTCTTCCAGACGCTCCAGCTCGGAATCCGAAATCACCGGGTAGTCCGGGCCCAGGTTGTGAAGCGGGTCCAGGTAGAGCGAGCGGTGGGCGATGATCGGCTGCGGGCCGCGGCCCGGCTTGCTGTATCGCCCCGAGTGGGTCAGCTGCACGATCATCAGCGGCTTGTGCGAGGCGCCGAACACGTCCTGCGCCGCCTGGCGCGTCTGCTCCGCCAGGGCGGCGAACGCGGGGACCGTCTCCTCGCGAATCCAGATCTGGCGCGGGTTGGCGCGCGCCTCGCGCACCACCGCCGTCGCCTCGATCCACAGCAGGCCCGCGCCGCCGGACGCGAAGCGGCGGTAACGCCGGAAGGTCAGCTCGCCCGGCGAGCCGTCGTCCAGCCCGTCGCAGCCCTCCATGGGCAGCACGGCCAGGCGGTTGGGAAGCCGGTAAGGCCCGGCCTGGAAACTCTCCAGCAGCACCGCCGGACTGTCCGCAACAGGCAGGTCCAGCCCGAGTTCCGCGATCGCCGCGCGCAACTCGTTCAGGGTCCGGTAGCGAAACGGTTGGTGCTGGCTCACGGCATCGGCTGCTCGCGCTGGATGAGGTGCAGGATGTTGCCCTCGGGATCGGTGAAGAAGACCACCTGGTTGCCCTTGCTGCTCACCGGTTCGGTGAGAAAGGTGGCGCCCACCGCCTTGAGCCTGGCGTAGACGTTCTCGAAATCGTCTACCGCCAGCGCCAGGTGCCGCAGCCCGGGATCCTTCTGCCGGGGACGCGCAAGCTCGCCTTCCGACACGATCATCTCGATCATCGAGCCGTCCGGCGCCTTCACGAAGGTCGCGTTCTTTGACTGGTAGTTGATGATGAAGCCGAGGTTATCGACGTACCATTGGGCCAGCTTCTCCGGATTGGGCGAAGCGATGGCGGCGTGTTCGATTCCTTTGACCATACGGGGATTGTATCATCCGAAATTCCGCCCCCGCCCGGCTCACTCCTCGACCACCGCCCGTATGGTCTCCGGCGCATTGCCCTCCAGCCGGTTGTTCACGAACAGAAAGGCCAGCTGCCGGTTGCGCCGGGCGCGGCGCACCAGTTCCCGTAGCGCTTCCCGCGCCCCGGGATTCGGGTCCTGAACCCGTTCGTAAGGCGTGAACAGCCGCACCGCCTCCTCGTAGGCGCGGCCGCGCCGCAGCAGCGCGCGGCACACCAGGAATCCGGCCGTGGCGGCCTGCGGGATGGATAGCTGCACCCCCAGCTCCGGCATGCGGCTCCAGGCGTTGTATACGTGCGCCACCCCGTGGCTGCGCAGCAGGTCGAAGTAGGCGTCTTCCAGAAACTCCGGGTTGCGCACTTCCACCGCATAGCGGAATCTGCGCGGCAGCTTCCGGAGAAATGCGTCCAGCGGCCCGAGGAATTCGTCCGGTCCGGACACGCTGCGCTTTGCGAAGGTCCCGAACTCGAGAATCAGGACTCCCACCGACCCCGCGTAGGGCTCCAGCGGCCGCAGAAACGATTCCTCGAGCAGCCCCGCGTCCAGGAACGTCTCGTTCTCCCGGCCCGCCTGCCGCCCGTAGCGCTCATGCGCGGGAAACGTTTTGCAGGTGATTTGTTCCGGCACTTTGAAGCCGAACTGGAACCCCGGCGGCGCCTGCTGGAACAGTCTCCGCCAGTAATCGTCGGAGGGAAACTGGTAGAAGGAAAAATCGCCGCACACCGCGGGAAAGGTCCGGGCATACTCCCGCAGGCAGGTGGCTTCGAACAGTTTCTGCGAGAAACGGCCGCGGGTCAGGTAATTCGAGCGCGAGTACACCTGCCCGATCCAGCCCGGATACTTCCAGGAACTGCCCCCGAAGTAGATGCCCTCCGCGGCCAGTCCGGCCAGTTTCAGCGCCAGGCCGTCGCGGTCGAATCCGGGAGTCTCGTCAAACAGGGAGTCCATTCGCAGGGGCGCGCGGAAGTCGCTTTCGCCTCCCCTATCTTATAATGGTCGCGGATAGCAGGGGTCTTATGAGCGAACTCGCCGACTTGTTGGAACGCTTCCGCCGGGGGCCGGAGGTGATGGCCGTGGTCCTGACCGGACTGGGCCTCGAAGAGCAGGACTACCGCACCGAGCCGGGCAGGTGGACCATACGCGAGATCGTGGCCCACGTGGCCGACTCCGAAATCGTCGGCGCGCAGCGCTTCCGCCGGATCATCGCCGAGGAGAACCCGGTCATCATGGCCTACGATCAGGAAGCCTGGGCCCGCAACCTGGACTACTCCCGCAGAAAGCCGGCCGCATCCCTGGAAACCTTCCGGCGCACCCGCGCGGAGAACTACGAACTGCTCAAGGACCTGCCCGCCGAAACCTTCGAGCGCGCCGGCAACCACAGCGAGCGCGGCCGCATGACGCTGGCCGATGCCCTGCGGATCTACGCCCGGCACGCCGAGGAACACGCCCGGCAGATCCAGGCCCTCCGCGACCGCTACCGCCAGTCGCGAGCCGCCCGCGGCGCCCCGCCCTCGTGAACACCGGCCGGATATGACCTCCAGACAGCGCTTCCTCAAGACCATTCGCGGCGAGATGCCCGACCGCGTCCCCGTCACTCTCTTCATCTGCGACGGCGGCCACTTCATCAACCAGGTCTACCCGGACATCGATTCCTGGGATTTCGAAGCCCTCCAGCTCAAGGTCGTCGAAATCCAGAAACAGTTCGGCGCCGACGTCTTCGTCCGCCTGCTCTACGGGGTCAACGACCCCCTCTGGATTCACATGGGCGGTCTTGACGTTTCCCGGCAGACCGAAAACTGGGAGGTCCATACCGCTCAGATCCGGCACGGCAACACCTCCATCGCCCGCTCTACCATCCGTACTCCCGCCGGCACGCTCACCCAGGACTTCTCCACCACCGAAGTTCGCCCCGGCACCTTCGTCTTCGCCTGCACCAGGAAGCCCGTGCAGTCGCCGGACGATCTCGAGATCGCCATCCGCTACGAGCCCCGCATGCCGGAGTGCTGGAAGCAGCAGGTCAAGCGCCGCGTCTCGCGCATCCGCCAGGCCCTGGGCGAAGACGGGATCCTGGGCGCCTGGACGCCGCACGGCCCCTTCAACAACGCCTCCCTGCTGGTGGATCACGACGTCCTCTACTCGCTGTTCCGCACCGATTACGCCTTCTACGAGCGCCTGATGAACTTCGCCATGGAGCGCATCCTGGACTACACCGCCGCCATCGACGCGGCCGGCCCGGACGTGCACTGCGTGGGAGGCAACGTTCCCGGCGGTTTCCTGGGCCGCCGGAACTACGACCGCTACATCCTGCCCTTCGAGCGGCGCTACATCGAATTCGTGCAGCGCAACGGCATCCCCGCCATGTATCACAACTGCGGCCAGATCATGGCGCTGGCCGAATCCTACGTAGACCTGGGCGCCCGCATCGTGGAGCCCTTTGCCCCTCCGCCGCTGGGCGATGCCGCCCTCGCCCGGGCGCGCGAGATCGTCAACGGCCGCTACGTGATGCTCAGCGGCATCGACCAGGTGAACGTGCTCCAGAAAGGCGCCCTGGACGACGTGCGGCGCGCCACCGTCGAGGCCATGCAGGCCGGCAAGCCGGGAGGCCGCTTCATCATGCAGCCGGTCGATTTCCTGGAATACGGAACGCCGCTGGAAAACGTGCAGGCCTACGTCCGCACGGCCATCGAGCACGCCGGATACTGAATGCGCGGCAGGATTGTACTGGTGACGGGCGCGGCCAAACGCATCGGGCGCGGGATCGCACTGCGCCTGGCCGCCGAAGGCGCCCGCCCCATCGTCCACTACAACCACTCGGAAGCCGAGGCCCGGGCCACGGCGGAGGAGTGCGGCGGCGCCCCGCTGGTGCGCGCCGACCTGGCGCGCGTGGACCAGATCGCGCGCATGTTCTCCGAAATCGGCGAGCGCTTCGGCCGCCTGGACGGCCTGGTCAACAACGCCGCCCGCTTCACCCGCCTCAGCCCTCTCGAGATCACCGAGGCCGACTGGGACTTCATCCACTCCGTGAACCTGAAAGCAGTCTTCTTCTGCTGCCAGCAGGCCGCGCGGCTCATGCTGCCCCTGGGCGGCGGGCGCATCGTCAACATCAGTTCCCTGGGCGGCATTCGCCCCTGGGCCGAGCACGCCCACTACTGCGCTTCGAAAGCCGGCGTCATCATGCTCACCCGCGCGCTGGCCAAGGCCTTCGCCCCAACCATCACGGTGAATTCGGTGGCGCCCGGAGTGATCCCCTTCGAGGACATCGATGCCGAGGGATTACGCCTCATCCGCGTGACCCCCGCCGGCCGCGGCGGAACCCCGGCCGAGGTGGCGGACGCCGTCCTCTACTTCCTGAAGGCTTCGGAATTCGTCACCGGCCAGGTGCTGGCCGTCGACGGCGGATTGAGCCAGCGATAGCCTACTTCAGCCGCAGGAACCGAATGCAGATCGGCGTCGGCGCCTTCACCTGGTCTCCGGTAGCCTTCAGACGCCCGGTCTTCCTGTCCACCCGGTAGACCGCGATGTTGTGCGTATCCTGGTTGGCCGCCAGCAGCCACGACCCGCTCGGGTCCAGGTTGAAGTTCCGCGGGAACTTGCCCTGAGTGGAAACCTGCTCGATGGGCGTCAGCGTTCCCCTCCCCGGATCGATGGAGAACACCGCGATGCTGTCATGCCCACGGTTCGACCCGTACAAGAAGCGCCCCCTGGGGTGGACCACCACCTCGGCGCAATAACTTGTGCCGCTGAAGCCCTCCGGCAGCGTCGTGATGTCCTGGATCTCGGTCAGCGCTCCCCGCCTGGCATCGTACGAGAACGCCGTCACCGTATTGCCCATTTCGTTGATCGCATACGCGAAACGGCCGCTGGTGTGAAAAGCGAAGTGGCGCGGCCCCGACCCCGGCTTCACCTTGGCGAAGGGCGGATCGTTCGGAACCAGCGTTCCCTTGGCCGCGTTGAAGCGGTAGATCAGGATCTGGTCGGTGCCCAGATCCGCCGCCATGGCAAAACGGTTGTCGGGCGAAAGGTTGATCGAATGGGCGTGCGGCTCCTTCTGGCGTTGAGGATTCACGCTCGATCCGGTGTGCTGGATGAAGGCCGTGGCTTCCTCCAGCCCCCCATCCTCCCGGATGGGCACCACGGCTACGCTGCCGCTGCCGTAATTGGCGATCAGAGCGTTCTTCGCCGTGCGGTCCAGGCTGATATGGCAGGGGCCCGCGCCGCGCGCCGAGACGCTGTTGATCGGCGCCAGTTGCCCGGTGGCCGCATCGATTTTGAAGGCCATCACGCTGCCTTCCTTCCCGGAGCCGCCCACCGCGTACAGGAAACGCCGGTTGGGGTGCAGCGCCAGGAAGTTCGGGTTCACCGCTTCGGCCGCCAGTTGCGGCTCCGTCATCTTGCCGCTGCCGGCGTCAAAGCGGGAAACATAGATTCCCTTGCTGTTACGTCCCGATGTCCCGATGTAGACCAGGTACTCCGGTCCGGCCGCCCAGAGGGCGGGCGCCGACAACAGAGTTGCGATGAAGAAATGCTTCAATCCGTTCATGATGTCTATCTACCCCGGCGCCGCGGCCGCGGTCCCGCCTCACTGGCTCTGGGGCGGCGCGCATTCCGTAGCGCTGATCCTGGTAACAAACAGCTCGGCATACCCGGCCGTGGCAGGCCGGTACGCTCCCGGGTCCGCTTCGAGCGACCCCGAGGTCGTCGATCCGGCGACGAAGGCGTTGCCCGCCGCATCCGCCGCCACCCAGTTCCCCACCTCGATGCCCGGGCTGGCGATATACATCGAACAGGTCAGCCCTTCGGCCGCCGGCTTGGAGGGATCCAGCCGGACGAAAAAGCCATCCGCGGCGCCCAGGTAAGTTCGGGCCGAACCGGCATTCATCAACGGGAAATCGTCGGAGTACGTATAGCCGGTCAGCAGCACTTGCCCGTTGGCATCCAGCGCCATGCTGGAAGCCAGGTCCGACCGGCTCCCGCCCACATACGTGCTGTACGTCAGGCTCTCGAAAGCCGGTTTGGACCAGTCCAGCCGCGCCACAAATGCGTCGGCTGCGCCCGCGCTGACCATCCGGTAAGCGTTCAGGCTGGTCGGAAAATCGCTGGAGAGGGTGTATCCCGCGATGTAGATCTCCTGGCCCGCGGCCGCCGTCAGGCTCTTGGGCGCTTCGTAGTCGCTGCCGCCCAGGTAGGTCGCGTACACCAGGGCTTCCAGCCCCGGCTTCGAAAGATCCACCACCGTTACGAAGGCGTCTCCGCCGCCCCGGTAGCCCAGCTGGTACGAGTCGCCCGCAACCGGGAAGTCACCCGACATGGTGTAGCCCGCCAGGATCACGCGGCCGGCCTGGTCGACGGCGATCGCCGTGGCCACATCCGTGCTCACGCCTCCCAGGTAGGTCGAGTACACCCCGGTGGCGCTCTCGCTCAAAGAGGGATCGGCCACAAACAGGAAAGCCTCCCAGCCGCCGCGGTTGGCCGGCTGCAGACTTCCGCCCAGCAGCGGCAGCTTCTCGGTCGAGGTGGTGTAGCCCGCCGCGTAGATCTTCCCTGCCGCGTCCGCCGATACGGCATTGGCCACCTCCCGGTCCGCTCCGCCGAAGTAGCTGGAGTACCACAGGATCGAGGATCCGGTCTCCGCCACGTTCAGCCAGATCACGAATGCGTCGCGGTCGCCGCCGTTAGAGGACTGATAGCCGTTGGCGATCGGAAAATCGGTCGAGGCGGTCGACCCGGCAATGTAGAGGTTGCTGCCCCTCATGAAGACGCTGGTCGGCTCGTCGTCGTCGCTGCCTCCCAGGTAGGTCGAATAAACCAGGGCGTCGGCCCCCTGAAGCGAGGGGTTTAAACGCGCCACGAAGATGTCGGTCTTGCCCTTCAGCGCATCCGCCACCGGCTCGCCCGCCAGGGGGAGTTCCGCCGAGTTGGTCTTGCCCACCACCCAGAGGAAGCCCTCCGGATCGACCGCCACGCCCACCGCATCGTCCTTGCCGGAGGTGCCGAAGTAGGTCAGCACGGGGTCGATCACCAGCGTGCGGGTCGGGTCGTAGCGGCCCACCTCGAAGACGATCTCTTTCTTCCCCACCAGGCGGTAGCCGCCTTCGACCGGTTCCGGCGACCGCGGCGTTCCCTGGTAGATGAAGGGCTTGGGCTGGTGCAGCAGCGCCCGCCCGATCTTCATGACCAGCGTGCCGTCCCGGTCGATCCACATCTTGTCCGCCCCGTCGAACCGCAGCCGCACGCGCGAGGGTTCCGCCCCCGGAGCCACCACGAAGTCGTATTCCAGCCGCCTGCCGCGTCCCCGGTAGATCAGGTCGATGCCCGGATACACCTCCCGGTAGCTCACTGCCCCGTACTGCCTCACTCCGGTCCGCCAGGCCGCCGGGCGCGGGCCCAGGTAGTAGCTGCTCCGCGCGGGCAGCAGGTCCGTCCCGGTCAGCCGCGGCGCCGGATTCCCGCCCTGCGGCCGTATGGAAAGCACCCGGTCGCTCAGTTGCAGAATGGCCTCGTTCTCGGTGAACAGCACCAGTTGCTCGGACGACCGCGAGTAGTACTTGACTTGGGGATGCAGCTGGCCTTCATTGGCCTCGAAGCGCATCGGCAGCTTGCGCAGCATCTCCTGGGCGGCCTGCGGGCCGGGGGGCTCGTAGCGGCCTCCGTGCATTGCGGCCTGCCCGGCTGGGCACCAGAGCGCGGCAGCCAGCGCCGCCAGCAGCGGAGAGCGGGAAACTTCAACCATAATCGGGGACAATCACCTTTCTTTCGCGGGGATCTGCACCAGCCGCCCGCCGTTCAGGATCGACTCCCGCGCGGCCTCGATTACCTGCTCGTTGTAACTCGAGTTGGCCGGCGTGGCCATGATCCCTGCCTGGTCGTATTCAAGCAGTAGTTGACGGCGCCGGACCGGATCCGGTTCCGCTTCCACCCGCAGACACGCCTTCACTATGTACTCGATCGAGCGGTAGCCGTAGCCCACCGGCACGAGTCCCGGTCCGCCCAGGTCCACGTACTGCAAGTAGTCGGGACTCGGTTCGGCGTATATCGTAGACCCCGGATCGGCGCTCTTGCGCGTGTAAGAGTATTTTAACCCGCGGTACTGGTCCGAGTGGGACAGCAGCGCGCCGTTGTCCCCGCCCCGGCAGTACATCGTCAGCCCCTGCGTGTTGGTGCCCGGCGCTTCGTCCGGAAAACCCAGCGCGTTCTGCACGTTGAGACAGGCGCCGTTGTTCCAGATCACCCGGGCGTCGGTCCACAGAAAGCCTTCCTTCCCGTTGGGGTACCGGTCCCGGATGCCGTACACGCTCACCGCCGCCGGCAGCAGTCCGGTGATGAAGTGGACCAGGTCCACGTAGTGGCAGCCGATGTAGGTGAAAGCGTCGGAATTCTCCACCGTGCACCAGTTCTGAAAATTGGAGTGCCGGTAGTACCACTTCTCCAGCAGGCAGGCCGTGCCCAGCATGAATTCGCCGAACAACCCCTGCCGGTACTTCCTCCGCGCCATCAGGCTGCGGTCGTCAAAACGCTTGTGATACTCGACGCCCACCACCAGATCGCGGGAGCGCGCCTCGCACTCGATCTCCACCGCCTGCCGGTGGCGCAGCACCAGCGGCTTGACCGTCAACACGTGCTGGTCGTGCCGCAGCGCCTTCAAAATCACCTCGTAATGCAACTGGTCCGGAACCGCCACCACCACCAGGTTGCGCGGCGGCAGCCCGGCGATCACGTCCTGATACAACTCCGGCTGTGGGTCATCCGGACTCCCCGCCGGGGGGAAGGCGCGAAAGCTCTGCCCCGGAAAGGCCTGCCGGATGCCCTCCGCCCGTTCCAGCGCTTCGAGGATGCTGCGCTTCAAGGCGCACACCGAAATCTCGCCGATCGCGCCGTTGCGCTGCATCTGGTACAGGGACGGCAGGATCTGGTCGTGCGTGATCATGCCGCCGCCGATGACGGCTACCTGCATGGCCGCCATCAGGCCACCGCCGCCTTGGCCGCCAGGGCCTCGACGAACGCCTCTTCCAGCGCCGCAACGCTGTCCAGGATGGCGTCCTGTGTGATCACCAGCGGAGGGGAAATTTTGATGGTTCCGCCCCCCAGGCCGACCGGAGAGAACATCAGGACTCCCTTTTCGATGCAGCGGCGCACGACGTCCCAGGCCAGGTCCGGGTCCGGGTCCTTGCTCTTCGGCCGCACGCAGGCCACACCCGCCACCAGTCCCTTGCCGTCCACGCAGCCGATCTGCCGGAAGCGGGATTGCAGCCCGTGCAGCTTCTCATGCAGCACGGCCCCCACCTTGCGGGCGTTTCCCGCCAGGTCTTCCTTGACAATCAAGTCGATGGAGGCCAGCGCGGCCGCGCAGCAGACCGGGTTTCCCGTGTGGGTCGAGGTCATGCTGCCGGGCGGGTGCAGGTCCATCACGTCCGGCCGCCCGGCCACCGCCGCCAGCGGCAGCGAACTGGTGATGCCTTTCCCGAACAGGGCCAGGTCCGGCACGATCCCGTAGTGCTCGAAGCCCCACAGGGTGCCGCAGCGGCCGAATGCCGCCTGGACTTCATCGCATACCAGCAGCGCCTTGTGCCCCGTGCACCATTCGCGAAGACGCCGCATGTAGGGCGGCGGCGCGAACGACGCGCTGCCTCCCTGGTAGGTCTCCAGGATGACCCCGCAGACGTTGGCCGGCTCGATCTCCTGCTCCCGCAGCGTGTTCTCGAATAGCTCGAAGGAGATATCCGGCGTGCGGAAGCCGTCCGGGAACGGCACCTGCACGAACCCCGGATCCAGGTTCACGATCCATTCCTTCAGGCCCGGGATGCCGCCCGCCTGCTGGGAACCGAGGGTCCTGCCGTGAAACGCCTTGTCGAAGCTGACGATGACGTGCTTGTTGCGCCCTCCTGCCTTGACTCCGTGCGTGCGGCAGAGCTTGATGGCGCACTCCACCGTCTCCGACCCGGTGGTCAGCAGGAACACCTTCTTGAGCGGCTCCGGCAGCAGCGTGGCCAGGCGCTCCACCAGGCGCGCCCGGATCTCGCTGGGAAAACAATAATTGGTCAGCAGCCGGGAAGCCGCCTGGCCGGCGATGGCCTCGGCCACCTCGCGCCGGCCATGCCCGGCATTGGTGATCAGCACCCCCGAGGACCAGTCCACCCACTGGTTGCCCCAGGCGTCGTAGACCTGAAAGCCCTCCGCGCGGTGCCACACCACCGGCGGCTGCCCCCGCATCGCCGCCGGCTCATAGCGGTGCAGGCGTTCCAGAACGGCCAGCGATTCGGGCACCGGAAAATCGGTGACAATCCGCCGGAAAGGAGTCTCCACTCGCGGCACACGCCGGGGGGTGAGGTCGAATTCTTTGGACATGGCTAATGAAAGCCCATTGTCTCAAAAACACAACGGGGGGCGCGGGGGCGCCTCTACAGCTTCACGCGGTCGTAATCGAACGGTTCGTTCACCAGGTGGTACAGCGGCTCTCCCGCTTTCTGCAAATAGTAGGTCTTCAGCAGCGTCCGCGGGAAATCGGTCAGCTTGCGCCGCACCGGACCCTGCGCCGTCCACTCGTAGACCGGCACTTCCCACGGGTTGAACGTGTTGCTCAGGCCGCGCTCCTTGGCGATCCGGTAGAAGTGCACGTTGCCCGGCTCGTGGCCGCCCAGCCACAGCCCCACCACGTCCAGCCGGAACGGATCCTTGCCGAACATCACCATGTTGGGCAGAAACTCCCGTACCGGGTCGGCGGGATCCTCGTTGCGCGCATAAATGGCCTCGATCATGTGCAGCCCGGCCCTGAGCGCGCTCAGGTTGTCGCAGGTCTTGTGCGCCCAGATCTCCTGTTCCACGGGACCCAGTTTCGCCGTGCTCTGGTAGCGCGAGTAGCCCATGCGGCGGTGGCTCTCCAGGTAGCGGTTCACCCGCTCCACCACGTCGGTGCAGATGTACGGCTTCATGGCGTCCGGAACGCCCGTCACCATCGCCCATCCCGAGCAGAAGCGCTGGAACGGCCAGACCGTGAGGCCCTGCGCGTTCTTGCAGGCCTGCGTGAGGCACATGCCGTGCGACCGCCACTTGGCGTAGTTCAGCAGCCAGGTGTCCGGCTCGTTGATCGGCGGATAGTGCGGCACTTCCCGGTACACCACCGCATCCGCCGGCCGGGTCCAGTTCATCTCGAAGCCGTCCTTGAAGTGGCGCGCCCGCCGCTCCGGTTCGCAGATCTCCACTCCCATCCGGTCATGGATATCGTCGTACTGCGCGCTCCAGCGCGACGTGCGGTAGTTGGCTTCGGCGTAGTAGAACTTCCTCAGGCCCAGCTCCCGAAGAGCCGCCAGCAGACCTTCATAGAAGTCCGGATCCGACCCCCAGTTCACCCGCGTGCCGTCCCGGCCCCGGTGGGTCAGCACGTTAGGCTTCAGCACCACCCGGTGCGATATCGGAAGGCCCGGCCGGTCCAGGGATACGAAGATCTCCCTCCCCAGCTGCAGTCCTTCTCCCCGCATCCCTGCCCCGTCCATCCGGCCGGCCGCCCGCGTGCGCCGGATGAACACCGCGCCGGGATTGGCCTCGATGAAGGGATGCAGCCCGAAGTACGGCGCCGGCTTTGCCAGAGCCTGCGCGGCCATGGCCGCTCCGCCCGCCAGAAACCCCCTCCGCGAGAGTTTCGGTGACAGGCTACATAACCCCCAAACTCCAGATGTCCTCATTTGACAAACTCCAGCCAGCCGAATCGCTGGGGTACGTGAAAGTTAGGCTGTTCGGTCATGGTCGGGCTCCAGGCCAGGTGAATCCGTTTCGGCCCCTGCCGGGGCGGACCCTCGATCCGGTAGAAGTTCGCCCGCCAGCGGCCGCCCGCCCTGGGAACCGCCAGGTGCCGTATGGGAATGGCTGCCGAGACCCACCAGCGCTTCTTCTCCCTGTCGATCCCGGCCAGCACCGGCATCCCCGTGTTCCAGGCCACCTCCACCTTGATCCGCCCGTTGGGATTGTGGATCCGCGCGTCGAACCACTCGCCCGCCGGGCTCCACTCGAATTCCTTGTAATTCTGAAGATCGTCCGGATCCGTGGCCGCGAAAAACTCCGCGCAGTCGCGCTCGTAAATCGGCTGATCGGTCGTCAGGTCCGGGTTCGGCGCCACGTTCAGCGTGGCGAAACGGCAGTCGAAAAGGATATGGAAATAGTCCTCGTTCCACAGCGTCACCGCCGTGGTGGCCTGCTCCGGATGCGCCACCGCACCGTTCCACGAACGCTGATAGCGGATGGCCCGGCCCGATCTCCAGGCCTTGTCCCCAAGCTTGAGGGCCTCGGCCCCGAGCGACTTGACGTAACGGCAGTACGCGGTAGGCAGCGCCGGTTCAGCCCGGAGCGTGGCAGCGGCGGCGGTCCCGGCCAGAAGTTGGCGGCGGGTGAGAAGATGAGCGCGCATAGTCATTATTCCAATGGTACGCTTCCTCCGTGCCAGGGAAAGGCATAGCTGGGCCGGTTGGCGAAGCGCCGTGTACCCAGCTCCAGACGGATGCCCGTCCCCGGCGGCAGTTCCACCCCCAGGTACTTCCCGTTCACCGGCAGTTCCACTTCCGTCTTACCCGCCGCGTGCTTCACCGAAGTGAACTGGTGCTCGCCGAAGGCGCCCGCCTGCACGACCAGCCTGCGGGCATGCGTCGCCCCCAGGTTCACCAGTTGCACCACCGTCCGCTCCGCCTCCAGCCTTTCCACCAGCGCCGCGACGTCCTTGGGCAGCCCCGGCCGCATCCGTTCCGCGTCGAAGTAGCGCACCCGCGCCCGCAGCAGTCCTCCGTTGTAGATCGTCTGCGGCGCCCCCAGGGTCACCTGCGCCAGCGCCTTGGTGATCACCGGGTTGTACTGATACAGATCGTCGCCGAAAATCCGGGTGGGCGCCCGCTTCTCCGTCCGGATCCTCTCCAGCCGCCGCTGCGACTCCAGGTAGTCGGCCCGCAACGCCTTCTCCGGCCAGTCCGGGTTCTTGCCCGCGTAATACATCAGGCTCGGGTAGCGGGTCAGGGTGAAGTCCATGCGGTCCCCTCCCACCGGCACTTCCGTCCAGTCCTCGTTGGAGCCCGCCCGCACCCGCTCGATGCGCTCCCAGTCCTTCGAATCCATGGACTCGTGCCACAGGTGGGCCAGGTCGCGCAGCGGCATCGGGCGGAACTTCTCCCAGCCGTTCGGGCCATAGTTGTGCGGCGCCACCAGGCGGCCCTGTTCCCTCCGGGCCTGGCCGAGGATCACGTCCAGCTGGGACCGCAGCAGGTCCAGGTATTTGGCGTCGCCGGTGAGCAATTGCGCGCACTCCGCCGCCACGGTCAGCGAGCCGTGAATCATATGCAGCGAATACAGTCCGGTCCAGCCGAAGTGCCCGCCCCACCATTGCCCGTCCCGGTACTCGCCGATCCTGCCGCTCAGCCCTACGTTGTCCGGCACAATGCCGTTGTTCCGCCGGATGCGCTCCATCCACGCTTCCACATAATCAATGACCCACTGCTTGTATTTCTCCTCGCCGGTGTAAAGATACGCGTTGGTTACCAGTCCGGTGGCGGCCAGGTTCACCGGCACGTCGCCTCGCATCACCAGGCGGTCGAAGATATCCAGCACCTCCTCGCGCCGCTTGGGATCCTCGTACCAGCGCGGCTCCAGGTTTTTGATGGCCGGGTAGATGCTGGCGTGGTTGCCCCGTTCCAACCGGTAGCGGACGAAGCCCAGCCGGTCTCCGCTCCAGGCAAACAACGGCCCCTGGCTGCTGGTGAAGGGCGCCCGGATCAACTTCAGTTTCGGATCGTAGTTGATCGCCTCCGGGCCCTCGTTCATGTAGAATCCGGCGAAGCGCTTGGCCCTGCGCACGTTCTCCGGTATGGCCGGCTCCCCCACCGCGAAATCGTAGAAGGCCATCATGCCTTCGCTGATGTGGAACCAGTCGCAGTCCGCGTGGCGGGAGTAGAACTCCTTGTGAAGCTGCGGAGTGTAGCGGCGGTTCTTCGGATATCCTTCCGGCGGCGCGAACAGGTGCTCGTGGTGGCGGGTGATTCCGTTGTAGTTCTCCAGCGCCCGGTGGAACAGGTCCTCATCCGCGCCCATGGCATAGAACAGCGGCCAGTTGAAGAACATCTCGTACACGTCGTCCACGGGACCTTCGCCGTAGGTGGTGCCTCCCGGCCGCACGAAGTGCTTCACGAACACAGGCGCGGCCTCTTCCATGGTCCGGATCAGGTGGCGCTGCATCACCGCCCAGCCGGGCGGCGGCGTCCGCTGATCCGCCTTCACCCACACCATCTCGGGCATCGCCTGTCCGCTCATCAGGTCCGCGGCCAGCAGGGCAATCGCAAGAATGCGTATCCGCTTCATCATGACGTAGTTCTCATCCGCGCCAGCAGCTGCTGGCGGTACTGCTCGCTCGAAAGCGCCGTCAAACGCCCGGCTTCTTCCCGGCTCAGGAACCGCGGCGCGCCGGCCGTCGCGGCCAGCAGCTGGATCCGGGCGCCTTCTTCCACGGTACAGGCTCGCCAGAACGCCTGCTTGAGATTCTCCCCCAGGGTGATGGCGCCGTGGTTGCGCAGGATCACGCAGTTCGCCTCGCCCACCACGGCCTCGACCGCACAGGCCAGCTCCGGCGTCGTCACCGTGACGTAATCCACGTGCGGGATGTCGTACCCCAGGTAGATCACGAAGTCCGCGAACATGGGCTTCAGGTCGTGCCCCGAGCTGGTGAGCGCGATGGTGTACTGCGGGTGGGTGTGGATCAGCGCCCGGATGTCCGGACGGCGGCGGTAGCAGGCCAGGTGCATCAGCACTTCCGACGACGGCCGCGGCGTGCCCGGCTCGATGGCCCCCGTGGCGATGTCCACCGCTACGTACTCCTCCGGCTTCACTTCTTCCAGCGAGAAACCGGACGGCGAGATCAGCATCGCCGGGCCCTCCCGGGCGCTGATGTTTCCTCCCGCCCCGGTGGCCAGCCCCTGCCGCAGAATCCGTTTCGAGTATTCGGCCAGTTCGGCCCTGACTCTCTCCAGGCTCATAACCACTCCGCGATTCTCTCTTCCAGCAGAGGCGCCGCCCTCAGGCAGGTCCGCGCCAGCCTGCGCAGGGCCTCCCGGTCGCACCCCTCGATGCTCAGGGTCACCACCGGCTCGGTCACCGACTCCCGCAGCAGCACGGTCCCAAAAGCCGTCTCCAGCCGGAGCCCGTCCAGCCGCGTTTCCTTCGCCCCGGGGAACAGCTCCCGCAGCTTCTCGACCGTCTCCGCGAACGGCACGGCCTCGGCCGGAAGTCGCAGGTCCGGCGTGGCGAAGATGGGTGGCACTGTCTTTCGTAGACGGCTCAGTGAACCGCCTTCCGCCACTACCTGGCTCGTCAGCAGCGCCGTGAACAGCCCGTCGTCGCCGCCTTCGAGCTCTCCATGGAAGTAGTGGCCGCTCGCCTCGCACCCGAACAGGCAGTCTTCGACGATCATGCGGGTCTTCAGGAACGAGTGCCCGCTGCGCTCCATGATGGGTACCCCGCCCGCTGCCAGAACCTCGCGGCGTACTACGTCGGAGAGCTTGATGTCGTGGACCACCTTCTCGCCCCGCCGTTCTTCCAGCAGATGGCGAGCCAGCAGCACGGCGATTTCGTCCGCCCGCGCCACGCTGCCCGTCTCGTCCACGAACGCCACCCGGTCGCCATCCCCGTCCCAGGCGATGCCCAGCCGGGCGCCGGTTCTCACCACCGCTTCCCTCACGGCGTTCAGGTTTTCCGCCCGGGCGCTGTCCGGCGCACGGTTGGGGTAGCGCCCGTCGAATTCGCAGAACAGGCGGTGCACTTCGAATCCGAGCGTCTCGAAAACCTCCGGGCCCAATTCGCTCCAGGCGCCGTTGCCCGCGTCCAGCACCACGCGCAGCCCGTCCGAGCCTCGCCAGCGCTCCAGAATCCACTCCCGGTACGGGATCGCGGGGTTGATCGTCTCCAGGCACCCCTCGGCCCGCCGCCGGCGCCCGGATTCCGTTCGATGGCGCAGGCTGCCAAGGTCCTCCGGCGTGGCCGGCAGCGACCCGGTCATCAGCTTCAAGCCGTTGTGGTCGGGCGGGTTGTGCGAGGCCGTCACGATTGTCACCGCGTGCGCGCGCCAGTGCTTCTGGGCGAAATAGGCCAGCGGCGTGGGGACCTGCCCGGCATCCAGAACCCGCGCTCCGGCGCCCAGCAGGCCCTCCATCAGCGCCCGCTTCAGGACCGGAGTGCTCTCCCGGAAGTCCCCCGCCACGACCACCCGGGCCCGCAACGGCAGGCCGGAGGCAAAGGCCGCTCCGATCTTCTCGAACAGCTCCCCGGAGACCTCGCCGGGAAACGGACCCCGGAGGTCGCAGGCCTTCCAGGCGGTCATGGTCCGTACCCCCGCCGCGCGCAGGCCTCGCGGAAACGGCCGTAGAGTTCCGCATAGCGCGGCGCCAGGTCCGAAGCAGGATCGAAAGTTGCGCGCACCCGCGTCATGGCTCGGATCGCCGCCGCCGCGTCCCCGGCGAAGAAAGCTCCGGACGCGGCCAGCACCGCCGCGCCGAATGCCGAGGTGGGGTGCTGTGCCAGGATGACCGGGCGGTTCAGGACGCTGGCGCGCAGCGAGGAGTAGACCGCGCTGCGGGCCGCGCCTCCGGCCGAGTAAACCGCGCCTCCGGCCGGGATGCCGCACTCCTGCATCACTTCGTAACCCCAGCGCTCCACGAAGGCCAGCGATTGCAGGCGCGCCGCGTGCCGTTCCCCGCAGGTGCCCGCTGCGCCTTCCAGGAACGTCTCCGCTTGCGCATTCAGGAACGGAAACCGCTCTCCCGGCGCACTCAGAAAGTAGCCCACCGCCTCGCATGGCAGGCAGCCGTTCGCCTTGACGTCCTTTTCGGCCTCCCCGGTTTCCCTGTCCACCACCCGCAGCATTCCCGGCCCGGTGTTGCTGGCGGCCCCCGGCGCCCAAAGCCCGCAGGGGTGCAGGTGGCAGTAGATGCCGCGCGCGGCCTCCGGCCGGACCGCTGCCAGCGCCTTCCAGACCAGGGTAGTGCCGAGCGTCGTATTGGCATCCCCCGGCCGGCTCGCGCCGGAGGCCGCCAGCCCCGCCATGCCGTCGGTGGCGCCCGCATACACCGGGACTCCGGCCGGGATGCCGGTCTGCTCCGCCGCCCGGCAGGTGATCTCTCCGATACGCTCTCCGGGCTTCACCACTCGCGGCAGCCGCTCGCCGGGCAGTCCGGCCGCGCGAACCGCTTCGTTCCAGCCGCGCGCTTCGGGGTCGTAGCCCAGCTTCAATCCATTGGAGTAATCGGAGAGGCCGAAAACGCCGGTCAGCTTGCCCGCCAGCCAGTCGGCCGGGTGCAGGAGGTACCGCGCCCGTTCCCACAGTTCGGGCTCCCGCTCCCTGACCCAGACCGCCTTGGCCAATGAATACGATGCGTTCAACCCCAGGCGCGACCCGACCTCGGCGCTGCGGCCGTCGTCATAAAGGATGGCGGGACGCACCGGCCGCCCGTCCGCCCCGGTGAGCACCAGGCTTCCCGAGGTGGAGGTGATCGCCACCCCCGCGATCTCACCCCGGCAGACCCGCTGCGTCACCGCGCACACCGCCCGCCACCAGTCCTCCGGCGACTGTTCGTGCAGCGGCCCGCTGCGGCGGTCGGAAACCAGCTCCGCCTGGGCTTCGCTGATCACGCCGCCCTTGCAGTCTGCTGCAACGCCTCGCACGCCGCTGGTTCCCACGTCGATCCCTATCACCGCTGCCATCGCAGTCCGGCGTCGAATCTACCACAACCCGATTCCAGGCCACAATGACAGTGCAGGCCCTCCCTCGATGAGCTTCCTCCCCCGGTGATGCCATAATGGAATTGCAGCCTTCCGTTTGAGCACTATGCAGGCAACCGAGCCGAGGAGCGCACCGGTGCTGGCCGTCAGCGCCACCTTCACCGCCGAGTTGATTGAAGATACGCTACGGTTCTGGATGCGCGAGCTGGGACTGGATTTCGAGATCCGGTTCGCCCCCTACAACCAGGTCTTCCAGCAACTCCTCGACCCCGGCAGCCTGCTGCTCGGCAACCGGTCCGGCGTCAACCTGGTGCTGGCCCGCCTGGAAGACTGGGCCCAGTCGGGACCCGAAGCCCTCGAGTCCAACGTCCGCCACTTCATTTCCTGCCTCCACAGCGCGGCTGCGGCGGTCGCCGCGCCCCTGGTGGTCTGCCTCTGTCCCGACTCCCCGCGTTTTCTCTCCGGCCGCGAGGAGACCATCGAGCGCCTGCACCAATCCGTGTGTACCGCGGCCGCGGAGCTCAATTCCGTCTACGTGCTCACGGCCGGCGCGATTCTGCGCTCCTATCCCGTGTCCGGCTACTACGACCCGCACGGCGACGAACTCGGCCACGTCCCTTACACACCGGCGTTCTTCGCCGCCCTGGGCACCGCCGCCGCCCGCCGCATACGCTCCCTCCGCGTAACCCCTTATAAAGTGGTCGTGCTCGACTGCGACGAGACGCTCTGGTCGGGAATCTGCGGCGAGGACGGCCCGGAGGGCATCCGCATCGATCCGCCGCGCCGCGCGCTCCAGGAGTTCATGCTGGCCCAGCACGATGCCGGCATGCTGCTTTGCCTGTGCAGCAAGAACAACGAAGAGGACGTGCTCGAAACCTTCCGGCTCAATCCGGACATGCCGCTCCGGCTCGAACATTTCGCCAGCCGGCGCATCAACTGGGAACCGAAGTCCAGCAACCTGGTGGTCCTGGCCGAGGAGTTGGGCCTGGGCCTGGAAAGCTTCATTCTGGTGGACGACAACCCCAAGGAGTGCGCCGAGGTCCAGGCCAACCGGCCGGAGGTCCTGACCCTGCAGCTGCCGTCCGATCCCTCCGGGATTCCCGGCTTCCTCGAGCACGTCTGGGCCTTCGACCACCTGAAAACCACCGCCGAGGACAGCCGGCGTACGCTGCTCTATTCCCAGCGGGCCGAACGCCACCGCCTGGAGAAGCAGGCCGTCAGCCTGGAAGCCTTCCTGGAAGCGCTGGATTTGAAGATCGAGATTGCCCCGGTGCGCCGGGAGCAGATCGCGCGCGTCTCTCAACTCACCCAGCGCACCAACCAGATGAACTTCACCGCCGTGCGCCGGACCGAAGGCCAGATCCAGGCCCTGCTGCGCGCCGGCGCGGAGTGCCTCACCGTCGAGGTGAAGGATCGCTTCGGCAGCTACGGCCTGGTCGGCGTCATGATCTTCGAATCTTCGCCGGAGGCCCTGACTCTGGACACCTTCCTGCTCAGCTGCCGGGCGCTCGGCCGCGGCGTCGAGCACCGCATGCTGGCGCGGCTGGGCGAACTGGCCCCCGAACGCGGAGCCGGGTGGGTGCTGGTCCGCTTCCGGCCGGCCGCCCGCAACCGCCCCGCCCTCGACCTTCTGCGCTCCGTGGGCAGGGACTTCGAGCAGCCGGACGGCGAGAGCCTGCTCTTCCGTTTTCCGGCCGCATACCTGGCGGGAGTGCGGTACAAGCCCAACGAGCGGCCGTCCAAGCCTTCATTCGAGAAACCGCTCGAGACGGTGGCCAACAACGGCCGGCCGGAAACCGACTTCGCCCGCATCGCTCGCGAACTCTCCCGTCCGGAGCGCATCCTGGAGCATGTTCGGGCCGGACGCCAGGCTTCCAGCGCCGCAGCCAACTCCGACGCCGCTCCCCGCACCGGCCTGGAGCGCGAGTTGACTGCCTTGTGGTCCCGTCTCCTCCACGTGCCTTCCCTGGGGGTTCACGACAACTTCTTCGACTTGGGCGGCCACTCCCTGCTGGCCGTGCAGTTGATCTCCGAGGTACGCCGGAAGTTCAACGTGGACCTCTCCCTGCAAATCATCTACGGCGGCGCCTTCACCGTGGCGGAGCTGGCCAAGGCGATCGAGCTCTTCCAGATCGAGCAGGCCGGGGCGGGCGGGTATGACGATCTGCTGGCCGAGCTGGAAGGCCTTTCCGACGAGGAAGTGAAAGCCCTGCTGGCCCGCGAGCAGGGCGCCGGATAGCCCATGCGGGTTCTGCTGGCCGCCAACGCCTCCTACGTGCCCCCGCGCGGCGGCGCCACCCGCAGCAACCTGGTCTGGCTCGGCGAACTCTCCGCGGCGGGGCACGAGTGCCGGGTGGTGGCCGCCGCTCCCCCGCGCGACACCGCCGCCCAGCGTGAGCAGCTCGAATCCGAGCTTCGCCGGCAGCGCATCCCGTTCACTCCCGCCGCCGGTCTCGCCCGTGACGCCGTCGAGACCGCCCAGGTGCGGGACATCGCGGTGTATTCCGCTTCCGGCCCGGCGCGCCGCAGCGCCCTGCTCCGCGAACAGATCCGCGGGTTTCAGCCTGATTGGGTGCTGGTCTCCTCCGAGGATATCGGCCAGGTCCTGTTGCGCGAGGCCCTGAATGCCGCGCCCGGCCGGGTGGTCTACCTGGCCCATACCCCCCAGTTCTTCGGCTTCGGCCCTCAAAGCTGGAACCCGGACCCTCATGGCGTCGAACTGATGCAGGCGGTCGCGGGGATCGTGGCCATCGGCCGTCATATGGCGGAGTACATCCAGCGCCACTGCGGGCGCCCGGCCGCCGTGGTCCATCCCCCGGTCTACGGACGTGGTCCCTGGACGTCCTGCGCCTCGCTCGAAGGCGGCGCCGTCGCCATGATCAACCCGTGCGCCATCAAAGGCCTTCCCATCTTCCTCGAGGTCGCCCGGCGGTTTCCGCACCTTCCGTTCGCCGCCCTGCCGGGATGGGGCACCACCGCCGCGGACCGGGCGGCGCTCTCCGCCCTGCCCAACCTGACCCTGCTGCCCCCCTGCCCCGATATCGAGGATTTTCTGCGCCAGACCCGCCTCCTGTTGATGCCCTCGCTCTGGTACGAGGGCTTCGGACTGATCGTGGTGGAGGCTATGCTGCGGGGAATCCCGGTGGTCTCCAGCGATTCGGGCGGCCTGGCGGAAGCCAAGCTGGGCACCGGCTTTGTGATCCCCGTGCGCCCCATCGAAAGCTATCTGCCCGAGTATGACGAGCACGCCATACCCAGGGCCGTGATCCCGGAGCAGGACATCGAGCCCTGGACCGCGGCGGTTGAGAGCCTGGCTGCGGACCGCGAGGTCTACCAACGCGAGTCGCGGGCAGCCCGCGAAGCCGCTTTGCGCTTCGTCGCCGGCGTGCGGCCGGACGGGTTGCAGGAGTTCCTGGAAAGCCTGGCGCCCGCCGCCGCGCCTCCATCTCCCGGCGATCTCCTCACCCGGCTGTCTCCCGAAAAACGAGCCCTGCTGCTGGCCCGCCTGCGCCGGCGCGCCGCGCAGTGAACCGTCCCGCCATGCGCATCCTTTTGGCCCACAACTCGCTGTACTATCCTTCGCACGGCGGCGGCGACCGCTCCAACCGTTTGCTGATGGAAGCCCTGGCGGCCTCCGGCCACGAGTGTGCGGTGGTGGCCCGCACGGGCAGCGCCGGCCCCGAAGCGCTCACCGGCCTGCTGCGGGAGCTGGCCGCCCGCGCGGTCCGGCCCGATTCCGTCGAGGGCGGAGTAGTGCGCTTTCAACTGCGCGGGACCACGGTCCACACCGTGGCCGACCATCCCAACCTGCGGGCCTATTTTTCCACGCAGGCCGCGGCCTTTCAACCGGACGTGATCCTGGCCTCCACCGACGATCCGGCCCAGGTCCTGCTGGAGGCCGCCCTGCGCGCCGGCCCGCCCGTTGTCTACCTCGCCCGCGCCACCCTGGCCCTCCCCTTCGGGCCCGACTGCGCCTTTCCGAGCGAGGCCAAGACCGGGCAGTTGCGCCGCGCCGCCCGGGTGGTGGGAGTCAGCGGCTACGTGGCGGACTATGTACGCCGCTTCGGCGGCCTGCCGGCCGTGCACGTGCCCATCTCGCTGCTCGACCCGGGCCCCTGGCCGGACCTCGGCCGCTTCGACAACCAGTTCGTCACCCTGGTCAACCCCTGCGCGGTGAAAGGCGTCGCCATTTTCACGGCGCTGGCCGGCGCTCTGCCCGGCGTGCGCTTTGCGGCCGTGCCCACCTGGGGCACCAGCCAGGCCGACCTGGAAGAACTGCGCCGCCGCCCCAACATCGAACTGCTCGAACCGGTGGACGACATCGACCGGCTCCTCGAACGGACCCGCGTGCTGCTCGTGCCGTCCCTGTGGGCCGAGGCGCGTTCGCGGATCGTGGTGGAGGCCATGCTGCGCGGAGTGCCCGTCGTGGCCAGTAATATCGGGGGTATCCCGGAGGCCAAGATGGGCGTTCCCTACCTGCTGCCGGTCGCGCCCATCCAGCGCTACCGTCCCGAGTTGGACGAGCACATGGTCCCGGTCGCCGAGGTTCCGCCGCAGAACATACACCCATGGAAAGAGGCGCTGCAGCGGTTGACCTCCGATCCCTCGCACTACCGCGAGGTCTCCGTGCAGTCCCGTGCCGCGGCCCTGCGCTATGCGGAAGAACTCAGCGCGCGGCCCTTTGAGGACCTGCTGCGGGAAGCCGTGCGGGAACCGCGTACCGCCGCCCTCCCCGCCTCGGCGTCTCCTCCACGGCCGGCCGGGCCGCTCGAATCGCTGTCGCCCGAGCGCAGGGCTCTGCTGGCGCTGCGCTTGAGAAAACGCGCGTCGACCCCCGGAAATCCCTGGTTCCCCGGCGCCGGGTCCGACCCCGGGGCGCGGCTGCGCCTGTTCTGTTTTCCACACGCCGGCGCGGGCGCGGCCGCCTTCAACGCCTGGCGGGAGTTCCTCCCTTGCGAGATCAGCCTGGCGCCCGCCCGGCTGCCGGGGCGTGAGAGCCGCCTTTCCGAGACGCCCTTCCGGAACATGGAACTCCTGACCGAAGCGCTGGCCGGCGCCATCGCGCCGCTGCTCGACAAGCCGTTCGCGCTGTACGGCCACAGCATGGGAGCGGCGGTGGCGTTCGAACTGGCACGCCTGCTGCGCCGGCGGCAACAGCCCGGGCCGGTGTGCCTGCTGGTCTCCGGCGCCCGCGCTCCGCAGTTCCGCCTCGGCCACGTGCCCGGCCCGGAGCCGTCCGACGCTGAGCTGGTGGAACAGCTGCGGCGGCTTCAGGGTGTGCCTTCCGGGATCCTGGAGAACCCGGAAATGATGGCGCTGCTCATGCCCGCCTTGCGGGCCGATACCGTCCTGTACCGCGGCTACGTCTACCAGCCCGAGGCGCCGCTCGACTGCCCCATCCATGCCTTCGGCGGCCGCGACGATCCCAACGTGACCGCGGAGCACCTCGCAGCCTGGGGCGCCCAGACCTCCGGCCCGTTCCGCCTGCAACGGTTCCCGGGCGGCCACTTCTTCTTTCACCACAACCTGGAAGCCTTCCTTCGGACCCTGATCTCCGCCCTGCCCCTCCGCAACGCCTGACCCCTGATATCATTTGAGCCGGAGGACCTGTCATGAGCGGTTCGAGCCAAGTGGAACGACGCGCCTTTCTGCGCAGTGCGGCGGCGGCCGTGGCCGGAGCGCCGGGCCTGCTGGCCCAGCGGAATCCCAACGACAAGATCGGCGTCGCCGTGGTCGGCGTGGGTACGCGCGGGATCTACCTGCTGCAGCAGGTGCAGGAGTGCCCCAACACCGAGGTGCGCGTGATCAGCGACCTCTACGAAGGCAACATCCGCCGCGCCGTCAAGACCTGCAAGAACCCCGCGGTCCGCGTCGAAAAGGATTGGGAGAAGGCCGTCGCCGCTCCCGAAGTGGACGCCGTCATGATCGCCACTCCCGACTTCTGGCACGCGCCCATGAGCGTACGCGCGGCCGAAGCCAGGAAGCACGTTTACGTCGAGAAAGGGCTGTGCCGCACGCTCGAGGAGGCCAAGGCCATCCGCAAGGCGGTCAGGGACAACGGCGTGGTGCTGCAGCTCGGGCATCATCAGAACAGCGATCCGTATTTCAGCAAGGCCCGCGAGATCGTGCAGTCCGGCCGGCTCGGCAAGATCACCCTGGCCCGCACCTACATCGACCGTACCAACGCCTGGCCCGAGTGGAAGTTCTACACGGCGTACAACATCCAGGACGTTCCCGGGGACGCCGGGCCGGACACCATCGACTGGGAGCGCTTCATCCGCAACGCGCCCCGGCGGCCCTTCGACGTGCAGCGCTTCTTCCTGTGGCGCTGCTGGTGGGACTACGGCACCGGCATCGCGGGCGATCTCATGAGCCACCAGTGGGACGGCGTGAACATGATCCTCGGCATGGGAATCCCGGACAGCGTGGTGACTCACGGCGCCCACTACTTCTGGAGGGACGGCCGCGAAGTGCCGGACCAGTGGCACGTGATGTTCGACTATCCCAAGCAGGAACTGGCCGTGAGTTTCAACTGCACGTTCCACAACCGCCACCAGGGCACCAATACCTACATCCTGGGACGCGACGGCTCATTGGAGGTCGAGACGCGCTGGTGCCAGGTCTATGAGGCCGAGTGGAAGCCGGAGTACCGCGAAAGACTCGCCAAGGCGCGTCAGGCTTACGCTTCCATCGGCCTGGACCCGGAGAAGGCCGAGGTCCCGCCGGTCTACTCCATGAAGCGCGGCGAGGTGGAAGTCACCAACCACATTCGCAACTGGATCGACTGCATCCGCTCCGGGCAGGTCCCGCGCTGCGGCATCGACCGGGCCTTCGAAGAAGCCGTCACCATCGTGATGTCGGTGGATGCCTACCGCAAGGAGCGCAAGGTTCGCTGGGATCCGGTGAACGAGGAAGTGGTGTAAGCGGGCCTCACCCGGCCGCGGGCTCGTCCTTCTGAAAGACCGACAACCGGTCGCGGTAGCGCGAGCGGACGGCGATGAAATCGGGGTGCTCCAGGCCCAGTTCACGGGCTACCTTGCGGATCTCGTTGTCCTCCAGTTGGGACACCGACTTCTCCGCGGCGGCCACTCCGAACAGGCAGTCCAGCAGCGCCATCTTCTGCTCGTGCGTGCTGATGCGGTTGAACTCCCGGGTCACCAGGAAGTTCTCGGTGGCTCCGAACAGCAGGTTCTGGTGCTTGGCCATCTGCACCACCACCATGGCCTGCTCCTCGGGAAGATCGCCGTGCTCGGCCACGATGCGCTCCATGGCGCGGGTCTCCTCCGGCGCCACCTTCAAGTCCGCTCGCGCCACGCGGCTCAGGATGTAGGCGAAGGCGGCCAGGTAGCGGGCGCGCTCGGGCTCCAACCGGTCCAGCGCTTCGACGATCCTCCGCACCGTATCGCTTTGCGCGGCCGGCTCGGGAGCGGCCTTGCCGAATCCGATCCAATCGAGGATGGACATGTCAGCGGTACCCGGCCAGGCCGGTCAGGGTCCCGCCGGACCTCTCCAGCGCTTCGATGACTTCCTCGGTGGCCCGGGAAAGGGCCAGGTCGCGGCGCTGCTCGGAACTGATCCACAGCAGCACGTCCAGGTTCAACCGCACGTTCGGTTCGGCGCCGTCCGAGCTGTCCAGATCCACCACCGGCCACTCGCCATCCGGCTGATCGATGACCCGGAACGAGATGCGCTCGCCGCCGGCCGTCTTGGCACGATATGATTTTCCAGTTTCCACCAGCATCAGAATCCTCTATATTTTCGCTTGCATGAAGCGCGGCGCGGAGATGGGCTGCCACCGGCCGTACGTGATGGCACGCCAGACCCACTCCATCGGGCCGAAAGAAAACCGGTTCATCCACCACACGCTGGCCGCCAGTTGCGCGGCGTAGATGACGAAGGTCGGGACCAGGCCCCAGGCCGGCCCGACGGAACCGAAGAGGCCCAAGCCCCACGAGTAGAATAGCGCAGTGCAGATCACCGTCTGCAGGAGATAGTTGGTGAGCGCCGTCTTGCCCACCGCCTCGAAGGGACGCAACCGCGCGGCCCAGTCCGCCCGCAGGTAGAGCAGGCCGACAGCGGCGGCGTAGAAGAGGCTGAGGGCCGGGATTCCGGCCGAGCCCAGCAGGTCCCGGACGAAGCCCAGCGGGGTAGGGGCCATGGGATCGGGATGCCAGACTTCGATCACCGCCAGCATGCCGCCGCAGCCGGCCAGGCCCGCCGGCAGGGCCCATCGCGACCAGCGGCGCAACGCTTCGGCGTGAGCGGCCAGGTTCCGCACGATCCCTTTACGCCAGACCCACAGGCCCATCAGGAAGATGCCCAGAATGCGCGGGAAGTAGAAGACCAGCCCCAGCGGCATGAAGGCCAGCTCCTTCAGCCGCTCCTGAAAGATCTCCATCCAGGCGCCGTGGGCGAAGACCTGCACGAGTCTCTGGATCTCCTCCGGCGTGGTTTTGGGGAACTGCGGCAGTTGCGCTCCCGCCCAAACGGCCAGCAGCGTGAACCCCGAGACCGCCAGCGGCCAGCAGTACAGGACTGCCGCCCAGATCAGCAGGCCGCGGTCGGAACGCTTCCGGAACAGCGGCAGGAACAAGCCCATCAGGGCGTACGTGGCCAGGATGTCGCCCCACCAGAACAGGAACATGTGGATCAGGCCGAAGCCGAAAAGCGCGGCGAGGCGGCGAAAATAGAGCCGCGACGACAGCAGGCCGCGGGCGCTCGCGCGCTCCATCTGGATGGCGAAGCCGATGCCGAACAGAAAGGAGAACAGGGTGATGAACTTCCCGGTGATCCACAGGTCGATGGCGCCCTGGGCGAGGCGGTCGGCGGCGCCGGTCCACATCAGCGAGTGGTCGAAGTAGGCGGCCTGCGGGCTGTTGAAGGCCCGCATGTTGGCGGCGATGATCCCGAACAGGGCGATGCCGCGCAGCCCGTCGACGGCCGCGATGCGTTCGTCCCGGGGAACCGGACCCAGGCCGGCGGACTCAACCGTATGCTCGGACACGCGCAACCTCCGGGCGGAATGAGGCTATGCTAGCAGGTGCGGCAGGCGGGCACCACTTCCGAAGCGCCAGAACGAAAGCACGATCCAGAGCCCCAGCAGGATCGCTTCGGCTACCCCGTCCAGCAGATAGACCGGCCAGATGCGCCCGGTGAGGCCGTAATAGAAGTCGATGGCGCCCAGCCCGGCGGCGCTGGCCGCGGCCAGAACCCTGACCTCCAGCCGGATCGCATTGCGCAGCCCGGCCAGCAGCAGCACGGAGCCGATGACCGCGACCAGCACCCCCACCGTATTCACCAGCCACAGGTCCTGCTTGGGCCCGGTCATCCACAGAAACGAGGGCATGTGCAGCAAGGGCCACAGACCGGCCGTTGCATAGTAGACACCCTGGAACAGCGTCAGCAAGCGTATCCACGACATAAGTCCGGCTCCCGCCAGCGCCTGCAAGCCCCGGCATGGAACAATAATCCCATGGAGACTCGAGTACTTGGCAACAGCGATCTGAAGATCACGCCCATCGGCATCGGGGCCTGGGCCATGGGCGGCGGCGGGTGGAAGTTCGCCTGGGGCCCCCAGGACGACAACCAGTCCATCGCGGCGATCCGGAAAGCGCTCGATTACGGGATCAACTGGATCGACACGGCGGCGGTGTACGGCCTCGGGCATTCCGAAGAGGTAGTGGCGCGGGCGCTCGCCGGCAGGGCCTCCAAGCCGTACATCTTCACCAAGTGCGCGCGGGTCTGGAACGAGCAGCGCGAGATCTCCAGCAGCCTGAAACGGGATTCGGTGCGGCGCGAGTGCGAGGCCAGCCTGAGAAGGCTGAAGGTGGACGTGATCGACCTCTACCAGATCCACTGGCCCGAGCCGGACGAGGACGTGGAAGAGGGCTGGACGGCCATGGCCGAGCTGCAGCGCGAGGGCAAAGCGCGCTGGATCGGCGTATCGAACTTCAGCGTGGCGCAGATGAGGCGGGCGCTGAAGATCGCCCCCGTCACTTCGCTGCAGCCCCCGTACTCCATGCTGCGGCGCGCGGTGGAAGAGGAGGCGCTGCCCTTCGTAGCCTCGCAGGGCATCGGCCTGCTGGCCTACTCGCCGATGGGCGCCGGGATGCTGACCGGGGCCATGACGCGGGAGCGCATCGCGGCCATGCCGGAGGACGACTGGCGCAAGCGCAACGTGGAGTTCCAGGAACCGCGCCTGACGCACAACCTGGCGCTGGTCGAGCGCCTGCGCGAGATCGCCTGCCGGCACGGGCGCACGCCGGGCGAAGCGGCCATCGCCTGGGTACTGCGGCGGCCCGAAGTGACGGCGGCCATCGTGGGCATGCGCAGCCCGGCGCAGGTGGACGGGGTGATCGGCGCCGGCACGTTCCGCCTCTCGGAAGACGAGATCCGGGAGATCGAAGCGCAGCTCGCGGCCTGAAGATCTACCGCCCGCGAAAGTGGAACCGCCGCACCGGGCGGGGCATCTCCGAAGCGGCGCCTTTGACGCTCTTCCAGACGATCTCGTTCAGCTCGAACATGGGCGTGCGGTCATACTCGGAGAAGTCCATGGCGAGGGAGGCCTGCGCGCCCCAGGCGTGCGAGGGATTCAGCGCGTTGAGGTCCACCTGCGGCGCCAGGTGCTCGAAGGGAGTCAGATCGGGCTTCTCCATGAAAGCGTTGTACATGGGCGTGGCCGCGGCGTCGAACTGGCTCATGGGCGGCAGGCCCAGGATCAGCTCCATGGTGCGCAGCATGGCGCTGGTGGTGTAGAGCGTGCTGTCGACGAACTTGCGTTTGGTGTAAGGACTCACCACCAGGCCCACGGTGCGGCGCGCGTCCACGTGATCGGAGCCGTCCTGGGCGTCGTCTTCGATGACGAAGATGGCTGTCTCGGGCCAGTAGCGGCTGTGGCTGACGCGGTCCACGATCATGCCCAGCGCGTAGTCGTTGCTGGCCACCGCCGCGATGGGCGTGGGACGGCCCGGCGTGGTTCCCTGGGTGTGATTCTCGCCCAGGCTCATCACGATGTACCGCGGCAGGCGCTTGCCGGCGTCGGGTGAGTCGTAGTTGCGCTCGTACTCGTCGAACTCTTTGATGAATTCGCGGGCGTTATCGGTGTCGCGCATGCCCGCGAGTTTGAAGCGCGGAGCCACGTGGCCGACCAGGCCGTCCACGCCGGGCGCCGCCTGCATGCTCTCGCTGACGCGGGCCGCCATCTCGCCGTAGCTGCGATAGGTGAGGCCCTTGCGCCTGGCCTGGTCCCACAGGTAGCCCTTGGGCGGGATGAAGGCCAGGGTCCGGTCGGCGCGGCTGTGCCCGCCGTAGTTCGCGGGCCAGTACTTCTCATTGAAATCGGTGGCGTAGGCGGCGTTGGACCAGGAGTGCCCGTCGACGCTCACCTCGCCATCGCAGTACAGGTTGTCGAAAAGAACGAACTGTTCGGCGATGGCGTGATGGTTGGGCGTCACCTTACGCCCGAAGATAGTGAGCCTCGGGTCGCCGTTGCCCTGCGGCATGTCGCCCAGAACCTGGTCGTACGTGCGGTTCTCCTTGATGATGTAGATGACGTGTTTGAGCGGCGACCTGCCGCCCACCGAGGAGGGGACCGGGTGGCTGCCGGACGGGGCGCCGCGCGGCCTGCCCAGCCACTCGTCGCGGTAGGGCGAGTTCTCGTAGACCTGGGCGGTGAACTTCTTCAGCCGGCTGCGGAGCTGCGCCAGCTCGACCACCTGGATGGAACCCTTCTGCAGGCTTTTCACGGTGCCGCGGCCTTCCTCGCCGGGCGGCAGCGAGCTGTACGGCCCGCGTATGTTGGAGTAGCCGCCCAGACCCTTGCTGTTGCCGACGAACAGGGCGCGGCCGCCGGCGGTGACCGCCAGGGCGCTGGGGTACCAGCCGGCGGGAATGAAGCCCACGACGTTGCTGAAGCCCGGCTTGGCCACATCCACGACGGCCACGCTGTTGTTGTCGGCGTTGGCGACGAACAGGGTCTTCTCGCCGGGAGAAAAGGCCAGGGCGTTGGGCGTGGAGCCGGCGGGCGCGTTCGGATAGAGCGCGGTGTGGATGGTCTCGCGCGTCTGGCGCTTCCTGGTGTCCACGACGACGATGCGGTTGTCGTTGGCGCAGGCGACATACAGGCGGCCGTCCCGGGAAAGCAGCATATCGTTGGGATTGTCGCCGACGGCCCAGACGGCGGTGACCCGGCGGGCTTCGGTATCGATCACGGAGACGGAATCGCTGGCCCAGTTGGAAACGTAGAGTTCGGCATTGTCCGGCGAGAGAACCAGATCGTACGGGTTGACCTCGACCGGGATGCGGTCGAGGAGCCGGCCGGTTTGGGTATCGAAGACGGCCACGTAGCCGGGCTCGTTCCCGGTGCCGCGGTTGGCGGCGTAGAGCAGGTTCCGCGCGCCATGGCGGGCGAGGCCCGACCAGTAGATGCGCTCGCCGGGAACCGTCTCGTCGAACTGGCGGACGGGCTTCTCCGTGAGCTTGCCGCCGGCGTAGCCAAAGACGTAGACGGGGGCACGCGAAGGATCGCGCCGCGAGGTGGCGTTGCCGCCGGAGACGTAGAGTTCGGATCCATCGGGGCTCCAGGCCAGGCCCAGCCAGGCGGACTTGAGGGGGATGCGCTGCAAAGCCTTGCCGCTGGAGGCGTCCAGGACCACCAGGCCGTGCGGGTTGAATCCGCCGTGCTGGGCGACGACGACGCGGCCGTCGGGCGACTGGGTAAGGTTCAGGACCAGGTCCTCGGTGGCGGCGGTGGTCTTTCCGGCGGGCGTGATGCGCCAGCCGTTGGGCAGGGAATAACCACCGGGCAGCGGGCCGGGCAACTGCGCGTAGAGGGCCCAGGAGAATAAGGACAGAGCAAGAAAGCGCATGTTTGTCACCACAAGGGTAGCATCCGGTCCGGTCAGATACGGACGCGGTCGTAGGGCGGCAGCGGGCCGCGCATGAAGCGGGACTCGGGCTGGGCCCGGTAGCGCACGTCGAGGTGGGGCGTTTCGAGCCGGCGCCCGCCCTGGAAGGACGAGTCCATCAGGGCTTCGATGACTCCGGTTGCGAGCAGGGGTGCGCTCGGGCGGATAGAACTCGCGGCCCTTCACCATGGTCTGCTCGACCCAGTAGCTGAGACCGTTGCCGTGGCTCCAGGGGCGGCCCCACTGCATGAGGAAGCAGCAGGCGGCGGGCTCGGCGCGGCCCTCGATCTCGGCGGCGAAGCCTGCCTGCTCGGTGTGGCCGCTCAGCAGATAGACGGCGCCGGGGAGGCCGCCGCGGTGTTCGAGCAGGAAGAGCAGGGGCTGCTTGACGTTGTTCTCGACGGGGCCGCGGCGCAGGGTGTCGTCGTGGCGCATGGACTCCTCGAGCAGGTTGCGCGCCCAGGGATTGGCTTCGGTCCACTTCCAGACGGCGGGGCCTTCGAGGCACTGCACGGAGCGGATGCCGGTTTCGCCGCCGCGGCGCCGCTCGACCATGCTCAGGTAGGCCTCGACGGCATGGTAGCCGTAGGCCTCCTTGGGGCCGTAGAAGTAAGCCACGGAGCGGCGCAGCGGGGTTTCGAGGTCGAGTTCGAGGACGGGCCTGCGCCATGTAAGGGTCAGGGAGGTGCCGGCGACCAGCGGGAAGCGCAGCTCGCGCGACCAGTCGAACATCTGCTTCGCTTTTTTCCATTCGGTGGAGAGGTGCTTATCCACGAAGGTGGGCAGCGCGCGGCCGTTCCGGCGATAGGCACCGACGATCTGCTCCATCAGCTCATAGCGCGGGTAAAGTTTCTGGCCCTTCTCGTTGGTGGGATAGTCGCCGTGCTCGCCGATGAAGATCACGCCCTGGATGCCGGGCTGGATGGCATCGCCCGGGGATGGCGCCAGCGGGATGTTGTTTCTGGCCGCCTCGGCGCGCCCGATATCGTTGGCGGGAGTCTGGGCGAGATACATGGCGGCGATCTCCAGCTCCGATTCGTGGCGCCGGCCCTCCCAGTAATAGCCCCGCAGGATGTTGCCGATGAAAACGTCGGCGTGCGAGTTGCGGAAGTAGCAGGTGACGACGGCGGCGACGCGCGTGCGGCGGGGCGCGGCCAGCGCGGGAGCGCCGGCCAGGGTCAGAAACGATCTGCGGTCCATAGTTATATACCTATACCCTGTCCGGAGGAACCGGTGTGATACTGATGGCGGGAGGTTCCTGATGAGACGGTTCATGTTGAGGCTGGCGGCGGCGGTTCTGTTCGTGTTGCCGGGGGCGGGGGCCGGGCAGGAGATCCGGCTGGTGATCCGGGGCGACGACCTGGGGATGACGCAGGGATCGCTTGTGGCGTTCGAGCGCGCGTTCAACCAGGGGGTGCTGACCTCCGGGGCGATGGTGGTGCCGGGTCCGTGGTTCGAAGCGGCGGCCGAGATGGCGCGGAAGAACCCGGGCTGGTGCGTGGGCGTTCACCTGTGCCTGGTAGGAGAGTGGCGGGGCTACCGCTGGCGGCCGGTCTCACCGCGGGAAAAGGTGCGGTCGATGGTGGACGAAGACGGGTACCTCTACACGTCGCCGGCGGAACTGTTCAGCCACAAGCCCCGGATAGAGGAGATGGAAGCGGAGCTGCGGGCGCAGGTGGAGCTGGCGAAGAAGCGGGGCGTCAACGTGCAGTACCTGGACCTGCACTACATCAGCCCGTCGCAGTACCCGGGATTCGGAGAGATGGTGAACCGGATCGCGAAGGACTACAACCTGCCGGTATCGCAATCGTTCGGGGAGAAAGGGATCAGCGTGTATGCGACGCCGGTGGAACAGAAGCTGGACCGGGCGGTCGAGATGCTGGAGAAGCTGGAGCCGGGGCTGTACCTGTGGGTATGCCACATCGGCATCGACTCGCCGGAGCAGGGGGCTTTGATCCACTACGAGCCGGCGGCCATCTTCGTGCGGGGCGGGGTGGGCAAGCACCGGGCGGAGGAACTGCGGGTACTGACGAGCCTGGACGTGAAGTCGGCAATCCTGAAGAAGGGCATCGTGCTGACGAACTACCGGGAGCTGTGGGAGAAGAAGCGGTAGCATGGCGGCGCGGTAGGATGGGGAATTCGCGCGACCCGCGCGGAGGTGACGAGGCGATGAAGAAGATACTGAACCGGCCGGAAGACTACGTGGACGAGATGCTGCAGGGGTTGTGCGCGGCCCATCCGGGCTACTACCGGCAGACGGGGAGCGCGGGGAGGGTGATCGTGAGGCCGGAGGCGCCGGTGCAGGGGAAGGTGGGGATCGTGACGGGCGGCGGGTCGGGGCACCTGCCGGTGTTCACGGGCTACCTGGGGCCGGGGCTGCTGGACGGCTGCGCGATCGGCGAGGTGTTTTCCTCCCCGGGCATGGACCTGATGGCGGAAGCGATCCGGGCGGTGGATTCGGGCCGCGGGGTGCTGCGGCTGTACGGCAACTACGGCGGCGACGTCATGAACTTCGACATGGCGGGCGAGATGGTGGAGATGGAAGGGATCCGGACGACGACGGTGCTGGCGGCGGACGACGTGGCCAGCGCCGGGCCGGAGGAGCGGCAGAAGCGGCGCGGGATCGCGGGCATCGTGTACTGCTACAAGATCGCGGGGGCCAAGGCGGCGCGGATGGCGAGCCTGGAAGAGGTGACGGCGGCGGCGCGGAAGGCGGCGGACCGGTGCCGGACGATGGGGGTGGCGCTGACGCCCTGCACGGTGCCCTGCGCGGGACGGCCGACGTTCACGATCGGCGAGGAGGAGATGGAGATCGGGATGGGGATCCACGGCGAGCCGGGGGTGCGCCGGGGTCCGCTGCGCACCGCCGACGAGATCGCGGAAGAGATGCTGGGGATGCTGCTGGCGGACATGCCGCTGGGCGCGGGCGACCGGGTTTCGGTGCTGTGCAACAGCCTGGGGGCGACGCCGCTGGAGGAGCTGTACATCGTCTACCGGTATGTTGCGGCGAAGCTGAAGGAGCGGGGCGTGACGATCGTGGCGCCACTGGCGGGCCGCTACGCGACTTCGATGGAGATGGCGGGCATGTCGGTGACGCTGTTCCACCTGGACGCGGAGCTGGAAGAGCTGCTGCTGGATCCGTGCGACTGCCCTTGTCTGAAGGTGTGACGTGGAGGGATTGACGAGCGATTCGATCCGGCGGGCGATCCCGCGGTTGAAGGCGAAGCTGGAAGCGTGCGCGGGCGAGCTGAACGAACTGGACGGCGCGCTGGGGGACGGCGACCTGGGGGTGAACCTGGCAAGGTCGCTGGAACGGCTGAACGGCGATGCGGCCGCGCTTCCGGAGGACGTGGGGCTGGCGCTGCTGCGGTGCGCGCAGGCGTTCACGTCGATTGCGGCGTCGACGTACGGAACGCTGGTGGCGACCGGCCTGATGGCCGCGGCCAAGGCGGCGAAAGGCCGCACGGCGGTGCCGTGGGCGGAGGTCCCGGCGCTGCTGGAAGCGGCGCGGGAGGCGATGGCGAGCCGCGGGAAGGCACAGTTGGGGGACAAGACGGTGCTGGACGCGGTGGAGGCGGCTCGGCGGGCGGCCGAGGGGCTGGAGGCGCCGGCGGCGCTGGTGGAAGCGGCCGGCCAGGGAGTGGCGGCGGCCATGGACGCACTGCGGGAGCGTCCGTTCCGGCAGGGCCGGGCGCGGATTTTCGGCGCCAAGGGCATCGGGCGGGACGACCCGGGGATGGTCGCGTTCCAGAGGATGGTGGAGGGACTGGCAGGCTGAGGGGCGCTTTGCCGGGACCGGTACCCGCTATTGCGGGTGAGCGGGCGATGCGCGACCCTGCCGTCTTTCAACGACATCCTGGGTTCGTTCTGCAGGGGGACAGTGGCAGAATGCGTCCGTCCCCGGGCAACCGGGGGGATTGCCCGGGACAACCGGGGGCATTCGGGTGGCTGGGCATGGTTTCGGTTTTCAAGGATCAGCGGGTGAGACCGGCGCGGGCCTGAAGTCACCATTCCGGGTATAGCACGGGGGCGGCGGGGTGAACGGTGGGGGTGAGGTGCAAGTGA
>JADZAF010000242.1 GCA_020852755.1 Bryobacterales bacterium
ACCAACTTTCACCTGCCGCCCGGCAATTCCAACGATCCGCAGGGCTCGGCCAGCGTAGCGGCCGCCATCACCGCCCGCGGCATGCGGCACTGCACTTTCGAGCGCTGCGCCATGCGCAACCTGGGCAGCTTCGCGGTGGAGTTGACGCACGGCTGCCGGTACAACCGTTTTTCCGGAAACGAACTGGCCTACCTGGCCGGCGGCGGCTTCCGCATCAACGGCGGCACGGAGAGCAGCCCTCCCCTGGAGAGGACCGGGCACAACCTGATCGCCGACAACCACCTGCATCACTACGGCGAGGTTTACCCCTCGGCGGTCGGCGTGCTGCTGATGCACACCGACTCCAACCAGCTCATCCACAACCACATTCACCACGGCTGGTATTCGGCCGTCTCGGTGGGCTGGCGCTGGGGATACGGCCGCAGCGTGAGCCGCGACAACGCGATCGAGCACAACCACCTGCACGACATCGGGCAGGGGTTGCTGTCCGACATGGGTGGAATCTACACCCTGGGCGTTTCGCCGGGCACCGTGCTGCGCTATAACCACATTCACGACGTGGACGCCAACCATTACGGGGGCTGGGGCATCTATCACGACGAGGGATCGACGCACATCCTTACCGAGAAGAACCTGGTCTACAGGACCAAGTACTGCGGCTTCAACATCCACTACGCGAAGGAAGTCACGGTGCGGAACAACATCTTCGCGCTGGGCCGCGTGGACCAGCTGGCCCTGGGCCGGGTGGAGCCGCACGTCACGGTCTTCTTCCGGAACAACATCGTGTACTGGAAGGACGGCGTGCTGATGCGCCAGGACAAACCCGACGAGCCCTACAAGTTGTGGATGGGCGCCAACGCCAAGTGGAGGGACTTCAGCAGCACGGTGGACTCGGACTGGAACGTGTTCTACAGCCCGGGCCGGACGGCGGCCCAGGCGGAGATCGGCAAGAACTCGCTCCTGGACTGGCAGAAGCGGGGCAAGGACACGCACTCGCTGTACGCCGATCCGCTGTTCGTCGATCCCGAGAAGAACGACTTCCGCCTGCGGCCGGATTCTCCCGCCTTCGGGCTGGGCTTCGAGGAATTCGACGTAAGCAAGGCCGGCCCGCGCGGGCCGGTGGGGCCGGGAAACTAGCGATTACGATAGGGATATGCCCCCGCTCACTCCCCTGCGCCTGGCCCTGGCCGGATACGGCAGAATGGGACGCCTGATCGAACAGCGCGCCCCCGAATTCGGCTGCGAAATCGGCCTGAAACTGGACGAATTCAATAACGTCAACTACGAAGGCATTACCGCCGAGAACTTCCGCGGGATCGATGTAGCCGTGGAATTCTCCACCCCGGCGACGGTGGTCGGCAACATCGAGCGGATCGCGGCTCTGGGGGTGAACCTCGTCGTCGGCGCCACCGGCTGGACGGACCGGATGGAACACGTGAAATCGGTGGTGGCCCGCACAGGCATCGGACTGGTCTGGAGCCCCAATTACTCGGTGGGGATGAACGCTTTTTTCCGGCTGGTCTCGGAGGCCGCGCGGCTGCTGGCCGGCCAGGAAGACTACGGCGCCTGGGGGTACGAGATCCATCACCACACCAAGAAGGACTCGCCCTCCGGCACGCTTCTCAAGCTGGTGGAGGAGATGAAGCGCGCCGGCTATGCCCGCCCCGTCGACGTCAGCGCCAACCGGGCCGGGGCTCATCCCGGCACCCACGAGATCGGCTTCGACTCGGCCGCCGACACCGTTACACTGCGCCACACCGCCCGCAGCCGCGAGGGATTCGTGCGCGGGGCTCTCCAGGCGGCCCGCTGGGTCGCCGGCAAGCAGGGTTTTTACGAATTCTCGGAGATTTTGTTTCAATAGCAAAAGGGCGGCAACTCCGCCCGCGAGGTGGCACATGTTCACGGGATGCGGGACAGCGCTGGTCACTCCTTTCCGCCGCGACCTGTCATTGGACGAAGAGGCTTTGCGGCGCCTGGTGCGGCGCCAGATCGAGGCCGGCATCGATTTCCTGGTGCCCTGCGGCACTACCGGCGAAAGCCCTACGCTGGCCCGCGCCGAACATCTCCGCGTGATCCAGATCACGCTTGAGGAGGCCGGGGGAAAAGTACCCGTTCTGGGCGGGGCGGGCGGCTACAACACGGCCGAGGTCATCGAACTGGCGCGGGAACTGGAAGCGCTGGGCGTGAACGGAATCCTGTCCGTCACCCCCTACTACAACAAGCCCACGCAGGAAGGCCTCTATCAACACTACAAGGCCATCGCCTCCGCCGTCCCGCTTCCCATCGTCGTCTACAGCGTGCAGGGCCGCACGGGAGTCAACGTCGAACCGGCCACGGCGGCGCGGCTGGCTCAGATCGACAACATCGTGGGGATCAAGGAAGCCTCCGGGAACATCGCCCAGATCGCCGCCATCGTCCACCGCGTGCCGGAGCGCTTCGCGGTACTCTCGGGCGACGATGCCGTGACCCTGCCGCTCATCGCGCTGGGAGGCAAGGGACTCATCTCGGTGGTGGCCAACGAAATCCCCGCCGAAACCACTCAACTCGTGCACGCCTGCCTGGAGGGCGATTTCGTCCGCGCCCGCCGGCTGCAGCGCAAGTGCCTGCCCCTGATGGAGATCAACTTCGTCGAATCGAACCCGATCCCGGTCAAGGCGGCGATGGGCCTGATGGGCCTGCTGGAGCCGGTCTACCGCCTCCCGCTGGTGCCGCCCGCGGCCGGGAATCTGGCCCGGATCGAGAGAGTATTGGAGGAGACCGGCCTGCCGGTCCACCGAGGAGCGCCCGTTGCAAGCTGAAATCGAGAGACTGTTCGACGAGAAGCCGGAGACTTACACCGAGGATCATTTCAGGCTGTTCCAGCGTTTCAAGGACGCTCTGAACGCCGGAGCCGTGCGGGCCGCCGAGCCGGACGCCGCCGCCCCCTCCGGCTGGCGGGTGAACAGCTGGGTCAAGAAGGGCATCCTGCTCGGCTTTCGCATGGGCGGCGTGGTGGACATGTCGGTGGACCCCGGCCGGCAGCCTTTTTTCGACAAAGCCACCTTTCCTGTCAAGCGGTTCACCCCGGCCAGCGGGGTCCGCATCGTGCCGGGCGGGTCCAGCATCCGGGACGGCTGCTTCGTGGGCCGCGGCGTCACCTGCATGCCTCCCATGTACATCAACGTGGGCGCCTGGGTGGGCAGCGGCAGCATGGTGGACTCGCACGCCCTGGTGGGCAGTTGCGCGCAGGTGGGGGAGAATTGCCACGTTTCGGCCGGATCGCAGATCGGCGGCGTGCTGGAACCGGTGGGCGCCCTGCCGGTCATCATCGAGGACGAGGTGCTGGTGGGCGGCAACTGCGGGGTCTACGAAGGCACGGTGGTGAAACGCCGCGCCGTGCTGGGAACGGGGACCATCCTGAACCGCTCCACGCCGGTGTATGACCTGGTGCGCGGCGTCGTCCACACGGCCGGCGGCGACTGCCCGCTGGTGATCCCCGAAGAAGCCGTGGTGGTGGCCGGCTCGCGCGCCATCCCGGGCGGCCCCGGCAAAGAGTGGGGTATCTCGCTCTACACACCGGTCATCGTCAAGTACCGCGACGCGAAAACCGACGCCAAGATCCAATTGGAAGATTTGCTGAGGTAGGCCATGTTCAGTTTGCAGGGGAAGGCCGCGCTCGTCACCGGGGCGGGACGCGGGATCGGGCAGGCTATTGCCGCTGCGCTCGCACAGGCGGGAGCCGCCGTCATGATCAACGATCTGGACGAAGCGCCCGCCAGGGAAACCGCCGCGACGGCCGGCGGACAAACCGCGGTGCTTGCGGGCGACATCACGCGTCCGGGCTTCCCCGAGGAACTGGTCCGGGAGACCATCGCCCGCCTGGGCGGCCTGGACATCATCGTCAACAACGCCGGCTATACCTGGGACAACGTCATTCAAAAAACGACCGACGAGCAGTTCCAGGCCATGCTCGACGTACACGTCGTGGCGCCCTTCCGCATCCTGCGCGCGGCTTCGGCCCACTTAAGGGAAACCGCCAGGCGGGAGATCGCGGAGGGCCGGCGGGTCATGCGGAAGGTGGTCAACATCACTTCCATCTCGGGCGTGGACGGCAACCCGGGGCAGGCGGGCTACTCCTCGGGCAAGGCCGGCGTGATCGGGCTGACCAGGACCCTGGCCAAAGAGTGGGGACGCTATAACGTCAACGTGAACTGCGTGGGCTTCGGATTGATCGAGACGCGTTTGACGCAGCCGCTGTCGCAGGCCGGCGCCTCGATTGAAGTGCAGGGCCGCCAGGTCAGGGTGGGAGTGCAGCCCGCCGTGCTGGAGGCCGTACGGACGGCCTGCCCGTTAGGGCGCCTGGGCGCCCCGGGGGAAGCGGCAGGCGCGGTGCTGTTTTTCTGCTCGCCGCTCTCGGACTACGTGACCGGAGAGGTCCTTCTCTGCAGCGGCGGCCTGCATTTCTGAGGCTGATCCCGTTGAAGGCAGGACCGGTTCCGCCCCGCACGGCCCGCGGAGAGGTCTACCGGGAGGCGGAGGGCCCTCACTTCGCCTGGCTTGACGCCGCGGCTTTGCTCTTACGGGCCCGCTCGTAGTCCTCGCGCAGGCGCCGGGTGATCTTGTCGGCCACGTCGGCGCTCGAACCCAGGAACTTGCCGCCCAGGCTCTCCTGCGTGGTGGACCAGATGACGTCGCCGTCCTTGTTCACCAGCCGCACCGACGCGGTGGCCTCATGCCGCCTCTCCTGGATCCGGCTGGACTCCTGCTCGCTGACGCTGGCTCCGGCGTAGCGGCTGCGGTCGCTGCGATCGTTGGGGTTTCGCCCCTCGCCGGCATTGAGCCGCGCGCTGATGCCGTCGCTCGAGGAGTGAACTTCCGTGAATACCAGATCTTCGGCCGAGCCGCGCAGCACCGCGTCGGCCCGCTCGGGATTCTCCGTCACCACGAACAGCCGCGCATTCTGCAGGCTGGAGATGATCATGTCGCGCATCTGGACCGCCGTCTCCCCGCCGTTCAGTTTGTCGACGTAGACGCGGCGCACGGCCAGCAGTTGAGCCAGCGATTCGGTTTCCAGCCGGACCGGGCCGGGCTGGACCGCTCCGAACAGGACAAGCAGCGCAAGGATCGGCATTAAAGGATAGTGCGGCGGGCAGGAAAAAAGATCAAAAAAAAAGCGGGGCAAAAAGAAGAACCGCACCGGTTCGGCTCACAGACGTACACGAGCCTTACTCGATGCGGTCCGCCCGGGACGGGCTAGGATCCGGCGTCGGTCTGTCTGGATTCCATGAACCAATATCGCTCTCGCATCACCTGCCGGCGGCGTCCGCGTCCTATCCCGTCGCCGGAGTGCCAGACAGTAGCCGCAACCCAAGATCCACGGGGAGCTCTTCCGTAATCGATCGGCAGTCGAACTCTAAAAAAACCCCTCTGTTGCAACCAACAAGCGAACCGTGAGCGGAAAATCTTAACATCGGCTCCCGCAAGCACGCTGTCTGTCGCTCACATTCCTGGTCCACCTGCTCGTTGCAGCAGAGGGCAGGTTGTCAGAGTTACTTCGCCAATTCATCTCTAGAAATAGCAACCGCGCCTCCAAACTGTCAATCGGCGCAACTGGTTGAGTCTGCTAGGCAGCGCACCAACCGGGCGAGACCCGCCTTGTGGCGGGCCCGGTGGACGGTGTGTCGCTATGACACAATGGAAGCAGATGTCGCGTTCCAAGGCGTTCCTTTCCCTGGTCTGCCTGCTGGCCGTTCCCCTGGGAGGGTTCGCCGGGGCCGAAGAAAGCTTCGAGGTCTACACCGAACATCCCCGCCTGATGCTGAGGCCGGCCCGGCTGCGCCTGCTGCAGCGCGAGCGGCAACGGCAGTCGCCCCGCTGGACGCAACTGGAAAGGTTCATGGCCGGCAAGGCGCGCATGCCGGAGCCGGGCTTCGCGCACGCCCTCTACTATCGCATCACCGGCGACCGCTCGGCGGCCAGAGAAGCCACGCAGTGGGCCCTGGGACCGGGCGCCGACCTGCGCCAGCTGGCCCTGGTGTTCGACTGGTGTCAGGACGTGCTCACGCCGGAGGAATCGAAGGCGCTCGGGATCAAGCTGCAGCGCGGCATCGAGGTCACCGAGAAGGATCAGTCGGTGGCCGCCACGCGCTCCCGCCTGCTGGCCGCCATCGCTCTGGCGGGCCACCTGCCCCAGGTCTCCGCCCGGCAGATCCGGCTGATCATCGGGCAGTGGTGGCGGGGCAGCCTGGCGCCCGCGCTGAAATGCGGCCAGAACGTCGTCAGCCGCGAAGACATCTACCCGCTGTTCGAATTCCTGCACGCCGTGCGCGACAACCTCGAGATCGACCTGCGCGAATCGGCGCCCGGCTTCTTCAAGACCCTGCCCGCCTACCAGCTCCTGAGCTATTATCCGGCCGCCTATCCGGCCCCGGAAAACGAGTATCGAATCCCCGCCATGCGCAAGCCCGGCGAACCCGATGTGAACATCGCCGCGCTTTCCCGGGCGGCCGAACTCGGCATGGTGGCTTACGACACCAACGCGCCCGAGAGCCAGGCTCTGCAAGGCTGGCTGATGCACGACCGCTACATGCTGCGCAGCCCGTTCGGCACGCCCTACGAGTTCCTGTGGGCCAATCCCTACCAGCCCGGCCTCAGCTACTTCCACGTCCCGCTGGTTTTCCACGACGACGTGTTCGGCCGCCTGTACGCGCGTTCCTCCTGGGAGGATGACGCCGTATGGTCGGGCTACAGCGACGGCGAGTTGCAGGTATTCCGGGATGGAAGGCCGGGCGTGGTGCGCCCGGACGCATCGAACGAACCCCTGGTGCTCGCCCACAGTGTGGTCGTGCCCGGCGGCATCCGGCAGAAGTTCCAGCTGCCGGCAGGCGAGGCGGAAGAGGTATTCGTGGTAGGACTCAGACCGTCGACGGCCTACCTGCTGGAGATCGACGACGAAGAGATGGCCGAGCTGCGCACCGATCGCGGCGGAATCCTGGCTTTCACCGTACCCCCCGGCAGCGCCCGCGGCATCCGCTTCAAGCCGGCAGCCCGCTGAAGGCTTCCGCCCGGGAACGCCGGCCGTTTCCCTTATTTGCGCGCCCGGCGGTACTCCCGCAGCACCCGCTCCACGTAACCGCGGGTCTCGCGGTAGGGCGGCACGCCCTTGTAGCGGTTCACCGCGCCGGGACCGGCGTTATAGGCCGCCAGGGCGAGGTCGGAGGCTCCGTCGTACTGGCGCAGCAGGTCGGCCAGGTAGGCTGTGCCGGCATCCACGTTCTGGGCGGGATCGCGCGGGTCGGCGTTGAGTTCCCTGGCGGTTTCGGGCATCAACTGCATCAGGCCGATGGCGCCCTTGGGCGACACCGCGTCCGCGCGGTACCCCGACTCGGCCTTCACCACACTGTGCACGAATTCGGCCGGCAGCCCGTGCTTGTCCGCCGCCGCCTCCACCAGTTTCCGGGCGTCCGGCGCCGGCCCCGCCGCCAGTTCCGCCTTGGGTTCGGCGGGCGGCTTATAGTCCTCGGCCTCGAATCCGGCCACCAGGGACGCCGGAACCTCCACGTGGCCGCCGTTCATCCGCAAGCGCACGTTATCGCCCGCCATCTCGTGCCCGTCCACCCGCATACGGGCGCCGGAGCCGAACACGACGTATTCGCCGGCGCAGGCTCCGCCGGCCATGGCTAGAAGCAGAAGCAGTCGTCCCATCCAAATCCGGTCGGCTATGATAAACACGGCCCTATGAACTATCTGACGCACCTGGAATGCAGCCTGTGCAGCCGAAATTTCGAGCCCGGCCGGCCTTGGGCACTGTGCCCGTGCGGCGGACCCCTGCTGGCCCGCTACGATCTCTCGGCCGTGCGCCGCGACTGGACGCCCGCGCGCCTCGCCGCGTCCCGTCCGGACATGTGGCGATACGCCCCGCTGCTGCCGGTTCCGCCGGATTCGATTATCTCACTGGGCGAAGGGCTCACGCCGCTTCGCCGCGTGCGCAGCCTGCCGGACCATAACCTCTGGGTCAAGGACGAAGGGCTGAATCCTACCGCCTCCTTCAAAGCGCGCGGCCTGTCCTGCGCCATTTCGATGGCCCGGGAGCTGGGCCTGCGCGGCGTGGCCATCGGGTCGGCCGGCAACGCGGCCAGCGCGCTGGCCGCCTACGCCGCCGCCGCCGGCCTCGCGGCCCACGTCTTCCTCCCCCGGGACGTTCCCCAGTCGAATTTCATCGATTGCCGGGCCTGCGGCGCCGAAGTCACCCTGGTGGACGGCCTGATCGGCGACTGCGCCCGGCTGGCGGCCGCAAGGAGCGCGGCCGAGGGCTGGTTTGATTTGGGCACGCTGAAGGAACCGTACCGGGTGGAGGGCAAGAAAACCATGGGCTTCGAAGTGGCGGAGCAGTTCAACTGGGAGCTGCCGGATGCCATCCTCTACCCCACCGGCGGCGGGGTGGGCCTCATCGGCATGTGGAAAGCCTTCCAGGAATTGGAGGCCATCGGCTGGATCGGCCCCCGAAGGCCCCGGATGATCGCGGTGCAGGCGGAGGGCTGCAAGCCCGTGGTCCGGGCCTGGGAGAACGGGGCGGATCGCAGCGAATTCTGGTCCGATGCCCGCACTCTGGCCAGCGGCCTCCGCGTTCCCAAGCCCCTGGGCGATTTCCTGATCCTGGGCGCCATCCGGGCCAGCGGCGGCACGGCCCTGGCGGTGAGCGACCGCGAAATGCTGGACGCCGGCTTGCGCCTGGCCCGCGAAGAAGGCATCTTCGCCGCCCCGGAGGGCGCGGCCTGCCTGGCGGCGGCGGAGAAGCTGCTGGCCTCCGGCTTTCTCAGTCCCGCGGACCGCATCGTGCTTTTCAATACCGGCTCCGGCCTGAAGTACCTGGAAGCGTACGCCACCCGCTTTCCCCGCAGGCTGTCGGCGGAGCAAGATAAGTTGGGGGGCCTGATCACGCCCCGCTAAGCGCTTCCAGCTCATGAACGATCTCGCTCTCCAGGCGCTCGATGCCGCCGCCCGCCGCCGCGTTACCTACGCCGACGTCCGCGTGGTCGAACTTCAGGACCGGCACGTCTCCACCAAGAATGGGAAGGCCGGCCAGATTGCCACCTCCTACTCCCTGGGAGTCGGCATCCGCGTGCTGGAACGGGGCTGCTGGGGCTTCGCCGCCACCGACGATCTGACCTCCGAGGGGCTGGAAGCGGCCGCCCGCCTGGCCGTGGATATTGCCCGCGCCAGCACCGCCGCCAAGCGCAGCGACGTGGTTCTGGCGCCCGAGCAGGCCTACCGGGCCGCCTGGCAGTCGCCCGCCGCCATCGACCCCTTCGCCATTTCGGTGGACGAGAACCTGCGGGTCCTGATGGCCGTGGACGCCGAACTGCGGCACGACCCGGCCGTCACCCTGGCGGAAGCTTCCATGGCTTTCGAGCGCCACCGGCAGGTGTTCGCCTCCACCGCGGGCAGTCTCATCGATCAGACCCGCCACACCAGCGGCGCGGGTTTCTCCGCCCTCAGCTTCAAGGACGGCGACATCCAGCGGCGCTCCTACCCGAATTCCTTCGGCGGCCAGTTCCAGTTGAAGGGCTACGAGTTGATCGGGGAAGTGAACCTGCAGGGCAACGCCTCCCGGATCGCCGCGGAAGCGGTGGCGCTGCACTCGGCCGGTCAGTGCCCCGAAGGGGAGTTCGACCTGATCCTGGACAGTTCGCAGCTGGCGCTGCAGATCCACGAGTCCATCGGCCACCCCATCGAGTTGGACCGCGTGCTGGGCTCGGAAGCCAATTACGCCGGAACCAGCTTTCTGACACCCGACAAGCTCGGCAATCTCCAATACGGTTCCCCGATCGTGAACGTGGTCGCCGACGCCCGCCTGGAGCACGGCCCCGGGCTGGGCACCTTCGCCTTCGACGACGAAGGCGTCCCCGCTCAATCCACGCCCATCATCCGGGACGGCCTCTTCACCGGCTATCTCACCTCGCGCGAGACGGCCCCGGTGATCGGCCAGCAGAGGTCCAACGGGGCCATGCGCGCCGACGGCTGGGACCGCATCCCGCTCATCCGCATGACCAACGTGAGCCTGAAGCCGGGCGGGCAATCCCTGGACGAAGTGTTCGATACGGACTACGGCATCTACATGGAAACCAACCGCAGCTGGTCCATCGACGACAAGCGCTACAACTTCCAGTTCGGCTGCGAGATCGGCTGGGAGATCCGTAAGGGAAAGAAGACGCGGATGCTGAAAAACCCCAGCTACAGCGGCATCAGCGCCGAATTCTGGAACTCCTGCGCCGCCATCGCGGGACCCGGCCACTGGGTGCTGTGGGGCACGCCGAACTGCGGCAAGGGCCAGCCCGAGCAGGTGATGGGAACCGGGCACGGCGCCAGCCCGGCGCGCTTCCGCAAGGTGAAAATCGGCAGCGCCTATCAGGGATAAAGCCATGCTGGAGTCCGACCTGCTGCCCCGGAACCGCTGCGAGGAGATCTTCGCCCTGGCCGCGGATGCGGCCCGCGAAATGGGAATCCGCGAACTGGAAGGAACGCTGGCGGCGCGGGACAACGCTCTAACCCGCTTCGCCAACAGCACCATCCATCAAAACGTGGCGGAAAGAAGCACCCTGCTGTCCGTGCGCGTGCTGCTGGACGGGCGCACGGCCCGCGCCACCACCAACCGGCTCGACCGGGACTCCGTGCGGCGGGCTGTGGAGGAGGCGGCGGCCATCGCCCGCGTGCAGGAGCGCGATCCGGACCTGCCCTCCATGGCCGCCCCGGAACCGCTCGACGCGGTGGATCGCCAGTACGCCTCGGTGGCCGAAACCACGCCCCAGGACCGGGCGAACGCGGTCGCCGGCACCCTCGCCGCCCTCGATGACACGTCCCTGAGCGCGGCCGGCATCTATGCCACGAACCAGTCCGCCCTGGCGATCCTCAACACCCGCGGCGTTTTCGCCTACCACTCCGAAACCCTGGCCCAGTTCTCGATCACCGTTACCGCGCCGGACAGTTCCGGGTGGGCCAAAGCGTCAAGCGCCAACCTGCTCGACATTCGGCCCCTGGACCTGGCGTTGCGGGCGGCCGGCAAAGCGCGGGCGGCCGCCAGCCCGCGGGAACTCCCGCCCGGCCGCTACACCGTGATCCTGGAGCCGCCCGCCGTGCTCGACCTGGTCGGGCAGATGTTCGGCGATTTCAGCGCCACGGCCATGCGGGACGGCCGCAGCTTCCTGGCCGGCCGCCTGGGCGCGAAACTGTTCGGGGACAACATTACCATCCACGACGACGTGTACCATCCCCTGCAAACCGGTCAGGCCTTTGACGGAGAAGGACTTCCCCGAAAGCGGCTGACCCTGGTGGATAAGGGCGCGGCGAAGCAGGTGGCTTGCGGCCGCTACCCGGCTCGAGTTGAGGGAGAGCAATCCACCGGGCACGGCTTCCCCTTGCCCAGCGAGATCGGCGAAGCGCCCATGAACATCGTGTTTGAGGGCGGCCCCGCTTCCGTGGAGGAGTTGATCGCCTCCACCGACCGGGGCATTCTGGTTACCCGCTTGTGGTACATCCGCGAGGTCGATCCCTACG
>JADZAF010000243.1 GCA_020852755.1 Bryobacterales bacterium
CTGCGCAGCCGGTTCTGGAACCGCCAGGCGATCGAGTTGATGGTCTGCACCTGCATGCCCTCCTCGTGCCAGTACGACCAGATCAGCTCCAGCAGGCAGGGCGCCTCCGAAGCGATCACCCGCCCCCGGAAGATGCCTTCGCAGAACGGGCTGTCCGTCGGCCCGAATTCCGCCAGCGCGCTGTTGATCACCCGGTTCAGGTACGGAAGCCGCGGTGAATCGCCGAGGTAGGCGCTCAGCCGCTGGCGCAGCTCCTCCGCCGTCACCGGCGTGCCCAGCCGGCCCGACTCTTCGTTCACGCTGAAGTCCGTGTCCTTGATCGCCACCCCGCACTCCAGCAGCAGGAACACCTGCGTGGCCAGCTTCAGAAGTTCGTAGGCCTGCACGCCGGCCAGCTTGTCCAGCCGCCCCGCCCGGTTCGACAGCCGGGTCTCCTCCTCCACGCCGTCGGTCGGGTTTTGCTCGCACAGCACGCGGTCGATGAAAAGCCGGTAGTTCTCGAATCCGATCGCGCGGGTCCGCTGCCGGATAGCCACCCAGAGCGGCTGGTCGTCGGTCGCTTGCCGTTGCGGCCGCTCCAACGCCACCCGCAGCACGCCGCCGTTGCCGCCCGCCGGCGGTGTCGTCGTGCCGGCCGCTCCCGGCCGGGTGAAGGCGGGCGGTCTCCCGCCTTCGGCCAGCTTCTCCTTCGGTTTCACATCTGCTTCCTTCATGAGTTCCTCCTCAATCCCTTCTTCTTGTCCGCGCCGCCGCCGTTCTCGCCCATCGCCCGCGCCAGCGCCCATTGCTGGAGCAGGGAAGCCACCAGGCGGCCCTCGGCCTCCGGTCCCAACAGCCCGTTCCAGCGCGCCTGCCCGATGGCCGCCAGCGCCAGCGTCGGCGGCGCCGTTTCCATCCGCCGCCAGGAGCGCCGCCAGCCCTGGTAGTGCTCCGCCAGTTTCTTCGGCACGCGCTCTTCGATGCGCATCACCTCCGCCAGCGAGCGCCCCTTCAAGCTCCTGGGCCGGTGGCTGGCCAGCAGCCCCACGAATCCCGGCATGGTGGCGAGCAGCAGCTCGAACAGCCGCCGCTTGCGATCCGGCAGGTCGCGCGGCGGATACAGGGCCAGCCATATCCGGCGCAAAATCCGCCACTGCGGGTCCGGATACAGCGATTCGCCCAGCGCCGTGCACAGGATCAGCCGGATCCAGGGGCTGGGGTGCGGGTCGGTGGTCGAGATGCGGAACACGATCGCCGACGGCATGCTCACTACCCCGGCCAGGCCCAGCGCCGCCGTAATGCCCAGCTTCGCCACCGCCCAGTAGTCCGCCAGGATCTCCGAAATCCAGCGCTCCCACAGCACCCAGGCCTCCCGCTCCACGCCGCCCTTTCTCTGCATCGCGTACAGCACCGGCCGCAGCGACTCCACCAGGTTCAGCAGCGCGCTCCCCTGGTGTCCCACCTCGTGAACCAGCGACGAAGCGATCCCGCTGCCCACCATGCGCTCTCTCGGAATCCGGATCAGCGCCACCGGGTTGTCGCCTCCTCCCGGCAGCCGTGTGCGCGCCCGCCGTATGGCCGCCCCGTGCCCGCGGTCCAGGTAGCAGATCACCGGCGGCGCCTCGTAATAGTCGCCGTCCAGTTGCAGCGCGCACGCCGCCGCTTCATCCAGCCCGGCCAGCCAGACTCCCGTGTCGTACTCGCTGCGCTGCGTCATGGCGTCCGCAAAGGTGTCGTACTGGGTCAGCACGGCGTTGAATTGCAGCCGCAGCAGGCACAGCCGCGCCTGCGCCTCTTCCGGCGGCGCCGCGCGTCCCTCGGGGCTCCGCAGCCAGGCGATGCAGCCGTGAATCGACCGGCGCAGTTCGTCGCGGCCTTCCTTCAGGAAGCGTTCGACCGCGATGTACGCCGCCCGCGAGGGGATCGCCGCCGGCACCGCCGTCTCGAACAGCGCGAAGAACTTCACCCGTTCGATCCGCGTGTGCAGGGCTCGGGCTTCGTGCTCCAGGAACCACGCCGCGTAGCGCGAGACGTCCACCGCTCACACCCCGAACAGCACAATCCTGTTCCCCCGGCGGATCCAGCGCCCCGACCGCCCGCCGCCCGGCGCCACCCTCGCGCCGTTGGCATCCTGCGGGCGCAGCAGGCCGGGCGCGTGTTTCCGCGCCGCCGCCACCGTCGCGCTCTTGGCCGCCGCCGCGGGAGGCGCCGCCGGCGGCGCCGCCGCCACGTTCTTCGCCGCCTCCCCCGCGAAGCGGACAAACTGCCGCGCGACCTCGAACTCCTGGTCTTCCTCGCTCAACCCCTCCAGTTCCAGGCCCAGCGCCTTGCCCGCCATGCTGGCCAGGTTGCCGCCCACCGCCGCGCCCACCGGGCCGCCCAGCGCTCCCAGCGCCGTGCCTGCCATGGGCAGCAGCTTCTTGGCCGCTCCCTTCAGCAGCCCGCCCAGCGCCTTGCCCGCCGGCGAGCTGACGAACTTGCCCACCGAGCGCGCCGCTTTCTTGATGAGCTTGCCCAGGAACTCCTCCATCTCGTACTCGTCCTGAATTTCCAATAGCTGGCTGGCAAGCTCCATCTCTTCCACTTCGTCGAAGACGCCGCCGGCGCGCGATCCGCCGTTGGCCGGCGCCTCCCCGTCGAATTCGAATTCGAAACTGTCGGTTTCCGGTTCGGCGGCTTCCATTTCCGCCTGCGTTCGATCCAGGTCGTGCATCGTCTACCTCCCGTCGGGTGTTCAGCGCCCGGTATGCACGAAGGCGGCCAACCCGTAACCGCTTGTTCCCGCGGCGCGGCGCGCGCAATCCGGCGAAGCGCGCTTCGCCCCGGCAGCCTCCATCCAAGCCCTCGGCGAAGTTGGATTCGCCGGCGGTGGTTGCTGTACAACAGTCTTCATGAGGCTTCCGTTCCTCCCCGTCATCGTCCTCGCCGCTCTCGCTGCCGCCGCGGATTCCGATCCGGCCATGATGCCGCCGCCCGTCAGCCTCAACCCCGGGCCGGAGTATGCCGCCGGCACGCGCCGCTTCCAGGGCATCCCCGGGATCGAACGCGCGTCCGGAGGCCGTCTTTGGGCCGCCTGGTACGCCGGAGGCCCCGGCGAGGGCCCGGAGAACTACGTTGTCCTGGTCACCAGCGGCGATGACGGCAGGACCTGGTCCGAGCCCCGGCTGGTCATCGATCCGCCCGGCTTCGTGCGCGCCTTCGATCCCTGCCTGTGGATTGATCCCGCCGGCGCCATGTGGCTCTCCTGGGCGCAGGGCGCCGGCAAGTTCGACGGGCGCAGCGGCGTCTGGGCCATCCGCACGCGCAACCCCAATGACCCCAACCCCGCGTGGTCCGCACCCCGGCGCCTCTCCCACGGCGTCATGATGAACAAGCCCGCCGTCCTGCGGTCCGGCGAGTGGCTCTTTCCGGCCGCGTGGTGGAACGTCGCGCCGGACATGGAGCGGGTGAACGAGGAATACAAGCTGGGCCTCTCGCCCGGCCGCATCCAAAGCTTGAGCCATGACCTCGGCGGCGAGAAAGGCTCCAACCTCCTGCTCACCTCCGACCGCGGCAGGACCTTCCGCTTCATCCGCGGGCCGAGCGTGCCCGGTTCCACCTTCGACGAGCACATGCTGGTGGAGGGCCGCGATGGCGCCTGGACCGTCTTCGTTCGCACCCGCTACGGCATCGGGTCGAGCACATCGCGCGATCGCGGCAAAACCTGGACCGGAGGCGCCGATACCGGCATCCGCCACGCCAACGCCCGCTTCTTCATCCGGCGCTTGCGCAGCGGCAGCCTGCTCCTCGTTCGCCACAACGCGCCCCAGGGCATGGCCCGCTCCCATCTCACCGCCGAGATCTCACGCGACGACGGCCGCACCTGGTCCGGCGGCCTGCTCCTCGATGAGCGAACCGCGGTGTCCTATCCCGACGGCGTCCAGGCGCCTGACGGGAGGATCTACGTCATCTACGACCGCGAGCGCCAGCGGGACATGGAGATCCTCTTCGCCGTCTTTCGCGAGGAGGACGTTCTTGACGGCGCCTGCAAGTCCGCCGGCTGCCGCTTGAGGCAAATCGTCAACCGCGCGGGGCAGGACACAAAAAAGTAGGAGGACCTCGTGGTCGATAACGAACTGATCACCAACGCCCCCGAACTCTGGCGGCAGGCCACCCGGCCGCCCTTTCTCGCCGCTCTTTCCGCCGGCACGCTGCCCCCGGAAGCCTTCACCCGCTGGCTCGCGCAGGACTACCTGTTTGCAAAAGAGCTTCTCTCCTACCAATCCATCCTCACTTCCAAAGCCCCTCGCGACTGCCACCACACCCTGATCCAGGGCCTGGTCGCGCTCGATAGCGAACTGGCCTGGTTCGAGTCCCACGCCGTCCGGTTGCAGATATCGCTCGATACGCCGCCGCACCCCATCGGGCGCCGCTACGCCGACTTCCTGCTGCGCTGCGCGTACACCGAACCCGCTCCCGTGCTGCTTGCGATTCTGTTCGGAGTGGAGGTCTCGTACCTGGCCGCCTGGAGCGCGCTGCCGCCCTCCGGGCCTTACCACGAGTTCATCGGGCGCTGGTCCAGCGCGGCCTTCGGCGAGTACGTCGCCGCCCTGAGCGACCTGGCCCGCCGCTACCCGCACCCCTCCGCCCAGGAGTGCTTCAACGCCGTGCTCGTCCACGAGCGCGAGTTCTGGAAGATGTCCGCGGAGGGCTGATGCTTCATCACACCCTCTGGGCCGCCAGCTCGGACCTGGCCCGCTCCTGCCTGCATCATCCCTTCGTCCGCGGCCTGGCCGGTGGAACGCTCGACCCTGGCCTCTTCCGCCGCTACATCGCTCAGGACGCCTTCTTCCTGCGCGCCTTCATCCGCGCCTACGCCGTCGCGCTCGCCAGGAGCACGGACCCCGAGACCCAGGCCGTCTTCCACTCCCTCATCGGCGGCGCCCTCGAGGAACTCGAACTCCACCGCCGCTATTCCACCGAACTCGGCATCGACCTCGAACACGTCCTCCCCACTCCCGCCTGCCGCGCCTACACCGATTTCCTGCTCCGCACCGCCTGGCACTCCTCCGCCGCCGAGACCGTGGCTTCCATGGCGCCCTGCATGCGCCTCTACGCCTACCTCGGCCGCGAACTCGCCGGGCATTCCCACCCCGGCCATCCCTACCGCCGTTGGATCGACACTTACAGTGACGCCGGATTCGAAGCGCTCGCCGTCCGGCTGGAGAGTTTACTTGATAAAATCGGTGCCGACAGCAGGGAAGTACGAGACCGCTACCGCTACGCCATGCAGTGTGAATTGGATTTCTTCAGCCAGTTTCCCGATCCTCGTTCCCTGAATGACGGGTGAAGCATGTCATCGAAACCGCTGCCTGCGTGCCTGATCCTTGCCGCCCTCGGCGCGCCGCTCAGCGCCGCCACCGCCTGGGAGACGGCCGCGCCCGAAAGCCTGGGTCTCAACCGCGCCAGGCTCGAAGCCGCCACCCGCGAGCTTGCTGCCCGGGGCACCAAGGCCTTCCTCGTCGCCCGCCGCGGCCGCATCGTCTGGGAGTGGTACGCCGCGGACCACGGCCCCGGCAAGCCCCACTACACAGCCTCGCTCGCCAAGGCCCTGGTCGGCGGCATGTCTCTTCTCATTGCGCTGAACGACGGCCGCCTCAACCCCGATGACCCCGCCTGGAAGTACATCCCGGCCTGGAAGGACGATCCGCTCCGCTCCAGGATCACCATACGGCACCTGGCGACGCACTCCTCCGGCATCGAGGACGCCGAGGAGGGCGGCCGCCCGCACAACCAGTTGCCCGGCTGGAAGGGCGCGTTCTGGAAGCAGGACCCCGACCCCTTCTCCATCTCCATCCGTCAGGCGCCCGTCATCTTCGAGCCCGGCAGCCGCTACGCCTACAGCAACCCCGGGATGGCCGCCCTGGCCTACGCCGTCACTTCCTCCCTCCGCGGGGCGCCGCAACAAAACATACGCGACTTGTTGCGCGAACGCCTCATGGACCCTCTGGGCGTCGACTCCGGGGATTGGTCCATGGGCTACGGCAAGACCCACCGCCTGGACGGTCTCGACCTGCACGCCAACTGGGGCGGAGGCTCCTACACCGCTCGCGCCGCCGCCCGCGTCGGCCAGTTGATGCTCCAGCGCGGGGAGTGGCGCGGAGCCCGCCTCGTCTCCCCGGAATGGGTGGACCGCGTCACCCGCTACGCCGGCGCCCCGCTCCCCAACCGGCCCGCCAACAATCCTCAGCCGGGCTGCGGACTCGCCTGGTACACCAACTTCGACGGCGTCTGGCCCAGGGTCCCCAGAGACGCCTTCGCCGGCGCAGGCGCCGGAAACCAGGTCATGCTGGTCGTCCCCAGCCTCGATATGATCATTGTTCGAAACGGACAACAGATTATGAATGAAGGATTTTGGCTGGGAGTGGTGAACTATCTCTTTAATCCGGTGATGGAGGCGCTCCAGCCCTCTCCCGCGCCCTATCCGCCCAGCGCTGCGGTCCGCGCCACGGAGTTCTCGCCCCTGAACGAAATTGCCTGCGCCGCCCCCGACAGCGATAACTGGCCCCTCACCTGGGCCGACGACGGCGACCAGTACACCTCCTACGGCGACGGCCGCGGCTTCCCGCCCTTCATCGAAACCAAGCTGAGCCAGGGGTTCGCGAAGATCGCCGGTCCGCCCGGGAGTTTCCAGGGAATCAACATCCGTTCCCCCAGCGGCGAGCGCCTCGGAGACGGAGCCAGGGGGCCCAAGGCCAGCGGCCTCCTGATGGCGGACGGCGTCCTCTACCTCTGGGTCCGCAACACCGGCAACGCGCAGCTGGCCTGGTCGGAAGACCGCGGCAGGACCTGGCAGTGGGGCTTTCGCCTCGAAACCAGTTTCGGCTCGCCCGCCTTTCTCAATGCGGGACAGAACTACTCCGCGGCCCGCGACGGCTACGTGTACACCTACTCGCAGGATGGACCCAGCGCCTACGAAAGCTACGACAGCCTGGTGCTGGCCCGCGTCCCCAGGCGCCGTATCCGCGAGCGTTCGGCCTATGAATTCTTCGTGCGCCTGGATGCCGGCCGGCCGGTCTGGAGCCCGCGCATCGAGGAGCGCGGTCCCGTCTTCCACTACCCTGGCCATTGCCAGCGCGTGGATGCGCTCTACAACCCCGGCCTCGGCCGCTACCTGCTGGCGCTCGGCTACAACCACTCGGGCGGCTGGGGCCTCTTCGACGCGCCCCATCCCTGGGGTCCCTGGACTACCGTCTTCCACACCGATTACTGGGGATTGGGCGACACCCACGGCTACCGCCTCCCCGCCAAATGGATCTCGCCGGACGGCCGGACCCTCCACCTGGTCTTCTCCGGACGGCGGCACAACGCCCGGCTCTACGACGCCTTCTGCGTCCGCCGCCTCACCCTGGCAGCCCGGTAGATGCCGGCTGCCACTTGATGCGCGTATAGGCGATCCGGAAACCCTGCCGTTCCGCATTGCGCTGCGAGGCGCTGCCCGGCTGCGCGCACATCATCGCCACGTCGCACCCGGCCGAGAGCGCATACTCCAGGCGGCTTTCCAGCAAGGCCCGCTGCGCCCCGCGCTTGCGCCATTCCGGTAGGGTGCTGGCGCCGGAAAACAAAGCCACTCCCTCGTGGATCGCCAGGGCCCCCGCCGCCACCGGCCGGCCGTCCAGTTCCGCCAGAAAGGCGTGCCCGTTCTCCCGCGCGGCGCTCACCACGGCCAGCTCTTCCATGAGATCGGCATACTCGGTGAACTCGCGCCAGCCCTCCGCCACCGTTCGGGCCCACAATTCCCGCTCCTCGTCGTCCACCCGCCGCGCCCGGACGGCCGTCCCTTCCACCGCCGGCCGCGCCCCGCCCGCCAGCGGCAGGTACATGACGTTGGTGAACTCGATGGGCCGGTAGCCGCGCTCGCTCAGCATGGCGGCAACCGAAAAGTCGCAGACCGGGCTTACTTCATGGCACACCGGCGCTCCACGCTCCCGGAAGAACGCCTCCAGCGCGTCCATGTCGGACCCGGAGGGTTGCTGGAACAGTCCCAGGCCGAACGTCTGCGTGCACGGAGAACGCGGCCCGTCATACATGGCGTACGCGCCCGCCACCTCGATCCAGCACGCCCCCGTCTCCGGCGCCAGTCGTGCCCGCGCCTCCACGAACCGCGCATTCGCCGCCGCCTCCGCCCGCTCCAGCCGGCGCGACAGACCGACATCCGCCAAAATCTCCAACGTCATCCCTCGATTCAAGCGTCTTTGTGGGGCAGCCCCTCCGGGCTGCCGCCGCGCCGGACGCACCGGCATCTACCCCACCACGAAGTCCCACCCGAACCCCGGCTTGTCCGAAGCCCTCGTGTACACCCCCTCCGGCCCCCGCGTGATGTGGTTCTCCTCTTCGTACTGCTTCGTCGGAACCGGGCGGAACATCTCCGCCCACGGGCAGTTCACCGTCGCCATCACGAAATGAATCGCGTCCCGCGCCCCGCCCCCGTGCGGGATCACCGGAATGTCGTACACCGACGCCAGCGCGGCGATCCTTCTCAGTTCCGTGATGCAACCGCCCCAATGCACGTCCGGCTGCCAGATGTCGGCCGAGTTATGCTCCAACAGCAGCCGGAACCCCTGCCGCCCGTATTCATGCTCCCCGGTGGCGGTCAGCACCGGCTTGAGTTTCGCACGCAGCCGCGCATAGCCCGCGTAGTCGTGCGGCGGCAGAGCCTCCTCGATCCAGTACATCCGGTAGGGCGCCGCCATCTGCGCGAACTCCAGCGTGTAATTCTCCGTGAGTCCCATCCAGCAGTCCAGCATGATCTCCCCGTCCGGCCCCAGCACCTCCCGTGTCCGCCGGATCATCTCCACGTTCTTGCGCAACCCCTCCCGCCCCGCCGAGGGCGGCAGCGGCCAGCCGTTCTTGATCTTCCGGAAACCGATCCTGGCATAGTCCTCGATGTCGTTCCCGGTGGCGTAGCACGGCGCCTGCGTGCGCACCGGCCCTCCCAGCAGCTTGTACACCGGCAGTCCCGTCGCGTTCCCGATCAGGTCCCAGAGCGCCAGGTCCACGCCGCTGATGGCGTGAATGGCTACTCCCATCCTGCCGTACGACATCGTGGCGCGCCACATCACGTCCCACAAACGCTCCACCGCGAACGGGTCCTCGCCCACCAGCAGCCCCGCCAGGTGGCTCTCCACGATCGGTCCGCCGCCCGGCCCGCCGCGTCCGTAGCCCTTCACGCCCTTGTCCGTCGAAATCTCCACCGTGAAGTCGCGCACCCCCGCCGCGCCGCCTCTGCCCCGCAGTTCCGGGTACACCGACATGGGCGTCGCCCCTTCCCCCGGTTGGGTCAGGCCGGGAAGCGGCCGCGGCTTGTAAGGCTCCAGCGGTTGCCTCCTGCGCGTCTGCACCAGCCGGACGCCCGTGATTCTGAGCCTGCTCTTCTCCTCCTGAAAAGGGAGCGCCGCCGGCAGCGCCGCCGCCGCGGCTGCCGGACTCCTCAGGAAATTCCTGCGATTCATACCGCGTCTCCTATTCCGTTCCCGCCCGCCTGCACTTTTTTCATCCCCGCCTTTTCTTTCACTTGCGCGAAATCCGGTCCGCCCTGTCTCCGATGCCCTGCTACCGTGAAATCGAAGAGCTGCTCGCTCGCCGAGAGGCAGCCGCGGAAGCGTCGTCAGGCAACCTACCCGGGAAGGACAAAAGCCTGGAAGCACGGCGTTCAACGTTCGGGCGCAGTGCAGCCATGCTCCCTTCGGGGGGCAAGGAACCGGTTCCTTCCCGCTGCCAGCCGGGAAGAAAGAGTAGATTATTTCCCAGCTTCGAGGTCGTAACGGAGTTCGCCTCCTTTGAGCCGCTTGATTCCTTTGAACGCCGGCGCGCGGGGCGCCGCGGCCGGCACTTCCGCGTTCAATCGGTCGAAGTGTCCCTTCAGCCGCCGCACCACGTCCGGATACTCTCCCGCCACGTCCCTCTGCTCGCCGGGGTCGTTTTCCAAGTCGAACAACATCATCTCCCGCGACGCGTCGCCGCTGCGCAATCCCGGAAACTGGTCCGGCCTCGCCTGTTCGAACGGCGCGATGAGAGTCACTCCATCCGGTCCCCTGGGGTCGACCCACCCGGCCGGGTCCTTCACGAACGGGTTCTCCGGCCCCGGCGCGCGCACGTGCAGCTTCCACTTGCCCGACCGCACGATGCTCAGCCGCGGCCCGGCCATCGCCACCAGGGCTTCGTGCGGGCTGCGCGCATCCGAGGTCATCAGCGGCAGGATGTCCTTTCCGTCGATCACCCGGTCCTCCGGCAGCGGCGCGCCCGCCGCCCGGCAGACCGTCGGGAAGACATCGATCAGCCCGCAGACCTCCCGCGATACGCGCCCGCCGGGGATCCGCCCCGGCCAGCGCGCGATCATGGGCACCCGTATGCCGCCCTCCCAGGAGTTCCCTTTCATCCCCCGCAGTCCCGCCGTGTGTCCCCCGAACCACGGCCCGTTGTCCGAAGTGAAAATCACCAGCGTGTTTTCGTCCAGTCCGAGTTCCCGCAGGCGTGCCAGAATTCTCCCCACGCCCCAGTCCAGCTCCCGGATCACATCGGCATAGAGAGCCGCCGAACTTCCACCCGTATAGAAATCCTCCGAGGCCGCCAGCGGCTTGTGCGGCATGGCGTGCGGCAGGTAGAGAAAGAACGGACGGGTGCGGTTCTTTTCGATGAACTCCAGCGCTTTCGCCGTGTACCTGCGCGTCAGGTTGGCCTGCACCACCGGGTACTCGACCACCGCCTCGTTGTGCACCAGTTGCACCGGCCGCATGTCGTTCGAATAAAGAATGCCCAGGTATTCGTCAAAGCCGCGCCTGCGCGGCAGGAAGTCCGCCGTGTGCCCCAGGTGCCACTTGCCGATGCAGATGCTGGCGTAGCCCAGCGGCTTCAGCGCCTGCGCCAGCGTGATCTCACCCGCCGGAAGCCCGATGTCGTTCACCCCCGAGTCCGGCGCCGGGTTGCCGGTCACTCCCGTGCGGAACGGATAGCGCCCGGTCAGCAGCGCGCTGCGCGCCGGAGCGCAGAACGGCATGGGGCTGTAGAACTGCGTGAAGCGCGCGCCCTCGCTCGCCATGCGGTCCAGAGACGGCGTGCGGTGCGACGGGTGCCCGAAGCAGGCCAGGTCGCCGTAGCCGAGATCGTCCGCCAGGATCACGACCACGTTCGGCCTGCGCGCCTGCGCGGCCCGCGCGCCCCATGCGAGCCCGCCCGCCAGCGCCTGAAGAAACGTGCGCCGCTCCATGCTTACCCTTCCCACGGCGTGTCTCCCACTTCTTTCTGCAGCCGCGCCAGCTCCGCCTTGAGTTCCTTCACTACGCCCGCGTAAGCCGGCTCGCCGTACACGCTGCGCATCTCGTGCGGGTCTTTCTCCAGGTCGAACAGCTCCCACTCGGGCGCCCTCGGCTCCGGCAGCGATCCGCTGGTTCCCAGCGGCTGCCCGTAATAGTAGATCAGCTTGTAGCGGCGCGTGCGCACCCCGTAGTGGGCCGGCACCCCGTGGTCCGCCAGGTGCATCCAGTAGCGGTAGTAGAAGCTCCGCCGCCAGTCGCGCGGCGTGCGCCCTTCCAGCGCGGCGCGGAAACTGCGGCCCTGCATCCCGGGCCCCGCCTTCCGCCCGGCGAAATCCAGCAGCGTGGGCGCGAAGTCCAGGTTCAGCACCAGGTCGCGGTTCACCGCACCCGCCGGGATCTGGCCGGGCTTGCGGATCAGCAGCGGCATGCGCAGCGATTCCTCGTACATGAAGCGCTTGTCGTAGTAGCCGTGCTCGCCGAGAAAAAAGCCCTGGTCCGAGGTGTAGATCACCATCGTGTCTTCCGAGAGCTTCTCCCGGTCCAGGTAATCCAGCAGCCGGCCCACGTTGTCGTCCACCGAGGCCACGCAGCGCAGGTAATCCTGCATGTAGCGCTGGTACGCCCACTTGCGCAGGGCATCCCCGGTCAGGCCCGGCGGCCTGGGCTGTTTGAAATCCGTCTCGGTCATGTCGTCGCCGATCTTCAGGGTGGCCCGCGCCGCCGCCTGCGAGCGGTGCTCGTAGCGGTCGTAGAGATTCAGCGGCTCGGGGATCGGATCCGTGTACATCCCGGCGTGCTTCGCGTCCGGCTGCCAGGCGCGGTGCGGCGCCTTGTGATGGCACATCAGGAAGAACGGCCGCTTCCGGTCCCGCCTGCGCAGGAACTCGAGCGAGAGATCGGTGATGATGTCGGTGGCGTACCCGGGATACGTCTTCTCACTCCCCATCTCGCTCATGACGGGGTTGTGATACAGACCCTGCCCGCCCGGCCGGGTCAGCACGTTCCAGTAGTCGAACCCGGTCGGCTCGCAGTGCAGGTGCCACTTGCCCGCGATGGCCGTCTGGTAGCCCGCCTGCTGCATCATTTTGCCGAGATGCGGCCGGCCGGCGTCGAGCGGGTCGCGCAGCGTCTTCACCCCGTTGATGTGGCTGTACTGCCCGGTCAGGATCACCGCCCGGCTGGGCGTGCAGATCGAGTTGGTGCAGAAGCAGTTTTCCATGCGCATGCCGCCCCGCGCGATGCGGTCGATATTCGGCGTGCGGTTCACCCGGCTGCCGTAGGCCGAAATGGCGTTGGCCGCATGGTCGTCCGACATGATGTAGAGAATATTCGGCGGGCGCCTGCCGGCGGCCAGCGCCGCCCCGCCCAGCACTCCCCCAAAAGCCCGCCGCGTCAACCGCTCCATGAATGCCTCCCTCCGTTCAATCGCTCCCCGCGCGAGTATGACCGCTCCGCGCCGGACCTGTCAACGCCAGGTTCTGCAGATCTCCCGAACCGCATAGAATGCCCCTATGACCCGCCGCAGTTTGCTGCTTCTTCCCGCCGCCGGCATGGCCGCGGCGCAGTCGCGTCCGGCGCCGGATCTCTCCGCTCTACCCAACTTCTGCGCGCACGAGCATTGGGGCA
>JADZAF010000244.1 GCA_020852755.1 Bryobacterales bacterium
GTCTTCGAGCACGTCTACTTCTCGCGGCCCGACTCGGTGGTCTTCGGCCGCCCGGTGGCCCAGTCGCGCGAGATGCTGGGCCGCCTGCTGGCCCGGGAGTGCCCGGCCGACGCCGACCTGGTGGTGCCCGTGCCGGACTCCGGGGTGGCCGCCGCCCTGGGCTACGCCGCCGAATCCGGCCTGCCCTACCGCCAGGCGCTGATCCGCAATCACTACGTAGGCCGCACCTTCATCGAGCCCTCCCAGGCCATCCGCGATTTCGGGGTGAAGCTGAAGCTGAACCCGGTGCGCCACCAGTTGGAGGGCAAGCGGGTGGTGCTGGTGGACGATTCCATCGTGCGGGGGACCACCAGCCGCAAGATCGTGCGCATGGTGCGGCAGGCCGGGGCGCGGGAAGTCCACCTGCGCATCTCCTGCCCGCCCACGGTTTCACCCTGCTTCTACGGGGTGGACACGCCGCTGAAGAGCGAGCTGATCGCCTCGCACCACAACGTGGAGGAGATCCGGCGGTTCGTTGAGGCGGATTCCCTCGGCTACCTCTCGCTGGAGTCACTGCGCAAGGCCGTGGCGGACGAGGAGCGGGGCGAATACTGCTACGCCTGCTACACGGGGGACTACCCGACCGACCTGGTGCACATCGAGGAACTGCTGGGAGCGAAGTCGCGGCGGTAGGGGGGCCACTCTCATTGAGCCTCTGCGGCGCGATGTATGGTAGGGATTAGATGGCCCCGCCAATTGGAGGTTGTCAGTGCTTCCTGCTTGCTTTCTTGGCCGGAGCCCTTTTGGCTGGAGTCCTCTTGGGTGGGGCCTTCCTGGCGACCTTCTTTGCCGCCTTCCTCGCCGGCGCTCTCTTTTTTGTTGCCCTTCGGCCTTCGATATGGTTCACCGAGTTCTTTCTCCCTGTACGATGTCTCGCTTGTTGAAGGGTAACCCTTAGGAAAGCCCTTCGCCCAGATGCTAAGGCTTCCACACTCCCTTCGTCGAGTCCCTGTCGAATTCACCTTCACGATGATTCCCAGGAGCCGACATTCATTCTATCAGTGGCTGCAACAAAAGCAGTCGGCGGCCCAACCGCTCGCCGCAACCTATGGAGAAATGTGCTTCGTCAAAACGCTGCCCGTTCGGGGAAACGCACTCTTTCAACTTCTCTGTTCTTCCTGCGGGACAGCGGCAACGGCTACCGCCGCGCGCGCCGGTTCAATTACCCCTTCAGTCCGGTGTCGCCAGTGAACCTGCACCTTCGAACGGGGCAACACAAGATCCTGTGTGTGGATATGAACTGTGTGCTGTCGACCGTACTCCTCCAAATGGACACTGCCTGGCTTCCCGAGAAAGAAGGGTGACGGTACGATGTAGTCGAGGGGTCCATGGACGACGACCTGCACGTTAGACCCGATCGTCATCCAAGGGTAGGCAACTGTGTAGGTCTGGAGCGCGGCAGGGCGTATCGACCGGCAGGAGAACTCCAGTTTGACCTCCTGTCCCAGCACTCTCTTCTGTCCCGTGGGCAAGTGAAACTCCGCGGCGATGTACCCGTTCCCCGTTTTCTTCTCTGGCTTGACCTCCAAGGGCACCGCTACTCCGTCCGCTGTAAGCAGCCGTAGTGAAACATCTTGGAAGAATCGTTGCCAGGCAACGTCCGGAGTGTTGAGCAGGTTTTGCAGCGCTGGGAGTACGACTTCCTGTTCCCGCTCGCTCATTTTGTCGGCACGGATGCCATGAATGAAGAAAGGCTTCCGGGGCAACAGCGTGTCCAATGGAACACGGCCTAGCGCAAAGGCAAGGGTCAATATGTCCTGATCAAGCCGCAATCGATAACTGCAGCGCTTGATCTCGAGCGTGGCGCAGCCTGGCAGCGGCTCTGGACTCTGCCGGTCTTGAGGGTCAGGAAAATGTATCTCAAATTCCCAGTCATAGATGCAGCGGTCGCAACGGTGAGCCCAGATTCGATCGCTTTCCCGGCGGAGTTGCGTGAGGACAGCCGGCGCCTTCTGGAATTCGATTTGATGCAGGAATTCGGCAAGTCGCTGGTAACGTGGATCGTCTGTTGCTTCAGGTTTGACCAGCGCTCGATGATCGTAGTCCAGCGGGCACCAGTCAATCTCACCGTACACACCCTTGGCGGAGCGTTCCCCTACCACCCAATCCTCATTGCCGGTGACCACACGAACCGGTATCCATGCCCGCTGTTGAGCGTCGAGGGCCGGGTCACCCCCGTTCACAACACGTTGGATCCAGTAGCCATGCAGTTTCTCGAGGAACGTACAAGCTCCCTCCAGGCTGGCAAGCTGCTTGTGGCGTGACAGCAGCCACTTCAAAACGAGTACTACTGGCCACACCCACTTCGCAATCCCAGCACCGAGTGGCAGTGCCATCCGTGCCAGGCGTAGCGCTTCCAACCCTGTTGTGGGAGTCCCATACATGACCAAACCCCGCACGCGCGGCGTTTGACCGTCGATGAGCGTCTGGACAACGTACTGCATCGAAACCAGCCCGCCCATACTATGGGCAACCAGCACTACGTCGCAGTGCTTCAGTCTGCCGTCCAGTTCATTCCTGAGCAGACGGGCCACATGCTCCGGGTCGGCGCCTCCCAGCAGCCCTGTCTTGTATTGGAAACGCAACACGTCGTAGGACTCGAACTGTGGATCGCCGGCGACTAGCTCCGGGAAGGAAACGTTCGATTGTCTCGCCCGCCATGTTGCCTCGGTACTGCCCAGGAACCCATGCACGAAGATAAGTACCTGGCGGTTCGGTCCGCGAGTGTTTTGCCAGCCGTCGAGCACACCCCGGGTTAGGACCACGAATTCCCGCCCCGTGACTGTGCCCTTAGCTGTCTTCCTGCGCCGCATGGACCGATCCATTCTAACGCACGTATGGCAAGGAGAGGGTCCGATCTCAGGGACTGCAATGCGGTCGAACTTGGCGCGGCCTACCTGGATGAAGTGGAGCCGGGGCGAAATGGTGATCGTGGGTCCGGAGGGCATGACCCGGGAGCGCTTCGCCCCGGCCCAGTCGCGCTCGCAGTGCGTCTTCGAGCACGTCTACTTTTCGCGGCCCGACTCGGTGGTCTTCGCCCGCCCGGTGGTCCGGGAATGCCCGGCCGACGCCGACGTGGTGGTGCCGGTGCCGGACTTCGGGGTGGCCGCCGCCCTGGGCTACGCCGCCGAATCCGGCCTGCCCTACCGCCAGGCGCTGATCGCCTCGCACCACAACGTTGAGGAGATCCGGCGGTTCGTGGAGGCGGATTCCCTGGGCTACCTGTCGCTGGAGTCACTGCGCAAGGCTGTGGCGGATGAGGAGCGGGGCGAATACTGCTACGCGTGCTACACGGGGGACTACCCGACCGACCTGGTGCACATCGAGGAGCTGCTGGGAGCGAAGTCGCGGCGGTAGAGGCCGGTTCGCGGTCGATTTCCAGTTCCGCCAACCAGACAGACAGAAGAATTGACGGTCTAATCCGAACGGCCGTCCAGCACGAACTTTGAGTTGTACGTCGATGTGTCACTTTTCGGGACCGCTCCGCACACCTGCGTATGGTTGGGCACCCCAGGAGAATTTGGCCGATACGCCGAGAACGGCCGTTGTGACAATCAATACTCCGGTTGAACTGCTTGGCTCCTCACGAATTGCTCTGCCGTTTAGGGCGCAGATGCGGAGCATGGTAGGATGCAGGCAAACGAGGAGGTGCACATGTCATGCTTTCGCCGCCCCACGTTGACGGCCATGCTCCTGGCAGTCTGCTGGAACCTGCCTGCCGAGATCATCACGGAAGCGAATGCGTCCATCCCCCTTGCGGGTCAAAAGTGCCGCGTTACTGGCGGCCCGTTCTCAAGTTGTGAACTGGAGTTCGTCGACCCGGGCGGAGAGGCGTTCTACCGGGCGCAAGCCGTCGCCGAGGCAAGCTATGGATTTCTGTCGGTTCAAAGCATCACCGACCCACCCTACTGGACCACGGCTTCAAGTTACGCGAGCTTTTCCGACATCATTACCGTCTTTGGCTCCGATCAAATTGGATATCTGGTTCCGATATGGAGCGACGTTTCGGACCTTTCTGTCGGTTCTTATTTCGTGTCAGGACCCGTCCCAGGCAATGTCCTCAATCTGACCGCTTCTCTATCCGCCGGAGATCCGTTTGACTTCGTGCCCGAGATGAGCGGCTCGCTGAGGCTGCTCAGTATTCGCGTTCTCGACCAGAATCTGGACCCACTGGAATCACCGGCTCCCCTCGATTATCTATCGCGATCCGGAGCGTCTTATCAGGTCGAAGGTGCGACGCAGGTTCCGGAGCCGGGATTCACGCTTCCTGTTCTGGTAGGGTGCTTGGTGCTGGTATTTCGGGGATGGATTGCCGGCGCACCCATGGGCAATCGTTCGGTCTCCGCGACGGCCCAGCGTTTACCTTCCATCTAGCCGTCTCGCCGCCTATAGTGACATCTGGCAGGCAAAAGGCGGGAGACTCCTGCAACTACGAACACCGTCGAAGCCGTGAGCCTGGCCTACAATTATCCTGTGTGCCATATGACAACGATCATGCTGATGCTCGCCCTCGGCAGCGTCGGACTGCTGCGTGGAGAGGAGAGCGCGCCGGCGCTCACTCTCGCGCAGCGTCAGGTCTTCCATGAGATCATGCAGTCGGCCGAGAAAGCGGCCAAAACGCAAGAGGCGGCCGATATCCTGAAGCTCGGCGAAATCGCAAAGCGCATCGACCGCAACCTCCTCTCGGAGAAACCCGACGAGGCGCTTCACGAGAGGCTTTCCAACGAACTCACAGACGCCGTGGCGGGGCTGGTGCGCACAGCGATCACCCTCAAGCTGAACACCGTGCGTGATCTGGCGAGGGTCCTCACGCCAGAGCAGAAACGACTCGTCCTCGCTGAGTTGGACAAACCAGACGCGAACCCCGATCTGACGGAACTCCTGAAGAAGGTCTTCCCCGAACCCAAGAAGTAAACCTGTCGTCGAATGCGCACCGGACATAATTCGAGAACGCAACACCGCGTGTCTTCACGCGCTTCGCTACCGCACCAGATGTCGGATGAGATCGATCCGCTTCATGCCGACGGCAGCACAAGCGTCTCCCGGATGACTTCCGCTCCCTCCAGCGATTGCTCAGCCAACTGGCGGTTCGCCTCCAGAACCAGCGCAGCCGCCTCGGTGAGGTTTTCCCTGGCTTCCTCCAGCGTCTCCCCTTGGGTGTTGGCGCCGGGAAGTTCCTCGATGAAAGCCACGTAGCCCTCGGGCACCTCCATGAAGACGGCCGTGACGGGGGACTACCCGACCGACCTGGTGCCGGTAGGGGGGACGGCGCCACTATCGGCCGCTGGCGGGCGCAGCATTGCCCTTTCATTCTCACGGATCCGGAAGTCACTTGCCTGCGATCAGGCGGTATATGTCGGTTTCACGGCGGTCGGAGAAGTCAGAGACAGCACGGGTCATTTCGTAGCGCTCAATAACCAGATCGTCGAAGAGGTGCAGCATGCCGTTCCGTCCGACGAAGCCGGGTCCGAACTCCATGACGACGATGCCGCCGGGTTTGAGTGCATCAGTGACCTTGCGGACATCAGCGAGCGGCATCGACCAACTGAACAAGATGAGGTCGAAGCGTTCTCTTCCGAAATTGTACTCGGCGTCAGTGCACGTTGTGGCGTCGATCGTGAGGCCAAGCTCGGCCGCACGCTGTTTTGCCAGGCCGACGGCTACGTCAGACATGTCGAAGCCGTGAACGGTCCAACCCAGTTTGGCGAGGTAGATCGCGTTGCGACCGTCGCCCATGGCATAGTCGAGAGCGGTACCGGGCTTCATTCCATTTAGGACCGCCGTCAGGAATGAATTGGGCGCGCGACTGTAATTGCTTGCCGGATCTCCGTAGAAACGGTTCCACCGGTCGGCTTCGAGCAGCGCACGGTGGTTCGTAAGCAGGTCCAGCCGCCGGGCAATTTCCTCCTCGGGGATACCGGCTGTACGAAGCTCTATGGCGTAGACTTCCGGCTTTTTGTCGCGGGCATCGCGGTAAAAATCGTCTGCAGGATTTTGTCCCGCAAGGGGTAAGGAGAGCAGCAGAACGATGCTGAGCGACCTCATATGTGCCGATGGACGGGGCAGGGGGCGCGCCGGTTGCGATCCATCTCGCGAAACAGCGTTCCCCGAATCCGGCGAAAACCATGCTGTTTGTCCCGAGAGGGGATCACGGGCCTCTTCTGCGAATCTGCTGCTGGTAGAACCTTCTTCTGCGGGGTGGACACGCCGCTGAAGAGCGACCTGGAGGCCGGTTTCCTGGGCTACCTGTCGCTGGAGTCACTGTGGAAAGCTGTGACTGCAACGCGTGCTTCACGGGGACCACCTCACTGCTCGGGGCGAAGGCGCGGCGGCAGGGGATCGCCCGTTCCTGGCAGTCAAGCTCGGGAGAAGTTGACTGCGGCGGAGTCCGGAGCATTCCCCGTCATGGCCGTTCAAAGATGATGCGGTCGTGGGGCAGGTCAAAGATCACTTTGAATTGCCTCAAGAACCCGCTACCCAGCGTTCCGTCCATCACTTTTGGATCCGTGGTCTGATAATCCAGGATCTGGACTTCGGGTGCGCTGACCGAAACATTGCCGATGCGCAGAGCCTGCACCTTGCCGGTCTTGCTTGCCGTGTCGCCGCGGAAGATGGTGACCTTGGAATCCCGGGCCTCCCGCATGCCGGAGAGGAGCCCGGTTGTTTCTCCGAAGGCTTTTGAGAAATCCGCGTTGACGGCGGAGCCGCCGGAATCCACCATCAGCTTGACGGGAATGGGCTGTCCGCCGAACGGCGTCACCGATCCGGCCACTATGGGCAGCCGGCGGTTATAGGATACCGGCACCGGTTCTCCCGGGCCTGCATACACAAAACTGTCCGGCTCCATCACTTGCAGCTTCCGTGCGGCATAGTCTATCGCCACCACAAACCGGCGAAATAGTTCGATGCCGATGATGCCGTCCACCCGCCGCTTGACCGCCTTCGACAGAAATCCCAGGGGATACACCGTCACCAGTGGCTCGGTAACCGGCTTGCCGCACAGTTGAATCTCCAGGTCCTTGAGGACCGAAAGCTCCTGCCGGCCGTTCGGGGTCGCGCTCAGGGCTTTCATGCTGAGATCCCAGTTGCGGCTTGCCGCCAGCGATTCGTCGAACGAGGTCCGGGCCGAGCCGGAATCAAGCACCAGGTCGAGCGCCTGGGCGTTTCCGATGGAGCCCTTGACGAAGATGACGTTCCCCTGCAATTCGAAGCCGCACTCGACGGTGGGCTGTGCAAAGCCGCTGCTCGCCAGCAGCATCCATCCAATCAGCCGCTTCATTGGCTTTTTCTCCTCAAACCGGCCGCGCCATGTTCGAACGGATGACACCGCGAGTATCCCTTGGCCCGCCTTGCCTCCTGCCCTCCGGCATCGTGCACGCGGGGGTCCATGGCGGGCGCTTGCGGAAGCAATGAGCTCTTTCAGACTGGACTGCCCGGTTCCGGGAAAAGGCTGTTCAGAACCGGACGCACCTCCTTGGGGGGGCGTTCGGCACGCCCTGCGGCAAATTGGGCCGAAATGATATTTTTCATGTGTGGTTGAAGCGCAATGACTGCGCGGAGCGGCGCTGGGATCGCTTGCTCAACCGGAAAACGCAAAGGGGCTTGCCCGCCGCGTGGGAGCGGCGTAACACCCACTTCCGCGCGGCGAACGGAATTCACTACTGTTCCGGTAAGGATGACACGAAAGGAGCTGGTCCCGTGATGGATCTGTTTGACATCTTCTCCGGCCAGGAGTCCTGGCACACGCGGCGGCTTTTGGATTTGGCGAAAACGCTGACGGACGAACAGTTGGACCGTCCTCTTCACAACCAGATCCATGTGTTTCCCTGGGATGGCCCGGATCGGAGCTTGCGCCAGCTTCTGGACCGGATGGTGCAAACCAAGGAAGCCTGGGCCGCGGCCATGACGGGCGGCAGTGCGCCCCTGTTTGACAATGCCCCGCCGCAGGACCGGACCCCTCCGGCCATGCTGGCGCGCCTGGAGAAGGCGGACCGGGCGTTCCATGAGGTGCTCACGGAGGTCCGTAACCGGGGCGGCTGGGAGGACACCTTCGTCGATGCGCTATGCGAGCCGCCGGAGACCTTCACCTTTGGGGGTACGTTCGCGCATGTCATTACGTCCAATGCCTACCGGCGGATGGTTGCCATCGATGTGCTGCGGGGCCTTGGAGTGAACGTTGACGGCGCGGGCTGTCCGATGGAGTACCTGGAGAGCCTGCGAGGCACCTAAGAGCGAGTGAACAGGATCGCGTCACATGAGACAATACCCGACAAGGGGGGCATCATGCAGCAGCGAACGGCCAGTACCAATCCATCGGAAGAGACCATCGGGATCGGCCCGCTGGGGATCCGGTTCCTCCTGACGGGCGACGATTCCAACGGCAGCATGTCGGTGTTCGAGGTTTTCGTCCCCGCCGGGCAGAAGCTGGCAGCGCCGGCACATAAAAACGACGCCTACGAAGAGATGCTTTACGGCATCGAGGGCGTGCTTACCTGGACCGTTGACGGTCAGGCGATCGAGGTTGGGCCCGGCCAGGCGCTGTGCATCCCCCGCGGGGCCGTACACCGCTTTGACAACTTCGGCAGCCAGGATGCGAGGCAACTCGCCGTCATATCGCCGGCCATCATGGGCCCGGCGTACTTCCGCGAGGCCGCCGAAATCGCCGGCGCCGCCGCCGGAGGCCCGCCTGACCGCGCGAAGATGATGGAGGTCTTCCGGCGCCATGGCATGACGGTGGCCCCGCCCCCGCCTGCCACGTAGCGCCGTGCGGGCCGGTCGGCTTACCGGGGACTGCCGGAGGGCAGCATGTTGCGGATTGCCTGGATGCGCCACACGCCGTTTTCGCGCGCCACGACAAAGGTGCTCCACATGCGGCGAGCCTGCCCGCTGTCAGTCCCGGCGATCTCGTAGCGGCCATCCGCGATGGCGGCGCCGGGAGCAATGAACCGGACGGCTTCCACTCGGACGGTTCTGGCTCCGGCATTGCTCTCGGAACTGGCCAGCATGCCGCGCACGAGTTCACCACGGCCCTTGCGCCATTCGCCCGTGGAAACCAGCTGGTCGGCATCGGGAGCCAGCATCGAGGAAAGGCGGCTGCCGTCCCGCTGCCCGCGAGCTTCGACGTAGGCGCGGATCAGGTCGCGGACCGCATCTTCGTCGTTCGCGCTCGCAGGCGACTGGGCCCGCGATCCACCGGCAATCAGGACGACTCCCGCGACAACAACAGCAGCCAGACGCACATTCCACCTCCGTTGCAGTCCATTCTGCCATGCCGGCCGGGTGTGCGGCGGCCTCCCCCTGGCTTGCGAGCGCCTTCAGCGGCACGGCGGCGGACCCGGATTCGTTACACTCCGTAGCAGAGCGCGGGATGCCGGTCCGGCAGTCGCGAGGGCCGCCGGCGGAAGGAGCAGCATGCAGAAACGACAACTTGGCAGGAGCGGCCTGGAGGTCTCGGCGATCGGCCTGGGCTGCATGGGGATGAGTTTCGGCTACGGCCCGCCCAAGGACAAGCAGGAGATGATCCCGCTGATCCGCGCGGCCTTCGACCGAGGGGTTACCTTCTTCGACACGGCCGAGGTGTACGGGCCGTTCCTCAACGAGGAGCTGGTGGGCGAGGCGCTGGCTCCGGTCCGTGGGCAGGTCGCGATCGCCACCAAGTTCGGATTCCGGTTCGACCCGGAAACGGGCAGGCAGGCCGGACTGGACAGCCGGCCGGAGCACGTAAGGAAGGCGGTGGAAGCCTCGCTCAAGCGCCTGAAGACGGACACGATCGACCTGCTCTACCAGCACCGCGTGGATCCGCAGGTGCCGATCGAGGACGTGGCGGGAGCGGTGAAGGACCTCATCCAACAAGGAAAAGTGAGGCACTTCGGGCTGTCGGAAGCCGGCGTGCCGGTCATCCGGCGGGCCCATGCGGTGCAGCCGGTGGCCGCGCTGCAGAGCGAATACTCGCTGTGGTGGAGGGAGCCGGAAGCGGAGATCCTGCCCGCGCTGGAAGAGCTGGGAATCGGCTTCGTTCCCTTCAGCCCGCTGGGCAAGGGTTTTCTTACGGGCAGGATCGACGAACACACCGCGTTCGACAGCACGGATTTTCGCAATACGGTGCCGCGCTTCGCGCCGGAAGCCCGGAAGGCGAACCGGGCGCTGGTGGATCTGCTGGCCGGCATCGCGGAGAGGAAGAACGCCACGCCGGCACAGGTCGCCCTGGCCTGGCTGCTGGCCCGGAAGCCCTGGATCGTGCCGATTCCGGGGACCACGAAGCTCGCCCGGCTGGAGGAGAATCTCGGCGCGCTGCGGCTTGCGCTCAGCGAGGCCGACCTGCGTGAGATCGGCCAGGCGGCGGAGCGGATCCCCATTCAGGGCGCCCGGTACCCGGAAAGCTCGCAGCGCATGATCAACCGCTGAGGCGGCGACCGGAGAATCCCATGAGGCCCTGCATCATCTGCCACATGCTCTCCTCGGCGGACGGGAGGATCGACGGCGCGGCGCTCGAAGCCGTTTCCGGCCGCGGCCTGTACGAAGCGGCCGGCGGCAAGCTGCAGGGCGACGCCTGGATCTGCGGCCGGACCACCATGCAGCTGCACTTCGCGGACCAGGAGCCGTTCGTCTCCGCTTCGAACATCCCGGCGGGTCCCCGGCCCATACACGTCGCGCGGCAGGCCGGATCGTACGCCGTCTCGGTGGACACGCGGGGCACGCTGCGCTGGTCGAAGAGCGAGATCGACGGCGATCACCTGATCTGCGTGGTGAGCGAGCAGGCGCCGGAGGATTACCTGGCGATGTTGCGGGAGCGGGGGATTTCGTACATCGTGCGCGGCGGCGCGTCGGTGGACCTGCCCGCGGCCGTGGAGTTGTTGGGACGGCATTTCGGGATTCGCAGGCTGCTGCTGGAGGGAGGCGGCCGCATCAACGGAGGCTTCCTCGAGCAGGGGCTCGTGGATGAGGTCAGTCTCCTGCTGGCTCCCGGCATCGACGGGCGGCAGGGCGTGCCGGCCGTGTTCGACGGCATGACGTCCACGCGGAACGGGGCGGTTCCGCTCCGCCTGAAGTCGGTGGAGCGGCTGGAGCACGGCGTGCTTTGGATCCGGTACGAAGTGGTTCGGGGCTGATCTCCGGCCCTGGCGACCGGGATGACCGGCGGCATGGAGCAGAGCTACCAGCTGCTGGATCGCCTGCTGAGCGAATAGCGGCGGGAAACGGCATGCGTCCCCAACCTCTGATCGCGGTCCGTGATGTGGAGGCAAGCAGCCGGTGGTACCAGCGCCTGCTCGGCTGCCGGAGCAATCACGGCGGCCCCGCGTATGAGCAGCTGGTATGGAAGGGCCGGCTCGTGCTCCAGTTGCACAGCTTCGAGGCGGAGCACCATCACGGCCGCATCGGCAACCCCGACAGCAAGCCCTATGGGAACGGAGTGCTGTTGTGGTTTGAGGTGGACGACTTCGATGCGGTGATGCAGCGCGCGGCTGAAATGGGCGTGGAAGTTGTCATGCCGCGCCATCGCAATCCTCCGGAGGGAGACGGGGGACCGAATCACTGGGAGTGCTGGATGCGGGACCCGGACGGCTATCTCGTCGTGGTTGCCAGTCCGTATGGAACGGCCGATGGGACGTGGCGGCCGGCCGGGCATCCTTTCGGCGAATAGGGTAGGTCCACCCAAACAGGACGCGCGATTTACTGAACGCGATGCACCGGCTTGCGAGGGCGGACCTTCGCCCCCTTCGCCTCCTTTGCCCTCCTTGTGCCGCGGGCGGGATTTGCGCTAGAGTGCCACCCAGGGAGGATTCGCTATGTGCAAGCGCCTGGGGGGGAGTGTGCTTCTGTCCCTCCTGTACGTTTCCAGCCTGGCCGCACAAACCGGAAATGCGAGCATCAACGGCCAGGTACAGGACACTTCCGGGGCGGTCATACCGGGAGTGGCCATCACGGCCAAGAACGTGCAAACCAACGTAACGCGGACCACGCAGTCCAACGCGGAGGGCCGCTATTCCATCACCAACCTGATTCCCGGGACGTACAACCTGACGGCCGAGTTTCAGGGTTTCAAGAACCTGCAGCGGGAGGCTATCGCTCTGCGAGTGGGCGACAGCATCGGGCTGGACCTGGTGATGGAGGTCGGCTCGGCCACCGAGAGCGTGACGGTGACGGGCCAGGTGCCGCTGCTGCGCACGGAGGACGTGCAGGCCGGCCTGGTGATCGACAACCGCCGGGTGCAGGAACTGCCGCAGTATAACCGGGATCCTCTGGCGTTCACCCTGCTGGCGCCCAACGTCAGCGGGACTTCCGAGCGCGCCGGGGACCTGCGCATCAACGGGGGCCGCGCGCAGCAGATCGAGTACTTCGTGGACGGCGTGCCCATGACCAGCGGGTACGATCACACCGTGCCGGCTTCCCTGCCCGGGCGCGAGGCGCTGGGAGAGTTCAAGGTGCTGACCAACGGCCTCTCGGCGGAATACGGGCGGCTCTCCGGAGGGGCGGTGGTGCTGGTGACGCGGTCGGGCACCAACGAGCTGCACGGCTCGGCCTACGAGTTCTTCCGCAACGACAAGCTCAATGCCAACGACTGGAACTCGAACCGCTTCGGGCGGACGAAGGGCGTGTTCCACGACAACGTGTTCGGCGGCACCATCGGGGGGCCGGTGTGGATTCCCAAGGTCTACAACGGGCGCGACCGGACCTTCTTCTTTTTGAACTATGAAGGCACGCGCCGGGCCACGGGCAGCAACGCGGTGCTGACCGGCGTGCCTTCGATGCTGGAGAGGCAGGGCGACTTCTCGCAGAGCCTGTTCGATCGCGGCGTGCCGGTGAAGATTTTCGACCCGCTCACGTCGGTGGCGGAGGGCACGCGGGTGCGGCGCCAGCCCTTCGCGGGGAACATGATCCCGCAGGCCCGCTTCAACCCGCTGTCCAAGATCTACCTGGGATATTATCCGGAGCCCAACCGGGCGCCGCTGGCGGGGTCCAGCCACGACGGCAATTTCATCGGCTCGGTGGCCACGCCGTCGAGCAACGACCGCTGGACCGGCCGGCTGGACCAGAACTGGAACTCCAATCACTCCACGCACGGCACGGTGACGCGCTTTGACTCGGTGTCTTCGAGCCCGCGCTGGCTGAGCGAGCTCCAGCCGGTGGGTTTGAACTGGTCGTCGGCTTACACGGTTTCGGTGGACCACACCTGGACCCTGAACCCGACCACGCTATTGAGCTTCCGGGCGGGGGTGGTGCGGACGGTCTCCTTCAGCGGCCAGGAGGTAGACGTGGACGCCAGCAGCTGGCCGCTGCAGCCCCAGGTCATCAACCTGCTGGGCACGACGCGGACGCGCGTCCCGAACATCGCCACGGGCGAGAGCATCTTCAACCTGGGCGGCGGACAGGTGACTTCGCCGCATGACACCAGCTACTCGGGGATCGTGGCGGCCCAGAAGATCTGGGGCCGGCACACCTTCAAGTTCGGCTACGAGCACCGCCGCTACTACTCGAACCTGACCCTGGGGGGCAACTTCGGCCTGGCCACCGACCGGAGAGTGACTTCGGAGTATTACGACAACCCGGTCACCGGAATGCCCTTCGCCGGATGGCTGCTGGGCTTCCCGAGCTGGGGTGGAGGAACGCAATTGGCCGGCCCGGCATCGCGCCAGACCTACCACGGCGTCTACTTTCAGGACGACATCAAGCTGACCCGCAAGCTGACGGTCAACGCCGGGATCCGCTGGGATTATGAGCCGCCGCGGACGGAGCGGTTCAACCGCCAGGTGGTATGGGACCCCAATTACAAGTGGGACTGGCAGCCCAACCCGGGCTGGAGCTGGGACCAGGTGCAGCGGGAAGCGGGCATCACCTTCGCGCAGCCGGAGTGGCTGAGCAAGGGGCTCTACGGCCGGGCGGCCATGATGGGCACCGCCGAATACCCGATGCGGACATTCCAGAAGGATTACAAGACCCACTTCGGTCCGCGGGCGGGCTTCGCCTATCAGTTCATGCCGCGCACCGTGTTCCGGGCCAGTTACGGACTGCTGTTCCTGACCCTCACGGGAGATATGAACATGAACAGCGCCCGGGATAACATCGGGTACGGCGACCAGGCCCGCATGATCCAGGACGGCACCTCGGATGGGGGCCTGACTTACCCGGTCACCTTCACGGTGCCTCTGCCCGGCGGCAGTGGATACGTGCCGTTCACCCGCGACGTGACGGCGCTGAACCGCAGCACCATGGGCAACTGGTTCGTCACGCCGGCGTACAACATGTACCCCGGGTACGAGCACGCCTTCCAGGCGAACCTCCAGCGCGAACTGGGCAGCGGCAACAATGTCTGGGTCGTGGAGGCGGCCTACAGCGGGAGCATGACGCGCGACCTGCCGTTATGGACGGACAAGCACGTAATCCCCAACTCCTACCACGTGCTCGGCGAAACCCTGGGAACGAACCTGAACAAGCAGGTTTCGAATCCGTTCTACGGCCAGATTCCGTTCGGCACCACCATGGGCGGGCAGACGAATTTCCTGGGGCGCGTGTTACAGCGGATCGAACTGTGGCGCGAGATCGTTACTCTGAACGAGCCGCAGGGTTACTCGAACTACCACGCGGGTTACTTCCAGGTGGAGCACCGCTTCGCGAACGGGTACGGGTTCCTGGCCAATTACACCTTGAGCAAGCTGCTGCAGACGGGGAGCGTCCTGGGTTTCAACCAGTGGAACAACTCGCAGGCTTACTCGGGACTGGCGCAGGCCGGGCTGCCGCTCTCGGATATTTACGGCCTGGCGCCGTTTGACGTGACTCACCGGGTGCTGTTCAACTACGTGGCGGACCTGCCGTTCGGCCGCGGACGGAAGTTCCTGGGGAGCCCGGACTCCCTGGGAGGCAAGGTCCTCGACAAGTTCGTGGGCGGGTGGACGGTTTCCGGCACTACGACGTACCGGGGCGGGATGCCGTTCAAGCTGTTCTGCGGCGGCGGCTACTGCCGCAACTGGATCAGCATCGGGCAGGGCCGGATCACGCGCCCGCGCTTCGTGCTCCCGCGCATTCCCTACGACAACGATGTCTCCGGACACCAGGCGCTGGAAGGCGCGCCGGGGTTCAAGCATTACATGGAGCCGTCGGCCTTCCGGGTGACTCAGAACATGGAGATCGGGGACGTGGGGGGATCGGACCTGCACGGCATGCGGGGACCCGGATTCAGCCAGTGGGATTTCGCGCTGTTGAAGAACATCGGGCTGGGCAAGGAATCGCGTTCGCTGCAGGTGCGCTTCGAGTTCCAGAACCTGTTCAACCATATGAATGCCGGGCAGCCGCAGGCCACCGTGCCGGACCGCGATTTCGGGATGATCGTGACTCAGGCCGGGGAGCCGCGGAAGATCATGATCGCGGCCAAGATCTTCTTCTGAAGCGGCAGGTTCAGGTGTGGGGCCGGGCCTTCCGGCCCCCGCCGGACCTGACCCCGCACCGCTCCGGCCGGCCGCCCGCTACTTGCCGCCGGGTTTGCGGCCGTGGTTCCAGGTGTCGGGTTTGGGGGTGTCGCCCGGCCAGTAGCCGTTGGGGTCTTCGTTCCATTCCTTGCCGCAGAGCCCGGAGATCACTTTCCATTCCGCCGCGCCGATGTTCACATCCGGGTGGAAGATGAAGCGCTTCAGCCCGGCCCGGTGCGAGGCCGTCAGGATGCGGGCCAGGTCGTTGGCGGGCATGGGGTCGCCGGCGTGGGGATTGCGCCCGGTGGACACCCAGGCGATCACCTTGTCCGGATCGCCGATGGCCTCCAGCGCGCGGCGCGTTTCGGAGAACACCACTTCGTTGAAAAACTCGTCCGGAAAGCCCTTTTCGAAATCGGAGAGCGAGCGCACGCCCGGCAATTCCAGGCCGAACAGCGATTTCACCACCGAGAAGCAATCCTGCTGGGAGAGCGACGGGTTCCACTGGCCCAGGGTCTGAACCCAGCGGGCGACGGTGCCGTACATGCCGTCGAAGCCGCGGTGCCAGAAGTAGTGTTTCGGAAACATGTAGTCGAAGAACTTGTGCATCTTCCGGTAATCCTGGGTGGTGAGGGCCGAGAACGCCGCCGTGCGCGGGATGGTGCCCAGCCTGGGCCGCGGATTCAGAGCGTCGATCTGCTCGCGCACCGCCGCCAGGCTCCGCAGGGTGGCTTCCTGCCGCATGCGCAGCCAGTAGAGCGCGTCCTCGTTGACGTCGAACAGGGAGAGGGCCGAGAACAGGCCGCCCGGAGCGTGGTAGCGGACCATGTCGGGGGTCAACTGGTGGAAGCGGGCGCGCAGGTGGTTCATGCCCCGCTCCATGCGGGCGGCGTCGAAACCCAGGTGCGAGTACATGGCGCGCTGGTGCTCGCGGATCTCGAACAATTCGCCGCCGTGATGGAAGGCCAGCTCGTAGTGATGCTCCCCGGCGCCGTCGATGATCACTCCCTTGCCCTGGGGCAGCGCGCGCAGCGTGTCCTCCACCCCGGCGGCCAGCGAGACGGCGCCGAAGGGATCCTGCCCGGCCGGCTTGCGGCGCCCGTAGTGGCCGGGACCGAAGAACAGGATGTCCCAGCCGCGCGCGGCGGCGTTGTCGAGCAGGGCGTGCAACTGCTTTTCCTTAGCCGCGTCGAGACGCACGTTGGCGGGCGGATCGACGCCGTGGCGGCGGTAGACGGCCGGGTCGGGGGCGAAGGCGGAAATGGTGGCGCCCGCGCGGCGGTCGGTGAAATCGAAGGACGGGGGCCCGTCCCAGAAGCGCAGGGGCCCCACCACGATGCCGCGCACGCCTCCCTCGGCCCAGGCGTCGAAGGTCCTCTGGTAATCCTCCAGCCACTGCTCCAGGGGATAGATCAGGTACATCCAGGCCACCAGCCGGCCGCGCGGCTCGGGGTCCGGCGCCGCCCGCAGCGGCGCTCTCCCGGACAGCAGCGGGCCGGAAGCAGCCAGGGTCAGCCGCGCGATCAGAGACCTGCGGCTCAGGTCAGCCCGCACCGCGGGCACAGACGTTTTGGATTCGATCATGATGGAAGCCCAGAGGCCGAGCTTAGCACAGGAGATTGACAGCGCGCGCCGCCGCGCGGTAAAGAAGAGCTTCGAGGCCGATCATGCCAAATCCCACCCGCCGCGAGTTTCTGGCCGGCGCCGCCGCGGCTCCGGCCGCCCTGCGCGCGGCCCAGCCGGCCGCACGGCCCTTGAACTACCACCAGAACATGGAGTACCGGCGCCTGGGCAAGACCGGGCTGATGGTTTCGGCGGTCAGCCTGGGAGGTCACTGGGTTTTCGGAGAGCTGCCCCCCAAGTGGGACGTCGAGCCGGTGAAGAAGAACAGAACGGAAGTGGTGAGCGCCTGCCTGGACCACGGCATCAACTACATCGACGCCTGCACCAGCTACGAGGTGATGGCCTACGCCGAAGCGCTGCGCGGGCGCCGCGACAGGGTACACCTGGGCTTCTCCTGGTACGAGAAGGAGATGAGGATGAAGGAGTGGCAGACCGCCGCGAAGCTGCTGGAGGGCTTTGACGACGGTTTGCGCGCGGCCGGGCTGGATTACGTGGACCTGTGGCGCATCACCTGCTACTGGCGCAATCAGGACCGGCACTCGCAGGCGCACGAGGAGGCCATCGTGGAGGCGCTGGACAAGGCGCGCAAAGCGGGCAAGGCGCGCTTCACGGGCATCTCGACGCACAAGCACGACTGGGTAAACCACATGATGGCGGCCTACCCGGAGACCATCCAGGTGATCGTGGTCCCGTACTCGGCGGGCTCGAAGAACGCGCACGAGCGCATCGAGCCCGGCAAGCCGGGATGGCAGGCGGTGCCCGACGGGGAGCCGGCGCCGGACCAGCCGCTGACCAGCGTGATCGAGACGGCCAGGAAGCACGACACGGGATGGTTCGGGATCAAGCCCTTCGCGGCGGGGGGCATCTTCCGCACGCTGCCGGAGGACGATCCCGACCGGGTGAGCGCGAGGAACGAACTGGCGCGGCTGACGCTGCGCCACATCCTGGCGTCGAACCCGGCGCTCACCGCGCCGATCCCCGGACTGATGAGCGTGGAGGAAGTGAAGAACGCCGCCCGGGCGGTGCGAGAGCGGCGGGAATTGAACGCCGCCGAGCGCGGGCGCCTGGAAACCGCCGCGCGGCGCGCCTGGGCGGGCCTGCCGCCGTCCTACGGGTGGCTGAGAAAGGAATGGGAATGGGTCTGAGAAACGTGCTGCTGGCGCTGTGGATCGCGGCGCCGCTGGCCGCCCAGCAATGGGTGGTCTATCCGGGAGGCAAGGGTCCGGGCAAGGGCAAGCATATCGTGTTCGTGGTGGGCGACCAGGAGTACCGCTCGGAGGAGTCCATGCCGGCCCTGGCGCGCATCCTGGCAGAGCACCACGGCTTCCGGTGCACGGTGCTGCTGCCGGTGAACCCGCAAACCGGAGAGATCGACGCCATGATGTCGGACAACATCCCCGGATTGGAGCAATTGCGCACGGCCGGCCTGATGGTGATCTTCACGCGCTTCCAGGAACTGCCGGACGAGCAGATGAAGCACATCATCGATTACACGAACTCGGGCAGGCCCATCGTGGGGTTCCGCACCGCCACCCACGCATTCAATTATCAGAAGCGCAAGGACAGTCCCTACGCGAAATACGGGTGGCGCAGCAAGGATCCCGAGGGAGGCTGGGGCCGCCAGGTGCTGGGCGAGACCTGGATCAATCACTACGGGGCGCACCAGAAGGAGAGCACGCGGGGGGTGATCGCCGGGGGGATGGAGAAGCATCCCATCCTGCGCGGGGTGAGGGACATCTGGGGGCCTTCGGACGTCTACGGCCTGACCACGCTCCACGGCGACTGCCGGCCGCTGCTGCTGGGACAGGTGCTGGCCGGCATGCAGCCGGACTCGCCGCCCAACCCGGAGAAGAAGATGCTGCCGGTGGCGTGGACCAAGACCTACACGGGGGAATCCGGGAAGACGGCGCGGGTCTTCGCCACCACCATGGGTCACGGCGGGGACTTCAGGAACGAGGGCTTCCGGCGCCTGGCCGTCAACGCCTGCTACTGGGCGCTGGGGATGGAAAAGAAGATCCCGGCGAAGAGCAAGGTGGATTTCGTGGGCGAGTACGACCCCAACGACATCGGCATGAAGCGGCACAAGACGGGGCTGAAGCCGGCCGATCTGCGGAAGCGCTGAGCGCGGGCGGTTTCGCGTTACACTGGCGGGGTTATGCGCAACTTCCTGCTTGCGTTGACCCTGGCGCTGCCCTGCCTGGCGGCTGACGCGGCCATCGAGGTGGATGCCGCGCGGCCGGCCTCCTATAAGATTCCGCGCACCATTTACGGCACTTTTCTGGAGCCGATCGGCAACTCCATCTACGGGGGCCTGTGGGCCCAGGTGCTGGAGAACCCGAGCTTCGAGGAGAACCTGTGGAGCGCTGAATCCATCCGCCGGCGGCTGGAGAGAGAACCGGCCCTGGGGCGCGCGTCGCAGCTGGGCCTCCCGCTGCCCTGGGAACCGCTGGACTACGGGCAGGGATCGCGCTACGAGCCGCGCTGGAACGACGCGGCCAACGCCTTCCGGTCGCTGTACGTGATGGCCCTGCCCGGCAGGCAGAGCGGGGTGCGGCAGCAGGTTCATCTTCCGGTGCATCGCGTGCTGCGGTATACCGGCAGCCTGTACGTGAAGCACGCCGCCGGTCCCGCGCGGGTGGAGGTTTCGCTGCGCGGGCGCAACCAGGCGGAGAACGTTCTCGCGCGGGCGTCGATTGCGCTGGAGGGCGAGGGCTGGAAGCGCTACGAGTTCGCCCTGGAAGTGCCCCGGGACCGCTTGCGCCGCCTGGAGCCGGCCGATTTCGCGATCGCCGTGGCGGACGAGGCGCGGGTGTGGATCGACCAGGCGTTCCTGTTCCCGGCCGATCATGTCGACGGCATGGACCCCGATATGGTGCGGCTTTCGCGGGAGCTGCGCACGCCCCTGGTGCGCTTCGGTGGAAACTACACCTCCGGCTACCACTGGCGCGATGGGATCGGGCCGGTGGACAAGCGCATCGGGATGCTGAACCAGGCCTGGGGGATGCCCGAGTACAACCACTTCGGCACGGACGAGTACCTGCGCTTCTGCGAGCTGGTGAACGCCCAGCCGCAGATCTGCCTGAACCTGGGGAGCGGGACGCCGCAGGAGGCGGCCGGCTGGGTGCGCTACGTCAACGAGCGCTGGGGAGATAAGAAAGGCGGGCTGCTCTGGGAGCTGGGCAACGAGCTGTGGGGAACCTTCCAGATCGGCTACCCGACCCTGCAACGCGCCTCGGCCCGCACACGGGAGTTCGCGGAGGCCGTGCGGGCGGCGGACCCGCGCGTCCGGTTGATCGCCACGGGTCAGGATCCGGACCACTTTCGCGAATGGAACGCCGAACAGTTGAAGAACCCTCCCGGCCTGTTCCAGTTCCTGGCCACGCATTTCGTGGTGGGCAACGGAGCGGTGCGGAGGCGCGACCCGTCGCCCGATTTCGTGGCGCTCTCGGCCCTGGCGCTGCCGGTGGGCCTGGAGCGGCATCTGCGGGAGATGAAGGAGCAGATCGACTCGCACCCCGAGTGGCGCGGCCGGGTCGGGATCGCCTTCACGGAGTGGCTGTTCCACGGGCCGGACGAGCGGGTGCCGCGCTTCACCAACCAGGGCGGAGCGCTGTGCGCGGCCGGTTTCCTCAACACACTGATGCGGGTGGCCGACTTCACTCCCATCTCGGATATGACGGGGCTGATCGAGTTCGGCGGCATCTGGAAGAAGCGCGGCCAGGTGTACGGCGTGCCGGCCTACTGGGCCTTCCGGATGTACTCGACCGCCGATGCGACGGTGCCCGTCGGGGTGCGCACCACGGTGGAGACCTACGACGTCGCGGAGGGCAACAACCGGATTCCGTCGATTCCCGGCGTGCCGTACCTGGATGTGGTGGCGGCCTTGAACGACGCGGGCGACCGCCTGACGCTGTTCTGCGTGAACCGCCACCTGCACCGCGACCTGGCGAGCACCATCCGGATCGGCGGGTTCCGGCCTTCGGCCGAGGCCCGGGTGCAGACGCTGTCGGGCGCTTCCATTTACCAGCCGAACGACGAGCTGCGGCCGGAGGCGGTAATCCCGGTGCCCGGCGTGTTAAAGGTTCCGGGTGCGACGGTCGATTACCTGTTTCCGCGGGCCAGCGTGACCGTGATCGAATTCAGGAAATAGGATGCTGCTGGAGCTGAGCATCGAGAACTATGCCGTGATCGACCGGCTGCGGGTGTGTTTTCACCCCGGCTTGAACCTGCTGACCGGCGAGACGGGCAGCGGCAAGTCGATCGTGGTGGATGCCCTCGCGCTGCTGCTGGGGGGGCGCGCCTCGGCGGACATGATCCGGTCCGGCCAGGAGCGCGCCCGCATCTCGGGGCGGTTCACGGTGCCGGCGGAGCGGGTCGCGTCCCTGGAAGCGGCGGGGCTGGTGCCGGAGGACGGGGAACTGCTGATCGAGCGCGAGATTCTGGCGGGAGGCAAGTCGCGGGCCTACGTGGGGAGCCGGCCGGTGGCCGCGGCGCTGCTGCGCGATCTGGCGCCCTACCTGGGCGACATACACGGCCAGCACGACCAGCAACTGCTGTTTTCGCCCGACGCGCAACTGGCCATGCTGGACGCATTCGGCCGCCACGAGGCGCTGTTGGGCGAGGTGGCGAGCCTGTACCGGAGCTGGCGGGAGATCGGCACGGAACTCGAGGAACTGGAGCGCACCGAGCAGGAGAAACTGCGCCTGCTGGATCTGTGGACCTTCCAGCGCAAGGAGATCGAGCAGGCGGCGCCGAGGGCGGGCGAGGAAGAGCAGTTGGAGAACGAGCGCCGCATTCTGCTCAACCTGAGCCGGCTGCAGGAAGGCGCCGGGACGGCCTACGCGGCGCTGTACGATTCACCCGAGTCCGCCCACGCGCTGCTGCGGACGGCGGTGAAGCGCCTGGAGGAGATGGCGCGCATCGACCGGACGCTGGGGGAAGCGGCGGAAATGCTGCGTCCGGCGGAACTGGCCGTGCAGGAGGCTTCGTACCTGCTGCGGGATTATCTTTCGCGGCTGGAGGCCAATCCGGGACGGCTGGAGGAGATCGAGTCGCGGCTGGCGGCGCTGGACAAGCTGAAGCGCAAGTACGGGAATTCGGTGGAGCTGGTGCTGGCGTTCCTGGAAGACGTGCGGGGCAAGATTGCCGGCCTGGAACATGCCGGGGAACGCATGGAAGAACTGCGCAGGCAGCGGGCGGCGCTGGCGGCGGCTTTCGAGGCGGCCGCCGGGCGCCTGAGCGCCGGCCGGAAGGAAGCCGCGCAGCATCTGCGGAAACAGGTGGAGAAAGAACTGGCCTCGCTGGCCATGGAGCGGACCGTGTTTCAGGTGGAGATCCGGCCTCAGGCCTGGACCGCGAGCGGGGCGGACGGCGTGCGGTTTCTGGTATCTCCGAACGTGGGCGAGGAACCGAGGCCGCTAGAGCGGGTGGCTTCCGGGGGCGAGATCTCGCGAATCGCGCTGGCGTTGAAGACGTGCGTGGCGGCCCCGCGCGGCGGAACGGCCCGCACGCTGGTCTTCGACGAAGTGGATGCAGGCGTGGGCGGCAGCGCGGCCGAGGGCGTGGGTCGCAGGTTGAAGCAGCTGGCGGGCGCGAACCAGGTGCTGTGCGTTACCCACCTGCCGCAGATCGCGAGTTTCGCGGACCATCATTACCGCGTGGAGAAGCGCGAAGTGGAGGGGCGGACGGCCGCCGGCATCACCGAACTGGCGGCGGCCCAGCGGGTGCAGGAGATCGGGCGGATGCTGTCGGGGCAGAAGCTGACCGCGGAGGCTCTGAAGAACGCCGAGCAACTGCTCAAGATGGCCCGCGGCGCACGCTCTTAGCCGGACGAGCCAGACCTCCCATGCGCGGCCGGAAAGGTTCGAGCGCCGGCGGGTCAGGGCGAGGCCAGGCGCGTGGCCGCCTCGCCCGGCCCGTGCCGATTCCGCCGCAGGCACAAGACAGGCATCTGCGCGGCGCCGGCCCAACGCCGGCTACCCGCGCCGCTCCGATGGTCGCATTGAGCTGCGAGCCAGAGCCCGAATCAGATTTCCTGGCCCATCAGCGTGACGCTGATCGTGTCCAGCGGCTGCGAGCCCGTGTTCCGGACGATCACGTCATACAGCAGCGGCGCGATCACCGGCACGCTCATCACGAACCCGGTCGCGCCGTAGTCCAACGGCGCCGCCCAGGAAAACTCGCGCTCCGAAACGGTCTCTTCAAACCACACCGTGCTGTCTGCCAGCAGCGCCCCGCAATGGAGCCCCGCCATCGGCGTCCCGAACAGGATCCGGACCGAAAGCCCGGCCACCGGCTTCGCGTCCCGGCCGATGTGGATGTGCAGCCGGTCGTATTTCTTTACATCCAGGTTGGGAAGTGCCCGCTGCTCTCCGCCGGCGGGAATGGTGATGTTTTGCAGCAACACCTTTGTGAGTGTCCGCGTTTCCATCGCAGTGATAGGTGTCATATTCCCTTTCCGGTCCCTTCGGCGCCCTCCAAAGCCTCCTCATTGTGACGCCGCTCTGGGGCCTCGTCAAGCGAATTTCGAAGGTCTTTAACGCGGATTCGGCCGAAATTACGGGCACAATTGCTCCGGAATCGCCTGTCATTCCGCGATCCGAATCGGCTTGCCGAGGTGGTGGTCGACGCCTGCTGCCAGGCACTCCCCGCGGTCGTCCGGGCGCGCGTTGGCCTTCAGTGCCGCGATCCGCGGCTGCCGGGCCGGCGGCGACCGCGCGCCGGGCCGAAGTCCGGCGCCGGTAGGGAACCCCTTCCGGATGGCGGGCGCAGCCGGCCTGGCCGCGAGCGCCGGCGAGAGCTCCGGTATGGGTTAGCGCCGCGGCGCCTGACGGTTCAGGTCCGCGAAGTCCACCACGTAGCGCCCCAACGATCCCCGTGCCGCTTGCCGGCATATCGCCCGGGCCATCTGTTCATCGCGCCGGGCCTGCGATCCCCGCTGCAACTGCCAGAGCGCGCCGGCACAGCTCGGGAGCGCGGAGCCGTATAGAGGGTGGTCCGCACCGAAAGCCCCAGCGGCAACCTCTCTGGCCCGGCATTGTCGGAGGGCTCGACATCCGCAGGTGGCGCGCCTGGGCGCGGAGGCCTTGGGTCGCGCGGCGGCGGAAATGGCGGCAGGAGTGCCGCCCCGGCACCCTGAGGCGCGCGCCACGGGAGACCGGCCCGGCTTTGCGACGCCCACCGATCCTCAGGGGGGCCGGCAGGCGCTACCCCGCTTCTTCGGCGGCCTGCCGCATCCAGTCCAACGCCCGGAGGATGGCGGGAATGTCTTCGAAGCCGTAGGAAAGGCGGAGCTGGCGGCGGCCGCGCTCCACCAGGTCGCCGGCCGGGTGGACGCAGTACTCGCCCGGCACATAGATCACCCGCGGGTGCCCGGCGCGGGTCAGATGCCGGAAGAAGGGCGAGGCGGCGTGGGTTTCCGTCCGGCGAAAGGTGAGGTAGAAGTAGAAGCCCGCGCCTCCGCCGCGGCACTCCTCGAGGTAGGGGCCCAGATACCTGTCGATTCCCTCGCGCACGGCCAGCGCCTTTTCACGGTAACCGGCGTTCACGGCGCGCAGCTGCTCTTCCACGCAATGGTCGAGCAGCCAGGCCGCCATCTCCTGGGTGAACAGCGACGCGCTGAAGCCCGTGTCGCTGGTCTTCTGCACCATGGCATTCACGAGCGCACCGTGCGGCCCAAGCAGGTAGCCGATGCGCAGCGAGGGCGCCAGCACCTTGGAAAGCGTTCCGATCTCGTAGACGATGCCCATCTCGTCCTCGGGCAGAACGGAGAGCGGGCGCTCCAGGGCGGGATCGTGCACGAGCAGCTCGTAGGCCAGGTCGAAGAAGACGGGGACGCGGCGGCCGATCCGGCGCGAGACCCCGGCGGCCACCCGCGCCACTTCGCGCCGGCGCGCATTCGAGAGCACGGTACACGAGGGATTGTTGACCGTCACCACATAGAAAAACGAGATCTCGCGGATTCGATCGCCGAGCGCCTCGAGCCTGGAAGCCAGCGCGTTCAGCGCCGGCCCTTCGCCGTCCTCCGGGACGGCCAGCACCTCCATGCCCTTGCGCTCCAGTGTGTCGCGGTAGACGTAATATGTCGGGTCGGAAGCGACCACGATGCCCGGCGGCATGATCTCGGCCAGCGCGTCGAGCAGGCTGGTGGCGCCGCAGGCTCCGACGATCAGGCGGTTGCGCTTGAGCGTAGCTTCATCCAGGCCGCCCGCGCCGGAGCGCAGAAGGAAGCGGCGGATCGCGCCGGTCAGGTTGGCCGAGCCTTCCGGGCCGCCGTAGTTGAAGGCCTGGCGGTAGGCGCAGGGATCGGCCGCCACCGCGCCCAGCGCTTCCACCATGCGGGGAACCGGGATGGTGCGCTCGTTGACGTAGCCCACCCCCAGGTTGATGTCCACGCCGTCGCGGAAATCATCCGCGAAGGCCGCCATCATGCGGTTGACCGGCGAAGGCTGCGCGGACTTCTGGCCGTAGCTCGAGAGCCGGACTTCCTCCATGGCGCGCTACACGCCCCAGCAGTAGTCCTCGACGGCGCGCTCGATGGAATCGTCCCGCTCCATCAGCCGCATGAGTTCCAGCCGGATGGCGTCCACCAGGGCGCTCCAGCTGGCCTCGATGACGTTGTCGCTGACTCCCACGGTTGCCCAGGAGCGCCGGTGATCGGACCACTCCACGTGGACGCGCACCTTGGCGGCGGTTCCGCGCCGAGGCTCCAGCACCCGGACCTTATAGTCGGTGAGGCGCACGTTGGCGATCTCGGGATAGAGCGGCGAGAGGCATCGGCGCAGGCACAGATCCAGGGCGTGGACCGGGCCGTGCGCGCTGGCGGTGGCCGAATGCACCCCGTCCTTGGTCTCCAGCGTGACGGTGGCGGTGGAACGGGTCTCGCCGTTCCCGCTGGTCATCCTGGTGGAGACTTCGTAGCTCTCCACGGTGAAGAACTGCAGTCCGGGGTTGAGGGCGTCGCGCACCAGCAATTCGAAGGTTCCCTCGGCGGCTTCCAGCTCGAAGCCCTGGTACTCCATCTGCTTGATGCGCTCCAGCAGTTCCCGCCGGGCCTCTTCGCTGAGCCGGTCGCTGATGCCGTGCTGCTTGAGCTTGTAAAGGATGTTGCCGCGCCCGGAAAGATCGCTCACCAGCACGCGCTGGCGGTTGCCCACCAGTTCGGGCTTCACGTGCTCGTAGGTGGAGGAGTCCTTCAGCACCGCGCTGACGTGCACGCCGCCCTTGTGGGCGAAGGCGCTCTTGCCCACGTAGGGCTGGTCGTTGCGCAGCGGCAGGTTGGCCAGCTCGGAGATGTAGCGGGCCACGTTGGAGAGGCCGTACAGCTTCTCCGGGCCGATGACGGTGTGGCCGAGCTTCAATTCCAGGTTGGCGATGATGGAGCAGAGGTTGGCGTTGCCGCAGCGCTCGCCGTAGCCGTTGAAACAGCCCTGCACGTGGGTGCATCCCGCCTCCACCGCCGCTACCGCGTTGGCCACGGCCACGTCCGAGTCGTTGTGGGGGTGGATGCCCAGCACGCCGTCGAAGCGGCGCCGCACTTCGGCCACGATCTCCACCAGGCGCCCGGTCAGGGTGCCGCCGTTGGTGTCGCACAGGCACAGCACGTCGGCGCCGGCCTGGTGCGCGGCCTCCAGGGTGCGCAGGGCGAAATCCGGATTGGCCTGGTAGCCGTCGAAGAAATGCTCGGCGTCGTAGATGACTTCCTTGCCATGGTCCTTCAGGTGACGGACGGTTTCCGAAATCAGCTTCAGGTTCTCTTCCTGGGAAATGCCCAGCGCCCGGCTCGTGTGGAGATCCCAGCTCTTGCCGAAGATCGAGATGGCCGGAGTGCCTGCTTCCACCAGGGCCAGCACGTTCCGATCCAGGTGGACGGGGTTCTTGGCGAAGCGCGTGGAGCCGAAGGCAGTGAGCTTGGCGTGTTTCCAGCTCAGGCTCCGGGCGCGCTCGAAGAAATCCTTGTCCTTGGGATTGGAGCCCGGCCAGCCGCCCTCGATGTAATCGATGCCCAACTCGTCCAGCTTCTGGGCGATGGCCAACTTATCGTCGACCGAAAAGGATACGGCTTCCCCCTGGGTGCCGTCCCGTAACGTGGTGTCGAGGGTGAAGATACGCATAAATTTTCAAATCCTGGAGGGCCGCCCGCGCCTGCCCGGGCGGGCGGCCCCGCCGTTGCTTACTTCTTGGCGGCCTGCGCCTGGTCTTCCTCGGGAACGCCGGCTTCCTTGCTCTTCTTCAGGAAGGGCATCATGGCCCGCAGCTCGCGGCCCACTTCTTCGATCGGCTGGTGGCGCGACGCTTCGCGCATGGCCAGGAAGTTCTTGCGTCCGGTCTTGTTCTCCTGGATCCATTCCCTGGCGAAGGTGCCGTCCTGAACTTCCTTCAGCATGCGGCGCATTTCGGCCCGCGTCTCCTGGTTGACGATGCGCGGACCGCGCGTGTAGTCGCCGTATTCGGCGGTGTCGGAAACCGAGTAGCGCATGTAGCTCAAGCCGCCTTCCTGGATCAGGTCAACGATCAGCTTGAGCTCGTGCAGGCACTCGAAATAGGCGATCTCCGGCGCGTAGCCGGCTTCCACCAGGGTTTCAAAACCGGCCCGGATCAGCTCGGTGGCGCCGCCGCAGAGCACGGCCTGCTCGCCGAACAGATCGCTCTCGGTTTCTTCCTTGAAGGTGGTCTCGATCACGCCGGCTTTCAGCGAGCCCAGGGCCAGCGCGTAGGCCAGGGCCTGCTGGAGCGCGCGGCCGGAGGGATTCTGCTGCACGGCGACCAGTGCCGGGACGCCCACGCCGTCGCGGAACAGCTCGCGCACGCGGTGGCCGGGCGCCTTGGGCGCGATCATGGAAACATCCACGTGCGGCGGGGGAACGATCTCGCCGAAGTGGATATTGAAGCCGTGCGCGAACATCAGGGTCTTGCCGGGCGTCATGTGGGGAGCGATGTCCTTCTGGTAGACGCCGGGCTGGTGGTGGTCGGCGACGAGCATCATGACCACGTCGCCCTTGGCGGCGGCTTCCGAAGCCGTCATCACGGCCAGGCCGGCGGCCTTGGCCTTGGCCCAGCTCTCGGTGTCCGGCAGCTCGGCCACAATCACGTCGATACCGGAATCGCGCAGGTTCAGGGAGTGCGCGTGGCCCTGGCTGCCATAGCCCAGGATGGCCACGGTCTTGCCTTTCAAGTCGTTAAGGTTTGCGTCTTTTTCGTAGTAGCGTTTAGCCATGATCTCTCCGTTTCTTGTTGGGGCGCGGGCTGCCGTACGCCGCCTCTACCCTACCTTGGCCGCCTCGGCTTTCGTGGGGACGGGAGGCTGGAGGCGCAACTTGCGGGGCTCGAGCGAAACCGCCACCGACCCGGAACGGGTGACGTCGATATCGCCGTAGCTGCGCATCACGTCGATGAATTCCTCCAGCTTCTCGGAGTGGCCGGTGGCTTCCAGCGCGAAGCCCTCGGGCGACGAGTCCACGACCCGGGCGCCGAAAATCTCGGCCTCTTTCAGAATCGCGGTCCGGCTCTCCAGGGTAGCCCGAACCCGCAGCAGTACCATCTCGCGGCAGACCGCCGGCGAATCGGTCAGGTCGCTGGCCTGGAGCACGTTGACCAGTTTGTTCATCTGCTTCACGACCTGCTGCCGCAGGTTGGGGTCCACATCGACCACGATGGTCATGCGCGAAAGCCCCGGGTCCAGGGTGCGGGCCACGGTGAGGCTTTCGATATTGTACCCCCGGGCGCTGAGCACTCCGGTGATACGCATCAGGGCGCCGGGCTTGTTCTCCACCAGCAGGGAAATCACCTGTAACATAAGAACCTCACTTGGGAACCGGGACCGGCTGGGGCGGAGCCAGCACCATCTCGTTGACCGCGGCGCCCGCCGGCACCATGGGATAGACGTTTTCGAAGGGCGACACCCGGATGTTCAACAGGTACGGCCCGGGCTCGTCGACGGCTTCCTTCAGCGCCGGGGCCAGTTCCTCGGGCCGCTCGATGGTGCGCCCGGTGAAGCCGTAGGCCGCGGCCAGCTTGGCCGCATCGGGGAAGCAGTCCAGGGTCACCGCGCTCAGGCGGTTGTTGTAGAACAGTTCCTGCCACTGGCGGACCATGCCCAGGTAGCCGTTGTTGACGACGATGATCTTGACGGGCAGCCCGTTGGAACCCACCGTAGCCAGCTCCGGAATGGACATCTGGAAGCCGCCGTCGCCCACCACCGCGAAGACCAGCTTGTCCGGACGGGCGAACTGCGCGCCGATGGCGCTGGGCAGGCCGAATCCCATGGAGCCCAGCCCGCCGGAGCTGAGCCACAGCCTGGGCTCGTGGAAGCGGATCAGCTGGGCGGCCCACATCTGGTGCTGACCCACGTCGCTGGTCACGATGGCCTGCCCCCCGGAGATGCGGTCGATCTCCGCCATGACGTGCTGGGGCTTGATCTCGCTATCGGAGCTGACGGGCGCCAGCGGGTGCTGGCTCTGCCAGGCGCGCACCTGGCGCCACCAGTGCTGGCGGGCTTCGGACTGGGTGTTGCGGGCCGCGGAATCCATTTCCCGGAGCATGCGGTTCAGCTTGGCCAGCACGCGCCTGGCGTCGCCCACGATGGGCAGGTCGGGATTGCGATTCTTGCCGATCTCGGCCGGATCGATGTCCACGTGGATCACCTTGGCATGCGGGGCGAAGGCGGCCAGGCGCCCGGTCACCCGGTCGTCGAAGCGCACGCCCAGGGCGATCAGCAGGTCGCAGTGGGTCATGCCCATGTTGGCCGCGTAGCTGCCGTGCATGCCGGGCATGCTGATGAAGTTGGGGTGATTGCCGGGCAGCGCGCCGAGCCCCATGAGCGTGCACACCGCGGGGGCGTCGATCAGCTCCACCAGCTCGCGCAGCTCGGCCGAGGCGTTGGCCGCGATGATGCCTCCGCCCGCGTAGACGAAGGGACGCTGCGCCTCGGCTATCATCTGGGCGGCGCGGCGGATCTGCCCGGTGTGGCCTTCCGTGAAGACCTTGTAGCCGGGAAGGTGAATGGCGGAGACCGGGGCATAGTGCGCCTGCCCCTGGAACACGTCCTTGGGAATGTCCACCAGCACCGGGCCGGGACGGCCGGTGGAGGCGATGTAGAAAGCTTCGTGGATCACCTGCGGCAGGTCGGGCAGGTTCTTGACCAGAAAGTTGTGCTTGGTGCAGGAGCGCGTGATGCCGAAAGTGTCGGCTTCCTGGAAGGCGTCGCTGCCGATCAGCTTGCTGGCCACCTGTCCGGTGATGGCGACCACCGGAACCGAGTCCATGAGGGCGTTGACCAGCCCGGTGACCAGGTTGGTGGCGCCGGGGCCGGAGGTCGCGCAGCAGACGCCTACCCGGCCGGTCGCCCGCGCATAGCCTTCGGCCGCGAAGCAGGCGTTCTGCTCGTGCCGTACCAGCACGTGGCGGATGGGATGCTCATAGACCGCGTCATACAAGGGGAGCGTGACGCCTCCGGGATATCCGAAGAAGCAGTCCACGCCCTCCCGCACCAGGCATTCCAGCAGCATTCGCGCGCCGCTCATCATGTTTGGCATATCTTCCCTCGACTCGTTCCTGGTCGCCGTGCCGGACGGCCGCTTGGGGCGGGTAAAAGGGGCGGATAACAAAAAAGGCCACCAGCCGGTTTTTTCTTCCCCGCTGGTGGCCTCGGAACCTTTTACCGTTTCGGGCCTTACGCGGGGCCGGCTACAGTGACCACAATAATAGCGATGATAACGCCGCCTGCCACGAGATTCGACCCGCTGTTGCGAACACGGGTTGTCCGGCCAGGCGACATAGCTATGTGACTACGTTAACTCAGCAAGCCCGGGAAATGCAAGAGGCCCGCACTATAAAATATTCTAATCGCCCTATTTGTTTCGGGACGGCCTCCCGCCCGGCCCCCCGCGCGAGAATGGAATGGCTTGGGACTCGCTTTGCCGGTCCCCGCTAAGGAGGCCCTTTCATGTTGGCGATGCTCCTGCTGGCCGCGCTGGCCGCGCCCCCGGCGGTTTTCGAGTACCTGGTGGCGCCCGCCGGGCCCGGCAACCCGCGCAATTCCGAAGCCGACCTGCTCGAACTCAGGGACGGCCGGCTGCTGCTGGCCTGGATCGAGTTTCAGGGCCCGCGGGGCAGCGATTGGGCGCCCGGGCGGATCTCGGCCATGATCTCGCGCGACAACGGCCGGACCTGGAGGGACAAGTTCACGTTGCAGGAAAACATCGGCGCCATGAACGTGATGGAGCCGGACCTGCTGCGCCTGCGCTCCGGCAGGATCCTGTTCATCTTCGCCCGCAAGAATTCGGAAGCCGATTGCCGGCCCATGGTGCGGATCTCCTCCGACGACGGCAATAGCTTTTCCCCGCCCCGCCCGATGCCCATCGATCCCTACCCTTCCTACACGGGCTTCAATCACGACCGCGCCGTCCAGCTGCGCTCCGGCCGCATCCTGATGCCGCTGTTCTTCACCAGGGATTACCGGGTGGATCCGCGCATCCTGAGCCGGGTTTACTATTCCGACGACGAGGGAGCGACCTGGAAACCGAGCCGCACGGTGGTGGACGTGAAGGAGAGCAAGGTGGGAGCCCAGGAGCCGGGCGTGGTGGAACTGAACGATGGGCGGGTGATGATGTGGATCCGCAACAGCACGGGGAGAGTCCACAAGTGTTATTCGAGCGACCGGGGCGAAACCTGGACGGCGCCCGAGCCGATGGATCTGGTGTCGCCCGTCTCGCCGCAGTCGATCAAGCGGATTCCCTCAACCGGCCATCTGCTGGTGGTGTGGAACAACTCCCCGGACCGGCGGTTTCCGCTGACGGCGGCGATTTCGAAAGACGAGGGGCGGACCTGGGAGCATGTCAGGAACCTGGACGAGGATCCGGCGCACACCTACGCGTACACCAGCATTACTTTTGTGAAAGACCGCGTGGTGTTTACTTACTACGCGGGGCCGCCCGCCGGGCGGGATCAGACGCCGGAGTGGTCCTTGAAGCTGAAGAGCGTGCCGGTCGGGTGGCTGTACGAGTGAGCCGGGGCGGCCGGTTGACCAGCCTCACGCGATGATCTTCTTCCGCACCGCGTACAGCACGATCTCAGCCGTATTGTGCAGATTGAGCTTCTGCATGATGTGGGTGCGGTGGGTCTCCACGGTATAGGGGCTGAGGTTCAGCAGGCCGGCCACTTCCTTGTTGGATTTGCCTTCGGCCAGCAGCTGCAGCACTTCCTTTTCGCGGTCGGTCAGCAGGTCGTAGGAATCCTCCAGGCCGCGCTGCTGCAGCTGGCGCAGGTAGTCCTCCAGCAGGGTCTGCGAGATGGCCGCGCTGAAGAAGGGCTTGCCCTGGGCCACGGTCTCCACGGCGCGCACCAGGTCCGCTTCGGCCGAGTCCTTCAGCAGGTAGCCGCGCGCCCCGGCCATCAAAGTGCGGACCAGGTAGCCTTCGTCGGAATGCATGCTGAGCATGATCACGCCGGTGGAGGCGTCGCGCTTCACGATCTGGGCGGTGGCGTCGATGCCGTTCAAGCGCGGCATGGCGATGTCCATCACCACGATGTTCGGCTTCAGCTGCTCGGCCAGGTCCACGGCCTCGCGGCCGTCGGAAGCCTCGCCCACCACTTCGATGCCCGGCCTGCGCTCCAGCAGGAAGCGCAGCCCCTTGCGGACTACGCCGTGGTCGTCGGCCAGTAACACGCGGATCTTGCTCATATGCGGACCTCGGTTTCCGCCCGCGCGGCGCTTTCGGGCTCTGGCCGCAGCGGGATCTCGGCCTGCAGCAGGGTGCCCCGGCCGGGCTGCGAGCGGATCTCCACCTTGCCGCCCAGCTCGCGCACCCGCTCTTCGATACTGATCAACCCCAGGCCGGGGGTGAACTGCGAGCCGCGCCGGAACCCCACGCCGTCGTCCTGGACGGTGAAGGCCAGGGAGTGCTCCCCCACGTGAACGGCCACGCGGATGTGCCGCGCCCTGGCATGCCGCGCGCAATTGGTGAAGGCTTCCTGAATCACCCGGTAGACGCAGGTGCGGTGGGTGTCCGGCAGCGATCCGGCGGGCCCTTCCACAACCAGCTCGACCGGGATGCCGGTACGGCGCGAGAAGTCGCGGATCTGCCACTCCAGCGCGGGCCCCAGGCCCAGGTCGTCCAGCAGCGATGGGCGCAGGCCCATGGCCATGTCGCGCACCGCCCGCAGGGTCTTCTCGGCCAGCCCCTTGGCCTCCTGCATGCGTTCCTTGAACGGCTCCTCGGGACCGGTCCGGATGGCTTCCAGGTTGGCCAGCTCAAAGCGCAGGCCGGTGAGCATCTGGCCCACCTCGTCGTGCAGCTCGCGCGAGATGCGGCGCCGCTCGTCCTCCTGGGCGCGCACCAGCTTCAGTGAAAGGCGGCGCAGCTCCCGCTCGGCCCGTTCGGTGGCGCGGTGATGCTCGTCGGCGCGCTTCTCCAGCCGCGCCAGTTGCAGCGCGCTGGCGCCGGCCACCAGCAGGCCCAGCAGCACGATCACCGCCAGGGTCCAGATGGTGTAGCGGCGGAACTCCTGAAGGCTGCGGTCGATGCGCCGCTGGTGCTGGCGGAAATTGGCCACGTTCAGCCGGGAGATCTCCTCGGCCATCTCCAGCACGGCAGTGCGGCGCGGCAGCACTTCGCGCCGCAGAAACAGCGAGCTGATGGCCAGCTTGCGCCGCGGCGTCCATTCGAAGACGGGATCCATAGTGTCCCAGTAGGCGTCCAGCTCCTTGCGCAGCTGCTGGAGCATCCGGCGCTCCGCCGGAATCTCGAATCCGCCGAGTTCCTCGACCTTGCGCGACATCTCCTCGCGGATGCGCACCAGTTCCTCGCGGTGCATCAGGGCGGTGATGTGCGAGGGATCCAGCAGGTAATCGCGCACCAGCAGGCTGGAAAGGTAGACACCCGAGCGCAAATCGTCCAGGGCCGCTTCCCGCCGTGTGTAATCCTCGTGAATCCCCAGGATAGTGGTGTAGATCTGCTGTCCCTGCCGGTAGCCGGACAGGCCCGAAAGTATCGTCAGCAGCACCAGGCTGCCCATGCCGATCAACAGGATGTGCCACAGCCGGGGTCTCATCCGCGCTCCGGGTCGTATCGTCTATACCCTTTGTACCATCCGGGCGCAGGCCGCCGTCGTTTCAGTTATGGTGGAACACATGGAACCGCTAGGCGTAGCCGTGCTGGGAACCGGATCGGTTTCCGGAGAACACATCAAGGCGTTTCGCGACAATCCTCATACGGAAGTGCGCGCCATCCTGAGCCGCGACCGGGCGCGGGCGGAGGCCAGGGCCGCGCAGTACAACCTCGCGAACTGCCGCCCTTACACCGACCTGGAGCAGTTGCTGCGCCAGGAAGACGTCTCCATCGTTTCCATCTGCACCCCGCACGCCCTGCACGTGGAGCAGGGCGTGTGCTGCGCGGCCGCCGGGCGCCACCTGGTGGTGGAAAAGCCCGTGGCGCTCGACCTGCCCGGACTGCGCCGCCTCACGGATGCGGTGGAGCGGGCCGGGGTGAGGAGCGTGGTCAGCTTCGTGCTTCGCTGGAACCCGCTGTTCGAAACCATCCGCGCCATGCTCGCCCAGGGTTTGGCGGGCAGCCTCTTCTATGCGGAGGTGGACTACCTGCACGGCATCGGGCGCGACTACACCGGGCACGCCTGGATCACTACGCGGGAAGGCGGCGGCAGCAGTCTCCTGAGCGCGGGGTGCCACGCCGTGGACGGCCTGCGCTGGTTCGCCGGGCAGGAAGCGGTGGAGGTTTTCGCCTACAGTAACACCAGCCGCGGCAACCCGGCCGGGTACCAATACCATCCCAACACCGTGACCCTGGTGAAGTTCGCGAACGGCCTGATGGGCAAGGTGGCCAGCTCCATCGAATGCCAGATGCCCTACCTGTTCAACATCCTGCTGGCCGGCGACCGGGGCACCATCCGCAACAACCAGGTCTTCTCGCGCCAGTGGCCGGGCCAGACCGGCTGGGCCACCGTGCCGACTATCCTGCCCGACAGCGGCGCGGTGGAGCACCATCCCTTCCAGGCCCAGATGGATCACCTGGTCGACTGCATCCGGAGCGGCCGGGAATCGCACTGCAACCTGGCCGACGCCGCCAGGACGCACGAGATCTGCCTCGCGGCCGACCGGTCGGCGGAAACCGGACAGCCGGTCAAGCTCCCCCTCGAAGGGTAAAGGAGCGCGCCGCGCGCGGAATTTCATCAAGCCGTCATCTTCCCGTCAACAGTCTGTAACTCAGTCTCGGATATAAAGGGCATGAGAAGGCGCTCGACTGCGCCCTGATATGGAACTTACTCAGAACCTGATCAGCCTGGTGGTGACGGTGGATCACAAGGTGATGCGCAAGGTCCACTGGTGGCCGGCCCCGCGCTGGCTGCGCCTGTGGATGCTGTGCGCCACCCGCGGCGGCGATGGCTGGCTCTGGTACGCCATGGGCCTGATTGTGCTGCTGTTCGGCGGACCTGCGCGGTTCGCAGCCGCCGGGGCGGCGGCGCTGTCTGCCGCCTGCGGCATCGCGGCGTTCCTCTGGCTGAAGCGCCTGACCGGGCGCAAGCGGCCCTGTGCGATCGAGCCGCACTGCTGGTCCAGCCTGCTGCCGCCCGACCGGTTCTCCTTTCCCTCGGGCCATACCATCAC